>CAYTNB010000137.1:0-7183 GCA_964439085.1 uncultured Desulfobulbia bacterium | reverse complement strand
CTGCCGGAACCGGTACGGTTGGGGTTCGTATATCCTCTCATCCCGTGGCCCAGGCGTTGGTGAAATTGGTCGCTAGTCCCATAACTGCCACAAGTGCCAATATCTCCGGCAAATCAGCAGCCATTAGTTTAGCTGACCTTAATGAACAATTTGGCTGTAAATTGGATTTGGTTGTCGATGCGGGTTTCGCCCCAGGGGGGTTAGGCTCTACTGTAGTTGGATTTGATCACAACGGTCTTGTCATGCTGCGCCAGGGAGTTGTTTCACTTTAGTCCCCCACTGCTGGACTTATGTCATAGAAAATAGGAAAGCTCGGCAGGTCATATAGACTTAATAATTTGCAGACCGCCGTTAAGGTACTTATCCCCGAAGGGGGTAGGTAAAATTAAGTAAACAGCATTCGCATACAATCGTGGTTGTACCGCTGGTTATTGGAAAATTATGAATTTAAATATGTTGGTAAGCCTTGTGGGCGGCATCGGTTTTTTTATGCTGGGAATGCGCCTGATGACCGATGGCCTCAAATATGCGGCAGGTGACTCTCTGCGCAATATTTTAAAAAAATCTACCAGCACTAGGATCATGGGGATTTGTTCCGGTGCCTTTATTACGACCCTGGCACAATCGTCCAGCGCTGTATCGGTGGCGGTGATTGGTTTTGTGAATGCCGGTCTTATGGAGTTTGGTCAGGCCGTGTCAATTATTTACGGCAGTAATATTGGTTCTACCACAACGGCGTGGTTGGTATCTCTTATTGGTTTTCGGGTCAAGATTAAGCTATTCGCCCTGCCCTTGATTGGTCTAGGAATGCTGGTTCGTTTGATTGATCCGGAAAGTAGAAAGGCTGCTCTGGGTGATGCAGTAGCAGGTTTCGGGGTTATCTTTGTCGGTATTGACATTCTGAAGTCGGGCTTTGCCGGTCTTGGGCAGAATATGGATATTGCCTCTTTTGCCGGAGGGGGCTTCACGGCATTGGTGATTTTTGTGGCACTGGGCTTTTTAATGACCTGCCTTATGCAATCATCGGGAGCCTCTATCACTATTATTCTTACCGCTGCTGCCGGGCATGTAATTCCCATAAATGATGCCGCCGCAGCCATTATTGGTGCTAATGTCGGCACTACTTCTACTGCCGTATTGGCAGTAGTTGGCTCTGGCCCTGATGCCAAACGTCTGGCGGGGGCTCATGTTATATTTAATCTTATTACCGGGGCCGTGGCCCTGCTTATTCTGCCGGTGCTGCTCTATTTTCTGGCTGAATTTGAGCGGTTTTTTGGGCTGGAAAATTCGCCTGCCACCCTCTTATCCCTTTTTCACACTACATTTAATGTCTTGGGGGTAATGCTGTTATACCCCATGACTGGCCACCTCGTTCGCTTTCTAAAGGGGCGGTGGCACACCGTGGATGAGGATGAGGCAATACCGTTTCCTGAATAAACATGTGCTTAATACGCCTGTTATGGCGGTTCAGTCTATGGCCATGGAACTAACAAGGATTGGTAGTATTGCCCGTCAGATGGCTCAGGGAGCCATAAGCCTGCACGATGGTCCCACCAGGCGTTTGCGGCTTGACAAAAATATTGTTGATAAATTGATTTTGGAGGTGGAAAAGTTCAGTGTGCGTTTACAGCGTACCAACTTGCCGACGGCTGTGGATCGTCATCTTCCTAATTGTTTACGGGTGGCTGGCTATTATCGGGCCGTGGCGGAAATTTCTCTAGATGTGGCTAACTATAAGGGCAGGGAACACATCTTACCCGAGAACCAGGAATTGCGTGAGAATGTTTTGAACTTTTTGAAAGACACTGTTGTCCTTTTAGGCCGAGCTGATCAAAGCCTTGATGATTATGATCCCGCCGCCTGCCAAACCTACGCTTTTGAGCTTAAACATACCAAATACAACGATTTGAAATTGAAATTATTGTTGGCGGCCAGTCGTGGTGAAATGAAAGTCAGAGGGGCGGTGCATCTTATGGAAATTCTGGCCAAAATTCGACGCCTGGGGGAACAGGCCGAAAAAGGAGCTCGCTACCTTGCCGAAATTCGGAAGTTCAAGGATGATTAGTGATAAGGGAAACAGCTCAAAAGTGTCTCGCTCCGGCTATGTCTCAGTTTAAAATTTTCACCCTGTACAGTGGGTCACCGATTAACACCATCTGCCACGAAAGATATGGCAGGCTGAGCATATAGGTTTCGGCCAAACTATATCTTCCATCAGTCAAGAGGCCGAAGAAAATCTCCGGTGGTGGGAAGGCCTGCACATACGGCTCACTTACCGGGCCAAGGGTGGCGGCGATTCCTTTTTCTAACATGACCTTACACCATACTTGACTGTCTTTTCTCTTTAAGGTTGTGCATTCTGCGCTGGCGATATGATAGCCAACAGAGCCGGGCTGCCATGAAAATGCATCGACGTATTTGGCCAGGCTGTACCAACCGCAGTACAATGCGGCGGGTAGATTTGAGCCGGCGGGGAAAAGAGCGGGGCGGTCGTCAAGAACCACGACCATTTTATCTTTCAGCAGGGTTGCCGCCTGGTGGATGGAATTATCGTAAAGGGCGTAGCCCGACAACTTTTTAGCCGCATTAGGCTTGGGCCATCTGGCATCAAAAAAGGCCTTGCCGACCAGGCCGGTTTTTTCAGCGTTAACGGCATCAATAATAATTCTTTTGACTATCGCAGAATTTGGCCCATCCAGGCGGCTGACCATGAGCAAGCGCTCTTTGGACAGGTAGTTTTCTTGGCCTTGCCGGGCAATATAGGCAGGATTAGGCAGCCAGCCAGATAGCGGGTAGTTGTTCTGGCGAATTAGGGCGATTTCAGAATCAACAGCGGCTACTTGGTCTCTTTTTCGGAGCTTTTTAATTTTATAGTTCTGTTCTTTAAGCTTGTCCTTATTGCCGCTCTTCCTTATTATATCCATTTCTGAGCGCAGATATCTAAGTTCAGATTTCTCGGTAAATGACAGCTGGGGAGGGAAAATTTTAAGGGGGATACCGAACATAAGTACCAGACATTTTATCTCGCCATAGCGTTTGTCCAGGTAGGTGCGGACGGGTTGGGCGATTTCCTGGTTGTAATCTTCTCGACTTATTTGTTCCTTGGCGGTGGTTTCTATTGTAATAAGATTCTCTGGCGGTATTTTTCGTTTTGCCATATAAAATTTGGCCAGTTTCAAGCTTTCTGGTACCATTTTGTTGGTAACCACTGCCACTTGGTTCGGGGCCAATGCCGCCGCGGCTGGGGCAGACAGCATTAGGATGAAGATGATGATAAAGAGTTGTGGACGGTATGTCGGCATTTGTAATCCTTGATGGACTCGTAAAAAGTCCCCAATCCCGTCATCCCTGCACAGGCGGGGATCCATAACATATTGAAACTACCGGATTCCCGCTTCTGCGGGAATGACGAAGAATAAGAGAATTATAGTTTTTACGAGTCCATCATCCTTAATAGATCCTTAAATTGAATTTTTACAGTGACTATCATATCCTATGAATAATGTAATATATCTCATCATTTCTGTGTTATTGGGGTTGTTGGTCGTGTGGTTTCTGGCCAGAAAAAAATCTGACTGTCCACCATGACTCTTTGTCTACGGAGCCCTGGGCGTAGGGTTCTTATGTTTCTATTTATTGAGCTCTTTATAAAAGGAGCGTAAATCTTTATATTATCCATCTCATTTCTGTGGGAAACCAGGAGAATCTTTGTTCTCGGGCAGCCTCCTCCGGGGACTAGGCAAGCTATGCAGGATGCGCTGGGGAACGAACCGCATCAGCCTAATTGAGCTATGACCTCGGATAATTCTTGCAACTTATAGGGCTTTACAAGTGCTGCGCAAAAACCAACATCAGCAAATTTTGCCATGATCGGATCGTTCGAATAGCCGCTGGAAACAATGATTTTGGCGTTGGGATCAATGGCTAAAATGCCCTGAGCTGCCTCTTTGCCGCCCATGCCACCAGGGACAGTCAAATCCACTAAGACGAAGCCAAACTTCTTATTATTTACGGCTTCCTTGTAAAGCTTAATGGCTTCTTCGCCATTAGCAGAGAGAACCACTTCATGGCCTAATTCTGTAAGCATCGCTTGAGCAATTTTGCGCACCATTTCCTCATCATCCATTAGCAGTATTCTTGTCTTTGCGGATGACTTTTGTGGTTCTATTGTCTTTTCCTTCGCAACTTTCGTCTGCGCTGTGGCTGGAATACAAATAGTAAAAGTAGTGCCAATCCCCGGCGAAGATTCTGCCGAAATATGCCCGCCATGTTTATTTATGATAGAGTGAGCTATCGCCATCCCTAAGCCGCTGCCCTTTTGTTTTGTTGTAAAATATGGATCAAAAATTTTGTCCACTACGTTAGGAGCCATACCGATTCCTTCATCCTGAATAGATATTTTTACAAACATCTTCTTTGGTGAGAACGGACCAGGAAGAATATCATCAGAAGAAATATTCTCACAGGTAATCCTGACAGTTCCACCTTCCGGCATGGCATGGCTGGCATTGAGGACAATGTTCTGGATGACCTGACTAATCTGACCTTTATCAATATCGACAAGCAATAAATTATCTGGAATGTCAAACTGACAGGCAACCTTGCCGCCATGTAAAACAAAATTTGCGGAATCTCTAATGACAGTATCAAGAGAGGCGGACTCCTTAATCGGTGCGCCACCTCTGGAAAATGTCAATAACTGCTGGGTGAGATCTTTGGCCCTTAATGAGGCTTTTTCCGCTTCCATCAGGAGCTTTTTGGGACTTTCTGGCAGATCTGCATTATGAAGGGCCAGATTTATATTCCCCAAAATCGCAGCAAGGATATTATTAAAGTCATGGGCAATTCCACCAGCGAGCACTCCGACAGATTCAAGCTTTTGCACTTTAAGCAGCTCTCGTTCCGTTTTAAGTTGTTTGGTAACATCTCTAAAGACGAGCACCACGCCAATAATATTGCTCTCTGAGTCCATGATAGGTGCGCCACTATCTGCAATGATTCGCTCCGTGCCGTCTCTTGCTACTAAAACGGTATGATTGGCCAGAGCGACGATCTGACGGCTGTTGAGTACTTTTGTGACAGGATTATCGCAAACCTCTCTTGTCTGTTCATTGATAATACGAAAGACATCTTCCAAGGGCCTGCCTGCGGCTTCTTCATTGCCCCAGCCCGTAAGTTTCTCTGTAACCTTATTTAGTAAGACAACATTACCGGAGATATCTGTCGTGATAACGCCATCGCCAATGCTTCGCAATGTTACGGCAAGCCTTTCTTTTTCAGCGGCTATATTTGTCTCGGCCTGTTTTCGCTGGGTTATATCACGGACAAATGAGCAATTAAATTCTTTCCCTTCATATTCAAGAAAGGTCGCTCGCACTTCGACCGGGAATATCTTGCCAGTCTTTGTTTGATGAGTTGTTTCCAGGTAAATAGAACCTTTTTCTTTTAAGTCTTGCCAATGCTTTTCCCAGGCATCAGGTGGGAAGTTAGGATCAAAATCACTCACTTTCATTGCCATAAGTTCTTCATGAGAATATCCCAGACTGCGACAAGCCGCTTCATTCACATAGACAAACCTTCCACTCGGCCCGCTCCAGAAAGCGCTATCGTCGCTATGATCTATGGCCGATTGGGTAAAATAAATAGATTCCTCTGCCAGCTTACGGCTACTGATGTCTCTTACCACGGCAATCACATAACGGTGGCCGCTAAACTCGGTGTATTTCAAGGACACTTCACCCCAGAACGGAGTCCGGTCCCTTTTCAGGCAGAGCCACTCAAAGGTCTGCGGGCCATGTAATATCGCTTTTTTGATTTTCCCCTCGGCGTTCTTCTGAGTAAAAGGCGCTTCTCCTGAACTTATATTACCAACGTCAATCTGGAGAGCCTCTTTATAGGTATAGCCGAACATCTCCAGCATCCCCTGATTAATGTCAAGTATCTTACCGGTATTAGCATCGTGTATTAAAATTGCGTCACTTGGGGCATTAAAAATTTTTCTGTATCGTTCTTCTCCCGCTCTAATTTGAGAGTTTTGCTCTTTCAGCTTCTGGCTGTACTGCCGCAGGGCATAGAAACGCCATAATAAAAAAGCTAAGCCAACGGCCACTACCGATAAGATACGCCAGAGAGTGGAATGGTCAGTTCCCCTGACAAAATTTACGGATATCCAATGATTGCGAATAGCCTGCTGTTCATTTTTGGTGATAGATGAGAGGACTTTCTCAAATATGCCTAAAAGAATAGGCTCATCGTTGCGTGTAGCAATACCAAGCTGCCAATGCTCATCGAATTTACCGGCTACCTTGAGTTCAGTAGAAAAATTTTGCTGAATATAATATCCAACCGTAGTCAAGGTGCCGATGAAACCATCCAGCTTCTTGTTGGCCACCATTTGCAGACCCTGATCAATTGAAGCAACATCAGAAATATCTATTTTCGGGTAGCGCTTCCGTAGTATTTCATCAAAGGCATATCCTTTGACAATGCCAATCTTAAATCCGCCTAAAGAGGTAATATCACCAACAAAGGGCATATCCGATCTTGCCGCCACAACCAGGGGGATATCTAAATATGGCGTGGTGAAATTCATATATGTTTTGCGCTCTGGAGTGGGCATGGCCAGAGAAAGAATGTCACATTTTCTGGCTTTGGCATATTCTAGACTTTCTGACCAGCTTTTGGTGGGCACAAGCGTAATGGGTATAGGAATTTTCTGCTGAAAAAGGGCGGTGTAATCAGCCGTCATCCCCACGTGGACACCATTTTCAATTTTTTCCAGGGGCATCCAGTTTGGATCGATGCACATGGTGATCTGCTTTTTGCTATGAAGATAGGCCTCTTCCTTCGGAGAAAAATGAATTTCAGGGATCTTTTTTGTAGCGATATTGGGAGAGATTGAAGATTGATATATTGGTGATTGTGTTGCAGCCAACAATATTTGTGGAGTACTGAGAAGAGAAAGACTTGCAAACAGGAAACATAGTGGAGTAAAAATTGGAGAGCTGTTTATCAAAGCAATTTTCCTTTCTTGAGGACGGTATGGATTAGCATGGTTTGATTTTTTACTATACGTTGGCAACGTTTTTAGACGTCCTGGATGGCACCCTGTAACGACGTTGGGAATCATCCAGGATGTCTGATAGTTGACAAAGTTAATTGGTCATCATTTCAATGTGTTACG
>CAYTNB010000136.1:0-7217 GCA_964439085.1 uncultured Desulfobulbia bacterium | reverse complement strand
ATCGCAAAAAACAGTTTCGCTGAATAAAATACTTTTTACGAGTGCATCATATATGAAAATTACCATTAGGGAAAATGCAGAAAAGATGTTGAACAACAAGCTGGAACACGATCAATTCCTGAGGGTCACCGTTATCGAAGGCGGTTGTGCGGGATTGACCTATAGCGCCGAAATAGCCAAGGAAATGCAAGATGGGGACAAAGTGGTTCTACAGAGCGGCTCTATCCGGGTGGTCTCGAATGAAAGTGGCAATAAATACTTGGACGGGTTAATAATTGATTACTCTGATGACTTAATTTCCAGTGGTTTGCAATTCACAAATGCCAATACCAAAACGACATGCGGCTGTGGTAAAAGTTTCAATTTAGCTGGATTTCCAGCTATGACAGACGGCAATTGCGGCAATAAATGACTAGCATCTCCACTTTAATGGGTTAGCTAAAAAGAGACTACGCAGCGGTCGTAAATTCATGGTGAGCAAATAGCTCCCCTTTGATGTTAGCGAGATCCACCTTGTTTTTCTGATTACTTTCAATCCCGACAACGAAATTTAATTATGCCTAGATTTTTTGGCACAATTTTGGGGGAAACACCAAGAAAATAACCAGAGGAAAAGAATAGTTTTATTAGAAATTATGCCAATTCTGTTTCAACTTTATGAGCAATGCGGCGGCCCCAAACTTGCGGATTAGGATAAGTTTCAGTCTAACGCCCCACGAGGGGGCATCGGAGTCTACGCTTACCTAGTACCTCATAAATTCTTTTCTAAAAAACAGGTAAGCGCAGAACTCCGAGAAAACAATCTGTAAGGTACTAATGTAATTTGGGGCTGTTTACTGGTGGTAATTACCACTAATAGCGGCATGTCTCACAAATACGCTTACCCAATCACATGCGACTTGCCGCAGAGATCCCCGCCAGCCACCCTGTTGAGAAGGCCGCCTGCAAATTATAGCCACCCGTGTCAGCCTGCAAATCCAAAACTTCTCCGCCAAAAAAAAGGCCCTTAATCAGTTTTGACTCCATGGTGTGCGGATCAATCTCTTTTGTATTGATGCCCCCGGCGGTAACAATTGCCTCAGAAATTGGGCGATATCCAGTCACTTGAATCCTGAAGTCATTGAGCCATGTTTTTAACCGGCGGCGTTCTTTTACTGAAACCTCACCAGCAAGACGTTCTGGTGGTATACCGATCAAATCAAGACAAACGGACACCATTTCTCGGGGTAATAATCCACGCAACAGGCTATCTAATTGTTCGTTATGGCGTTTTTCTAAATCTCGCAACAAACGGGCATCGAGCTTTTTTTCATCCAACGCAGGTTTCAGGTCAACAGAAAGCTCTATTTTTCTACCTTTATCCAAGTGATCAACAATCTCGCCGCTTAAAGTGAGAATAATAGGGCCTGCAATTCCGAATTTGACAAAAGTCATTTCGCCAAAAGCCTCTTTCTTCTTTTTATTGTCCACATAGAGGCTCACTTTAATATTGCGCAGAGTAAGGCCATTTAGCTTTGCTGCAACATCACCGCTGGTTGTCAGTGGGACAAGGGCTGGCCTGATGCTAATTATTTTATGGCCTGCGCTTCTTGCCAAACGATAACCATCGCCAGTTGAGCCAGTTAAGGGGTATGATGCCCCCCCCACGGCCAGAATAACAACATCACTGCAAAACTCTTTCTTTTGACAAACAACACCCCCAAGACAATTATCCTTAATCATAAGGCCATCGACCGGGGAAGTTTTTCTTATTTTCACACCAGCTTCAATCACCCATTTTAAGAGAATTTCATACACATCCAGAGCCTTGCCACTAGCAGTAAACACACGTCCGCCTCTTTCTTTGACAAGTTCCAGACCGAGATCTTCAAAAAACGCCATAAGTTCGGTATTGCAAAATCGATTGAAGGCCTGATACAAAAATTTACCACTTTTGCCGAAATGACCAATCAGATCCCTTTTTTCAGCAATATTAGTAATATTGCAACGTCCCTTGCCGGTAATGCAGAGCTTACGTCCCGGCTGCCTCATTTTCTCAAAGATAGTGACGTTAGCACCAGCCTGTGCGGCCTTCCCGGCTGCCATCAGGCCTGCGGGACCGCCACCGATTACAATTATCTTTTTGCCTTTCATTGTCTCTTGTCCAACGCTGAGATTACATCGTCAATTCCAACACGATTTGTGTAGTTCATAGCAATTATTTTTAGAAGCTCCTAACAATTTTCAGCAACAGTTTTTGTGAGAGTGCCGTCCTTGGCAAGATTGACGTCTGATCGGGGCCATGATGTCGCTCCTTACTGAATACCCGTATCTCAGGTCTTTTTAGCAAGTTTAGCCAAGAATCCCACTGAATCAATGAGACTCCAAAACATCACAGCCTGTTCCCTATGATATCATGCGTAAATAGAGATTGCCTCCCGAAGGCATATTTACTATTCTATATTCAATGAACGTCTCTACAGGTTATCTACCATTAGAGGCATAAAAAACGTAGCGAAAGAAATTCAATTACCCTCTGAGTCTCCACAGTGGTTAACAAATGTCACATTCCCTTAATTCAAGATACTACCATTCCCCAGTTTGCCCATATTACATAACACGATAACAAACCCATTAGACACACAATGAATACACCAAAAGAGATTGGACGTTATATTATCGACAAAAAAGTCGGACAGGGGGCAATGGGTGAAGTTTACAAGGCGCACGACAACAGAATAAACCGAAGTGTAGCCGTAAAGGCCCTGCGGCTTGATAAACTTATATCCGCAGAGGCAAGGCAAAAGGCCGGAATTTTTTTTCTTAGAGAAGCCAGGATATACGGCAAACTCAACCATAATAATCTCGCTGCTATTTATGATATGGGCATCCATCATGGTTCGCCATATCTGGTAATGGAATTTATCAAGGGAAAAGACCTGAAAGCTATCATTGCCAATAAAATAAACTATTCCACCACCCAAAAAGTAGAGATTCTAGCCATTGCCGCAAGAGCCCTCCACTACGCCCATCAGCGCAGGGTTTTACACCGTGACATCAAACCGGCAAACATCATGATTTCAGACAATGGTACTCTTAAAATTACCGACTTCGGCATTGCCCAAATAATGGAAATATCAAGTACCATGCCCTTATTGGATGCCCAAGAAGAAGACTTCGAGATACTTGGCACCCCCCCTTATATGTCACCGGAGCACATCAGTGCCTCGGGATACGGCTATCAATCTGACATTTTTTCATTGGGAATAGTGGCCTATGAATGGCTTGCCAATGGCAAACGTCCATTCACCTCTAGTAACATCAACTCACTCCTTAAGACAATTTCAACCAAACAAGAAAAGTCTCTCCATAGCATCGGTGCAGTGGATAAAGAATTGGCGGCAATTATATCAAAGGCACTGGCCAAAAGGTGTAAGAATCGCTACCAGACGGCCGATGATTTTGCCGATGCCCTTGACATTTACCTTAACTCTCTTGAGATGGCCCAAAATGACAAATTGCCGCCTCTGGCTGGAGCTGAGAAATCAAAAATAATTCAACGATTAAAAGAAAAATATGTCTTTTTTTCTGATTTTACTAACGATGAAATTTCCACCATTTTCAGACTATCGCAAAAGAAAAAGTTCATCACAGGTGAATACATAATTCGTGAGGGAACTGCCGGCAGCAAGATGTATATCATTATATCGGGCAAAGTATCCATTCAGAACGACACCAACGGTCGGGATATTGAGATTGATCAGGTCGGCCCTGGTTCATGTGTCGGCGAGATGGCCATTATCGATAAACTGGAACGTTCTGCCTCCGTAATCGCCCAGGAACCCACTGTTGCCATTGCCATAAATGAAACAGTTTTACGTCTCTCCAGTCCTACAATATGTCTAAAACTTTATCGCAACCTTGCCGCAATGCTGTCGGAGCGTCTAAGAGCCAACGATTACCGGCTCAAAAAATTACTTGCCAATCAATAAGAAAAAAACATGATTGCCCCAAGGTTTAACCAGGAGGCTGTCCGAGAATAGAAGCCGTAGCGGGGGAAAATGGGCCAATTGCTCCTGATTCGATGTCTGCGCTTATCTGTAGCAGGCTCGCTATTCTCAGACAACCTCCTAGTCATCAGAAGCTTTTTTCTCTAATGTAATATCTTTGTGGTAGTCGGCAGTATTTTTACTATAACTATAACAGGTCTTTAATTCTGCCTGGATTTTTTTGGCCAGTTCCAAGCCAATACCGGGCACAGCAGCCAAGTCGTCAAGACTCGCCTCTTTGACCCTTTTCAAACTGCCCATTGTCTTTAACAAGGTCTCTTTTTTGGCTGGGCCAATTCCAGGGATCGCATCCAGGGGTGAGGCAAGAGCCTCCTTATTCCGCCATTTACGATGAAATGTTATCCCAAATCGATGCGCCTCGTCCCGAATCCGCATAAGTAGCAATACAACATCAGAGTTTCTAGCCAAATCAAGGGGGTTTTTACGGCCCGGGCGATATATCTTTTCCCCCTCGGCCCCCTTTTCCTTGGCAATTCCAGCCAGCTCCACCAGTCCATCCATCCCCAAATCTACTAGAATACGCCGTGCCACATTGAGCTGCCCCTTACCGCCATCCACAAGCAGTAAATTCGGCATGTAATCCTCGGTCGCCGCCCGCCGCAAATGCCGTTCCATGGTTTCGGCCATTGAAGCATAATCGTCAGGTAAGCCATCAAGACGTGGAATCTTGTAATGTCTGTATTTGGTGGCATCTTTCTCGCCCTGCCAAAAATTAACCACCGACCCTACGGTCTGACTACCGCCAATATTTGAGATATCAATGCAGGTTATTCGCATCGGCGACATCAGAAGTCCCAAGACCTTTTGCATACGATCGGCCAGATTATGCCAAGAGTCCTTTTTACTAATTCGTTCGACAAAAACTTGGCGGGCGTTTTTCTCTGCCATTTCGATAAGGCGCACCATGCTGCCACGCTGTGGAATCCTAAATTTTACTCGGCCCTGCCCCCGCTCGATGAGCCATTCTGCCAATGTATCAAGCCCAGCAGATTCCATAGGCAACACAATCTCATCCGGGGCGGGGTGGTTATCGTAAAAACGACATAAAACCTCCGCCAAGAACTCACGATCATCATCGAGAGGATTTGGAATAAAATAGGCGTGCTGACCGTTAAGCAGACCATTGCGAATCAATAAGACCGCAATAGCCGCTCCCCCACTCTGCCGCACAACTGCAAATACATCCTGATCTAGATGGTGATCTGCGGAAATGATCTGTCGTTCCACCGTCTTCTCTAAAGCGGCAATTTTGTCACGAAGTCCAGCAGCCCTTTCAAACTCCAAACTAGCGGCAGCCGCCCGCATCTCTTGCCGTAATCTTCCAAGAAGTTCCTTCCGACCTCCCAACACCAGCAGAATATCCTTTACCACGTTTCGATAATCTGCCATCGAAATCTTATCGGCGCAGGGAGCTGCGCATCTTTTCATCTGATAATTTAGGCACGGTCGTTGCCGTTCTTTCAGATTCTTCCCCTTACAACGACGCAGCGGAAAGAGACGGTTTAACAGGCGAATAGTCTCCCACATAGCCCCAGCAGCTGAAAATGGACCAAAATATTTGGCACCGTCCTGCAATCTACGCCGAGTGACAAGCAAACGCGGCCAATTATCTTGCACGGTAATCTTTATGAAAGGGTAATTTTTATCATCCCGCAAAATGATATTGTACTTAGGTTTATGGCGTTTAATCAGGGAGGACTCAAGGATAAGCGCTTCTTTTTCGGTCGCAGTTAGGATAGTGGCAATATTATCAACATGCGAGAGCAAAACTCCAGTCTTAGTCGTCGCATCACCCACAAACCGGATATAAGACGACAAACGTCGCCGCAAATTGCGAGCCTTGCCAACATACAGGATATTCCCAGCTTTATTCTTCATTATATATACCCCGGCTCCATGTGATACCGTTGTCATAAAATCAGGGGATAAAGCAGAGGATTTAAGCGTCTTTTTAACTATAGCCAAAACAGATTTTTTATTGTTGGTTGTACTTTTTAAAAAAATGTTTTAAAATTGCCCGTCTTTTTTGATCGTTCTGAAAGGACAATACACTATTGGACAGGTATTTCATAATAAATGCAAAATTCTAAGGGGAGAATTATGGAAGAAGAGGAAATGGCGGATCGAGGGGCTTGGGGACATATAATTCGAGGCATGTGGCGATCGCCGCTTGGCCTTATCGGTGTAGTACTTACCGTGGTAAGTGCAACTTTAATGGTGCTTGGGCTAACTGTAGAGATATTGGGACTGACTGAAAACGTCTATGTCTCATTGCTGGCTTTTCTAGTTTTACCTGGCGGCATGATTACCGGTTTAATATTAATTCCAATTTCCGGCTTTCTCCGGCGCCGTCAATGGCATAAATATGGTATTGCCAAGGACCATCTACAAATAAACTTAAGTGACCACAAACACCGAAAATTATTAATCTGGCTTATTGTCCTTACAGTTGTATTCTTCACGTTGCTTACCGTTATCGGATACGAGGGATATGAATTATCTGATTCTCCTCTGTTCTGTGGCACAGTATGCCATAAAGTTATGATTCCAGAATATACGGCTTATCAGCGTTCGCCTCACGCCAAGGTAGTTTGCGTCGAGTGCCATATCGGCTCGGGCGTAAGTTGGTTTGTAAAGGCAAAAATTTCCGGTCTGCGGCAAGTCTGGGGAGTCCTGACTGGTAGCTATGATCGTCCCATTCCCGCTCCGGTTGAGAGTCTGCGACCAGCCAGGGACACCTGTGAGGAGTGCCACTGGCCAGAAAAATTCAGTGGCAAACGGATAAAGCAATTTATTCATTACAGTGACGACGATCAGTTAAATCCAACCATTAATAATATCGCCCTGCATATCGGAGGCCGCAATGCGGCAACCAACAAATATGAGGGAATTCATTGGCACGTCAGTAAGGGTGTTAAAATTCAATATTTGGCTGACGAGAAAAGGCATCATATCTCGAAAGTGAAGCTAACAAAAGCTGATGGTAGCACCGATGAATTCGACAAAGATGATTCCGTGGTTCCAGAAGACGCAAAATGGCGTACAATGGATTGTATTGACTGCCATAACCGCCCGACCCATGTTTATGACATGCCGGAGGAAAGAGTTGATTTTGGCCTGTACAGCAAGAAAATAAATGGGGCAATCCCGGGGATCAGGGCAGACAGC
>CAYTNB010000135.1:0-7230 GCA_964439085.1 uncultured Desulfobulbia bacterium | reverse complement strand
TACATTCTTGAATAGCTCGTTATTTCTGACGATAAAACAAGCTATAAGGCACTAACCCCACATTTGGGAGTTCGGTTCACCAACTACCTGCGGGAAGGGATAAGTGCCTCAACTGTAGATGCATGTTATTTATTTTTTTATTACATTCTTGAATAGCTCGTTATTTCTGACGATAAAACAAGCTATAAGGCACTAAATTAATTGAGGGACTCTACCTATGTTTTCACCATTTGACAAATTATTCGGCTGGATATCCAACGACTTAGCGATAGATCTTGGTACTGCAAACACACTTGTATATGTGAAGGGAAAGGGCATTGTCCTTAGAGAACCGTCGGTAGTAGCTGTTCGTCAGGACATGCGTTCAAGTAAGGTTTTGGCTGTGGGCAAAGAGGCCAAGATGATGCTTGGCAGAACTCCGGGTAACATCAAAGCAATTCGACCCATAAAAGATGGAGTTATTGCCGATTTTGAAGTAACCGAGGCTATGCTCCGCTACTTCATTAAAAAGATACATAATCGACGGGCTCTGGTTCATCCCCGCATAATTATCAGCGTGCCATCTGGTATCACCCAGGTTGAAAAAAGAGCCGTCAAGGAATCGGCTGAATCAGCCGGTGCCCGTGAGGTTTATTTAATTGAGGAGCCGATGGCAGCCGCTATTGGAGCAGGGTTGCCAATTACCGAACCTACCGCCAATATGATTGTGGATATTGGCGGCGGCACCACTGAGGTCGCCGTTATCTCACTGGCCGGTATCGTGTATTCCAATTCCGTCCGAGTAGCAGGCGACAAAATGGATGATGCCATTCTCCACCACATTAAGCGCAAACACAACCTGGCCATTGGTGAACATACTGCCGAGGTAATTAAAACCACCATCGCTAATGTCATGCCTGAACCACCGTTTGAAACCATGGATATTAAAGGTCGCGACCTAGTCTCGGGCGTGCCAAAAACTCTAACCGTTGATTCCACTGAGATCAAAGAAGCCATTTCCGAGCAAGTCGATGCAATTATTGAGGCAGTTAAGATGGCCCTGGAATTAACACCGCCGGAGCTCTCCGCCGATATCGTTGACCAGGGGATTGTACTTACCGGTGGCGGAGCCTTGCTGCGAAACCTGGACAAGCGCTTAAACAAAGAAACTGGTCTACCAATTATTATCGCCGATGACCCCCTGTCATCTGTAGTTTTGGGGTCTGGCAAAGCTCTTGAGAACATCGATGTTCTCAAAGAAATCATGATTTCATAATTAATTGCTAACTTTCAGGTAGAACTACAGACTACCCTTAACTCCCGAATGTAACTGCTCCTGAATAGTTGCGTTAATTGTGACCATGTGGAAAAAGAAAAAACAGACACAGCCCATCAAAATTATTGCGCTTGTGGTCATTCTACTTCCCATTATTTTTTATATTTTGATCGCAACTATCGGCCGCCAAAATTTCTCCCTGCCCCATCGTCTTGCCATCGAGATTCTTGGCCCAGTCCAAAACGCATTTTCAAAAACGCTTGGCTTAGGGTCTAACGTCTGGCACCATTATTTTTCTCTTGTGGGAGTAGCCAAGGAAAATGAACAATTGCGGCAGGAGATCCAGCAATATAAAAAAATAACTTCCTCATTTAGAGAGGCTGCAGCAATCAATAGCCGCTTACAGAAGCTTCTTAACCTGGAAAGATCTATAAAGGATCCAAATATTTCAGCCCAAATTATAGGCCGAGACCCTTCCCTTTGGTTCAAGACCGTAACCATTAACAAAGGTAGCAGCTCTGGAATTGGCCAAGGTATGCCTGTGATTACAGCAGAAGGTGTAATGGGCCAAGTTATTAACGTTTCGCCTCATTACGCAAAAATTCTCGCTGCTACTGATCCTAATTCCGCCATTGATACCATCATTCAGGGCAACCGAATACAAGGAATTATCAAAGGAGATGGACACGGCTATCAGCTGCGTTATATTTTGAAAAATATAACAGTAAACAGGGGAGACCGGGTTATTACCTCCGGCATGGGTGGAATATTCCCCAAAGGTCTAGCAATAGGCCAAGTTGACGAGGTTATTAAAAGTCGCCGTGGAATGTTTCAAAAAATCAATGTCAAACCAGCGGTAGATTTTCAACGGCTTGAGTACGTTACCATTATTTTACACACAAAACCTTCGAGCAGGTAAAGTGTTTTAGCCACAGGAACATATTCACCTTTGGGTACACAGCAATCAAACAAAAGCACTGTTTCTGCGCTTAAATGAAAACAGTATCTGCTATATTTCTATGACTAATTCAATCAAGGTAATAAATTGCGATTCGTCATTTTTTTATTTTTAGGATTTTTCTTTATTGGTCTGCAAAGCACTGTGTTTCAGGATCTGCCAAAATGGATAGGAATGCCAGACTTCCTATTCCTGCTGATTGTCTTTATTGCCATTCATTTCCCCATCGCTAAAGGTGCTACCCTGACCCTTATTTTCGGAATATTGACAGAGGTCATTTCTGGATATTTTTTAGGTATTTATGCTATCGCCTATTTGTTAATATTTTTTATGATAAAAGGGCTCTCTACCGGCTTGGCAATGGATGAGCCTAACCATCAACCCCCAATTGTTGCTCTAAGCTATCTATTTGCCAATGTCGTTATCTATATGTGCACGGCCATGTTATCAGCAGATAATTTATTACCCTGGAATTGGGGAGAAATATTGCAACGTTTGTTGATAATCACTATCTTAACAGTTCCCATGAACATTCTTTTTGAAATGCTCTGGAAAAACAAAAAAAAGAACAATGATCAGCAATTATTTGTAAAGTTATTTCAACAACAAAAAGGTAACCGCTATCGTAATAATCGCTAAGCAGCCCTAAAAAAAACATAATTCGTCGTGCTAAAATTTCCTAATCCCGAAGATGAAAATAAAAAATTTAATCGGGTTATTTCAAAAATTAGAAAGACTGATGAAGCTGAACTCCAAGCTCTGAAAAAGCGCATAAATATTGCCATGGGGGTAATTCTGTTCTTCATCGGCATCCTGATAATAAGGCTATGGTTTCTGCAAATCCTGCGCGGCCCGAAATATCTCAAACTCTCAGAAAACAACCGCATACGTCTAGAGTGGATCAGTGCTCCACGCGGAAATATTCTTGATCGCAATGGCCAACCGCTAATCAGCAATCGCCCCTATTTTAATATAACCTGGACAAAGGAAGACTCGACCAACCCGGATGAAACGATCAGGAAAATGGCCAAAATCTTAAAGGTTGATACCAGCGAAATACTAAAACGTATCAGAGAAGCGGCAGATTACCCACGTCATTTGCCAATCTTGCTTAAGGAAGATGTTGATTGGCCCACCCTTGTTTATATTGAAAATCACCAATACGACCTGCCCGGTATCCATGTCGAAGCCCTGCCTTCCAGAAAATATCAGTTTAATAATCTAGCTTCACATCTGGTCGGCTATCTAGGCAATATAAATAAAAATGAACTTGAAAAATACAAGGATTTATACCAGCCTAGTGACCAAATCGGCAAACTGGGGCTTGAAAAACTATATGAAAACATCCTGAGGGGGGAAAAGGGTCGCCGTTATGTAGAGGTTGACGTGCACGGTTTTGAACAACGTCAGATCATGGAACAGGAGCCCCTGCCCGGCGAAGACTTAAAACTGACAATTGACATTAATTTACAGAAAACAGCCGAAGATGCCCTTAGCAGCAAGGCTGGGGCCGTAGTTGTAATGGATGTCAATAATGGCAAATTGCTGGTCATGTCCAGTTCCCCGCCCCTTGAGTTACGAGAATTTATTGGAGGCATCTCAAACAAAAACTGGCAGGCCATGCTGAATAATCCCCTCCATCCTTTTATTAATAAAGCGATTCAGGGACAATACCCCCCCGGTTCAACATATAAAATTGTCACTGCTCTAGCCGGTTTGTCTGAAAAAGTAATTACCCCGGAAACTACCTTGAATTGTGCGGGCTATATGGAATTATATGGCCGTCGCTACCACTGCTGGAAAAGATCGGGACATGGGATAGTGAATTTAAAAAAGGCTTTGCGGGAATCATGCGATGTGTATTTTTATCAAGTAGGCATGAAAGTTGGTGTCGATAAGTTGGCAAAATATGCAGAAAGTCTGGGGCTAGGCCACAAAACAGGAATAAAGATGGCTCACGAAAAAAGCGGCCTCACTCCCACCAAGGACTGGAAAAAACGCAGATATAAACAGGCCTGGCAGGAGGGAGAAACCATGTCAACATCCATTGGCCAAGGCTTTAATCTCGTGACCCCATTGCAGGTTTGCCTGATGACAGCAACGTTGGCCAATGGGGGCACACGCTATCGCCCACAGCTAATTTCAGAAGTCATTGATGAAAATGGCCAGGTAGAAAAACCATTTAAAGCGATAATTGATGGTCATGCCCTGGGCAGTCAACAGTCGCTGGCGTACATCCGGGCCGGACTAGTTGCGGCCGTAAATGAAAAGCACGGTACCGGCGGTGTGGCAAAATTGGCTTCAATTCTTGTAGGGGGTAAGACAGGCACAGCCCAGGTGGTAAAGCTGGCTCAATACCGACATGTTGCTACAGATGAAATCCCCTATAAATACCGGGATCACGCCTGGTTCACCTGTTTTGCGCCTGCCGATAAGCCGGAAATTGCCATAACTGTTTTGGTTGAACATGGCCGCCACGGTGGTTCGGGTGCTGGCCCTATAGCCAAAGCAATCCTGGACGAATATTTTAAAGACAGACTGAAACCAAATTAAATTCCTGCAATTACCGTAGATTATGGTAATTATTCATGTAGTCTTGCAAATTACCCTTAACTCTGGAGCATAACTGTTCAAAAAAAGTTATAAATTATGTTTCAATTTGACCGTCGACTTATACTTAATTTTAGCTGGGCCCTGCTAATTACTCTTTTGGTGGTTATCGGCATGGGCTTAGCTAACTTGTATTCCGCCACTGCTATCAATGGCCATAGTCCTATCTGCATGAAACAAATTTATTTTTATGTTATAGGCTTCGGCATTATTCTAGCCATTGTAAGTGTTGATTATCGTGTGTTTATCACCTGGAATTACTTCTTATACACCGCCGTTATTATCTTGCTGGTTGCTGCTATGCTCTTTGGTAATTCTGCCGGGGGCGCCCAGCGCTGGGTCAATTTTGGTTTCTTTAAGCTGCAACCATCAGAGCCCGCCAAATTATCTTTAGTGATTACCCTGGCCAGTTATTATTACCGCAAAGACACGGGGAAAGGTTTTACCCTGAAGGATCTGCTGATTCCAGGCATGCTGGCCGGGTTACCATTTGTGCTCATCTTGAAACAACCAGACCTTGGCACTGCCCTAATGCTCGCCTTTGTTGCCATTTCAATGACTTTATTTGTAAAATTACGCTGGACAACTCTCATAGTCATCGTCTCCGTAGTTCTGACAATTATTCCCATCGCCTGGAAATTCGGTCTAAAGCCTTATCAGCGACAACGTGTGCAAACTTTCCTAAACCCAGAGAGTGACCCCCTGAATAAGGGATATCATATCATACAATCAAAGATTGCCGTAGGATCTGGGGGGAGATTTGGCAAGGGTTATCTGAAAGGTACTCAAGTACATCTTGACTTTCTGCCTGAGCACCATACCGATTTTGCTTTTTCGGTATGGGCGGAAGAATTTGGTTTTACAGGATCATTGTTATTTTTATCCTGCTACGCCTTTATGCTATTGCTGGGATTAAATATAGCCCTGTCGTCCAGAGACAAATTTGGGGTATTACTGGCTTTTGGGGTGGTTGCCTTGATCTTTTGGCAGGCTTTTATTAACTTGGCCATGGTCATGGGATTATTGCCAGTCGTGGGAATGCCTTTGCCTTTGTTTAGCTACGGCGGTTCCTCATTATTAACAACAATGGCAGGTATGGGAATATTATTCAGTGTGCGAATGCGACGCTTTATGGCGGGGAAGGGGTGAAGGGCGGAAGAAGTTACCAGCCTTCTTTGCCAATTAGCCGCACAAAACGAACAGTCTCTATTTCTTCCTCTATCAACGTCCCATTTTGCTTTTTTAAAACCTTCAGGGTCTGACTCTGCAAACCTCCTACTGGAATAACCATAATACCTGGGTCAGTGAGCTGCGCCAGCAAGGCCTCCGGGACAATCGGCCCGGCAGCAGTAACGATTATAGCATCAAAAGGAGCATGGGCAGGCCAACCCGCTGTACCATCATCAAACTTACAAATAATATTCAAGTTATGCAGCCTGTCGAAATTACGACGAGCCCTTATAAAGAGAGACTTCAGACGCTCCACGGTATAGACCTTATCGCAAAGCTGCGAAAGAATTGCAGTTTGATAACCACAACCAGTACCTATTTCCAACACCTTTTCCCGACCGCCGAGTTTAAGGGCCTGTGTCATCAAGCCAACGATATAGGGTTGAGAAATAGTTTGCCCATCACCGATAGGCAGGGCAAAATCACCGTACGCCTGTCCCTGTAGAGCATCTTCCACAAAAAAATGACGAGGAACCGCCTCAATGGCCCTGATTACAGATGGATCGGTTATTCCTCTGGGAATCAGTTGTTCCCTGACCATCCTGGCTCTGGCCGTAGCGTAATTATTTTTTATCAACAGACTCGGGATTATTTTTTTGAAGTTTAGAGTTTTTAAATTTCTGCTCATCATAGGTACGATACTTGCACGACTTCACAATATCACCATCAAAGGTGATAATCATCGCTTCGTAATTCTCGGATCCAATTTTATCTCCAACATATGGGGTTTTACGCAACAGGCTCTTATGACGCTGATAATAAATCCACTCATCACCATTTGCCCCGGTCTTTTGATTATCCGGCGTTCCCATAAGGGACATAACCTCCTTTTTGGTAGTTTGCTGCGGAGTAACCAAACAGGCGTCAGATGCCAGATGCCGGACATATTTACCAGAGGAACACCCAACAGTAAACAGACAACAGACAAGAAAAGTAACGGTACACAACCTAACAATTGAAAACATAATTCCCCTTTTTATTTGCATTGCAGCAGCATAACTAGATCTTATACTAATGACCGCATGTTTAATTGTTTAGCCTGATATAGTTTATTTTGCAAGTAATTGCCAAGTATGCTTGACCTATTATCGTATTCTGACGTAAAATAAATATTGCTTCGGCGTTTAAATAGTTAATTTAAAATACCGTTATTTCATATCATTAAAGAAGCAACACT
>CAYTNB010000134.1:0-7355 GCA_964439085.1 uncultured Desulfobulbia bacterium | reverse complement strand
AAATACTCAAATATCAATTTGAGGGTATAATATGACTAACAACGGGAATTGCTGTAAATTTATGCTTTTGGCGGGGCTGCTTATCCTCTTGCCCTTTTTTTTCTACGGAGGCCCATCTCACCATTCTCCACGCTCATATATGGCTATCTGGAACCTAGGCCATATTCTCTTCTTCATGCTTTTTGTCTGTTATCTTAAAATGAGGGCAGACAAATTTACTTGGCCTTGGGCACTAAAAGTTTGCTGTCTGGTGGTTGGGCTTGGAATCCTGATTGAAATAATCCAGTCCGGGATTGATGGCAGAACGGCCAGCAGCTCAGATGTAGCCCGGGACTTTATGGGGGCACTTCTGGGGATTGTGTGGGTTAGCTGGAAGCGTTCATCGTGGAAAGGGAAGGGTGGGGCGGCAATTATTGTTGGGGCTATTATGATTTGGAATCTTTATCCTGTATCCATTGCCCTTGTAGATGAATGGCAAGCCAGGGAAGATTTCCCGCTCCTGGCAGGTTTTGAAAATAGCTATGAGCTATCACGTTGGGGTGGGGATGCCACCATGCAACGTAGTCGGGAACAGGTGCATCAGGGAAAGTTTTCGTTGCGCTTATCACTCACTACTGCCACTTATTCTGGCATCTATTTTAAGTATTTTCCCCATGACTGGCGAGGGTTTGTCAGTCTCCGTCTTAGCCTCTATAATAATGACATCCTGCCACTGTCCGTAACCGTCCGTGTCCACGATAGAAAACATGAACAGGGGCAACAACGCTACGAAGACAGGTTCAACCGCACCTTTGTTTTAAAGCACGGCTGGAATAATATCAAAATTAACATCTCTGACATACAAAACTCCCCCAGAAACAGGAAAATGGATTTGTCTGAGATTCGGGGTCTGGGCATTTTTGTGATACGGCAAAGCGAGAAAAAAGTGGTTTTTCTGGATGATGTACGCCTTGTAAATTAGTATCTTGATACTTGATGTGTCATAAAAAAACACGAATGAAAAAAGTACTTTGAAATAAAGATGTACACTCTACCGTTAAGGCACTTATGCCCCCTTGTTGGCATAGCCGTCAAGCTAAGGGCTAATTGCATTAAAAACCCTTCGCCTCTGATGTAATTGCTAACGATGAAACAAGGACTTATGTAGAATACTTCTTTTTCTCCAGAATATGTTTCTTGCTACTCAATTGTAAAAAATTCACGAGATACTTACCCATGGTCGACTTCCCGTCAGATAGCACTTGCTCAAGTCTGTTCATATCACGCATGAACTTTACAATTGCCGAGAAATTAAGCTCAACAATTTCCCCATCGTGCTCTTGATAGACCTTCCGTTGCGTATTTAATCTACAAAGAAAATGGGCAGCTTCCTTAACAATTCCCCCCAATGCATCAAATTATAAGCCAAATCACGGACAATCAAATCACCTTCTTCCGCCAGGTGGAGAGTAGCCGTAGAATCCTTAGCATCTTGCTCATTAAAAGCATTCAAGCTGAGATCAACGATTTGTCCATTAAGTCATACTCAAATTGTATTCTGACATTTGCTGTAGATCCGCTCCCTCCACTGCCAGGGTAGACGTTCACTAAAGATTCATCAACTTGAAAACAAACCGAATCTTTGATCAAAAATCTTTTAAACTCATAACAACCCCGGAAATGAACCTCGTTCTGTAATTGTTTGTTGAGCAATTCCCCCAATGCAGGTATTACTAAAAAGTGGATGACGCATCTTTCAGGGTTTTTATCTAAAAACGGAATTGTTGTTGCAACTCTTATTGGACGCAGAGGTATAGGCGTACATAAGATAGCTCCGTTTATAGCAGAAGAAAGTCGGAATAAAATTCTTGCTGACTATAACAACTTTGGTTATGGGTATAGTGACTATGAGAATCACAATTATATATCAGGTAGTTATAGTATATCTTTAGCTAGGGCGTCAGTAATTATAGAAATTATCGAATCAATACCTAATGTAAGGCTATATTCTCTTTCATAGAACGTGCCTGGGCAGACAATCAGAATGTTGTTGTTTTTGGAAAACCATCGTTTAATGTAGAGTGACATTTTATAATGTAGACGACTGTGCGAAACTGACGAGGAGAGAAGTTGAAAACTTTGTAAAGCAACCTAACGAGTAAGGTTAGATCGTGAGAGCGAAGCGAACCACAATCTGAACCGTTTGTTGGACAAGCAAATATTTTTTTTGATTTCTTTCTTTTTTGAAGGGAAAATACCGCGAGGAGCCTCCTTGTCCCAGGCCGGGGCTGTTGTTTCTTATGACGCAGTTATGTAAATATTAAGACCTTGCCGCTTGTTCCCGATGTAAAGGCGGATATGACTATTCAGGTTCTGGATCGTTCCCTTACCACTCTTTTTGATTATCTTGCCAAAGAGGAATCGGCAATTAGGCATGACCCCGTTAAGCGAACCACCTCAATTCTTCAAAAAATATTCAGTATTAAATGACATTGAAACCATTAAACCCCGCTTTTGAGTCTCTGACTCCAGATAAAGTCCTTAATGCCGCAGAGGATAGTCTTGGCATTTGTCTTACCAATCTCTGTCGGCCCATGAATAGCTACATCAACCGGGTTTATGAATTGCAAGATGAGAATGGCCACGGTCATATTGCTAAGTTTTATCGTCCTGGTCGTTGGTCTCTGGATGCCTTGCAGGATGAACACGATTTTTTAATGGAGCTTGCCGAGGCAGAAATCTCGGTGGTGGCGCCTTCGCTGTTGAAGAATAAGAAAACATTGGGCGAGGTCGATGGGATTAATTTTGCAGTCTTTCCCAAGAAAGGAGGTCGAAATTTAGACGAATTTACCGACCAGCAGTGGGCAGAACTTGGTAGGCTTATGGGGCGTGTCCATCTGGTCGGAGCCAAGCATGGTACCAGAGATCGGCTCACGCTGACACCGTCTGAATCCACTCGCCAGAATCTTGATTATATTCTGGACGGCGATTTTATCCCATATGAACAGGTGCGCTCTTTTACTGATCTGGCCGAGGCCTTAATTGACGAGATTGATCCCATGTTTGCTCAGACCGAGCTGATCAGAATTCACGGAGATTGTCATTTTACCAATCTTATGCATCGACCGGATGAGGGTACGTACCTGATCGATCTGGATGATATGGCAATGGGGCCACCTGTTCATGACTTTTGGATGTTGTTGCCCGGTTTTCTGAGTGATTCTTTGGCTGAGATCGAGATGTTTCTGGAAGGTTATGAGGTGTTTAGAAATTTTGACAGACGCACCTTACGCCTAATCGAACCATTGCGAGCGATGCGTTTTATCCATTATATGGCTTGGTGCGCCCATCAGGTGGCGGAAGACGGCTCAGCTTGGGTAGCAATGGATTTCGGGTCGCCCGCGTACTGGCAGCAAGAGATTAGTGACCTGGCCGAACAACTGGAACGGATCAAGAGTATGTCTGAGCAAACTGGCGTCCTCCTGTAGAAAAGGCACTTCCCTGGAGACCTTTTTCAGCCACAATTACTGATCAATTTAGTGGAAGTTTGTTTGGCCGGCTTGTTTATGGGGGAACACCTTTTCAGTGAAGAACTCTTTGAAAAGGTTAATGATGATGCACTCGTAAAAAGTCTCGGGATGGCTAAGTAGCTAAGCGTAGACTGCGAAAAGTTTGATATACAGGTAAGCGAACGGAGTGAGACTCCAGGTAAGCGAACGGAGTGAGACTCCGAGGCGTAGTGATTTTTTAGGCACGAGTCCATACATATGGTCGCCTCGTGCCTAAAAAATTGCTACAACGCAGTAGGTCGGATTGCTATGCCCCTTTTGGGTACTTTTTACGACGCTATCAATGATAGATTTGTGGCAATTACTTACGGTCTCCTTGGTCCTATATTTTTTCTTGCCTCTCTTTCCACGTGAAATTGGCCGTATTTCAAACCCATTTTAAATTATTAATTATTTCTTATGCTGGTGGCAATTTTTGCCAAGTTACCTGGGACTGGTTTGGCAGCCTTTCTTTCGAGACTTAATTGGGCCGAATAGGTCATCGTGGGTTTTGCCATGAACGGCAGAGGCGCTGTTGAGTTAATTATTGCCTCGGTCGGTTCGGAACTTGGAATTATCAACGATGTCTATTTCTCAATTCTGGAAGTTGTCGCCTTTTTCACCACCCTCATTCCTCCAGTGGCCTTAAGTTTTTTGCTTGAAAATGTTAAGGGGGTGAAGACCTCCCTGGTAAGCAATTAGTGTTTGGTGGTTTCCTCACTTAGGGCCCGATCAAAAATAACTTCACATTTTGAGTTGACACTCTAACACATCTAACAGTGATCTCCCGTTGTCAAAATCCTCAAAAGAGCCTTGCTTTTCCTGCGGTTTTGACAACGGGAGATCACTGCTATCTGCATCAGATTGTCTTAGCAATTCTGTGAAGTTATTTTTGGTCGGACTCTTAGATTAACGTGAAAGGTTGAGGTTAGATGTCGATGACGGAAAAAAAGAGATGGGAGCGTGTCGGTGGATTTAATAATTAGTAATTTAGAAATTCCGATTGAAAAAGACGGGATGGATGAATATGTAAATGCTGCTTCACAAAAGATGGGAATAGACGAAGACCTATCCATCCTGAAAATTATTAGTAAAGCACTCGACCTGAGCAATAAGGAACAGTTTCATTACAGAATTTCACTCGTTGTCACCATTAATGACAGCTATGAAAACAAACAGAACTTCCCCGTTTATACAGAACAAATAAAGATAAGCAGGAAGGCTGCAAACATTAAAGGTAAGCCGATAATAGTCGGGTTCGGTCCTGCTGGCATGTTTGCGGCCCTGGAACTTATTGGATATGGGTTTAAACCATTAATATTTGAAAGAGGTAAAAAAATAGAGGAACGCTCTGTTGATGTGCAAAGTTTTATAAAAGACAGAGTGCTAAACCCGGAGTCAAATGTCCAATTTGGTGAAGGCGGCGCTGGTTCATATTCAGACGGAAAGCTGTTTTCCAGGAGAAATAATAATACCAGCTATGTAAATCGGGTGTTGCAGACCTTTATTAAATTTGGTGCACCGGCAGAAATAGCTTATATCAGCAAGCCCCATTTGGGGACGGATGTATTGTGTAAAATAGTACGAAATATCAGGGCTTATGTTCTGGCAAGGGGCGGCAAAATATTTTATGGCTCCAAAATGACGGACATTCTGATTGCGGATGGCAAGGCTTCTGGCATTATAATAAATGGCGAGCAGGAATACCTTGCTGCAAGTATTTTTATTGCCTTGGGGCATTCAGCCCGTGATACATTTGAGATGCTACACCAAAAAGGTATTGCTCTTGAACAACGGCCGATTTCGGTTGGTGTTAGAATTGAGCATCCTGTTGCAACTATTAACCGGATGCGGTATGGCGATAAATATAAGGACTTTCCGGGCCTGGGGGCGGCAACCTATTCGCTGAATTATACCAATAGAAAAATTCATAAAGGAGTTTACACGTTTTGTATGTGCCCCGGAGGTGAGGTGGTTAATGCGTCATCTGAGCAAGGTCTGCTGGTTTTAAACGGCATGAGCGACTCTCGGAGGTCGTCCAGATTTTCTAATGCGGCCTTGGCGGTAACTTGTCACGCCGATGATTATGAATCGAGTAGCCCATTGGCAGGTATTGGGTTTCAAAGGAGGATTGAGCGAAGAGCCTTTAAGGCAGGAGGGGAAGGCTGGGCTGTCCCTGCGCAGAATTTGATGAATTTTATAGATGAAAAAAACTGCGATGGTTTAAATGAGAACTCGTATAAGATGGGGGCCGTTTCTGCGGATATGAAAGAAATTTTCCCGGAATTTGTGGTTTGTGAGCTCTTGGCAGCTTTTAACAAATGGCGGGAAAAAGTGCCCTTATTTGTCTCAAATCAGGCTATATTATTAGGGGCAGAAACAAGAACTTCATCGCCTGTACGGATTAAACGAAATGAAAAATTTGAATCGGTAAATACTGAAAATTTATATCCGTTGGGTGAAGGTGCTGGTTATACAGGTGGTATAACCAGCTCAGCGGCTGATGCAATAAGGGCAGTTGAGGTATACACGCAAGGTAAAATTAATTTATAATAGGGACTATTTATGACGAATAACGATATATTGCGCCGCCTCCGTTATACCTTCGACTTTGATGATTCAAAAATGATTTCTATATTTGCTTTAGCGGATTATCAGGTAACGAGGGGGCAGGTCAGTGATTGGCTTAAAAAAGATGATGACCAGGCCTGCCAGGAATGTAGTGACACACAGCTTGCTATTTTTCTAAATGGTTTAATTAACGATAAACGAGGTAAAAAAGAAGGGTCAGAGCCAGAGCCGGAGACACATTTATCTAATAATATCATTTTTAAGAAATTGAAAATTGCCCTAAACCTTAAGGCGGAAGATGTCTTGGAGGTTATGGATCTTGCTGGTTTACGCATGAGTAAACACGAATTAAGCGCATTTTTCAGAAAGGTAGGCCATAAACACTATCGTGATTGTAAGGATCAAATTTTACGTAATTTTCTGAAAGGGGTGCAGCTTAAATATCGCCCAGAGCCTTGCATGTGAGGAGGCAAGTAAGCGATCCATGAACACCCTGAAACGCTTACATCCCGAGATGTTATAAAGTCAAGAGTGTGGTTTGTTGGGCGCTTACGGAGGTAAGGACATTTTAGATAGTTCGAATTTCTTTTTAGTACCTTACAGATTGTTTTCTTTTTTTTAGAAAAGAATTTATAAGGTACTAATACCCCCCGTGGGGTGTTAGATAGCTCGAGCAGGTCACTACCACAATTGCCATGATCCGGAATAGAGGATGTAAACTCCAAGAATCAGGTTACTTGTGGCATGGGCAACGATGCAGTTCCAAAGATCACGCCGCCAATAAAGCAGGATATTTAGGAGACTGCAATAGATTGCGGCTGCAATCCATTCTGGGTGAGCGAGGCTGAAAAGAAAGGTTATCCAGAGAAATGATTTTACAGAAAAAACCCCAATTTCCTGGTCTTGCCAATCAGGCGAGATGACCCACCGTAAAAGAAAACTACGCCAGAAAACCTCCTCCACAACGGGGACCAGAACTGCAAGTCCCAAGAGACGAACCATGATAAAGCCCCATTGTGCTACAGGGCTCTCAATAGATTGAAAGGGATTAAAAGAGGCCCTTGCCCCAGGTTGCAGCCATTCAGGCAAAAATTGAATAATTGCTTGTTCAAGTTGTAGGCTGCTAATGAGAACCCAGGCAACTATCCCAACAATTCCAAAGATAATCCCAGGGAAAATATGGCGGTGCATTTTCACAATACCCTTGCCACGTAATGGGTAAATAGTTGCAGCTCCAACCAAAACGACAGTTGAGGT
>CAYTNB010000133.1:0-7360 GCA_964439085.1 uncultured Desulfobulbia bacterium | reverse complement strand
GTCTTCTGGTAGCCTGTTGCGGCGAAAAATCTTTTTCATCTCTTTCAGATAGGCGCTGGATCGAAGCACTCCAGCAAGGAAGCGTTCTTTCTGGCCTTTTTGAATACGAATGTTGGCAGCAGCGCGGGCCATTTTTTTCCGGGCATTTTTTCCTGAAAAAAGGGAGGCAATTTTGATTTCTTCACGGGTAACAGGAGACGAACGGGAGAGTTTTTTCAGGATTGTTGCGTACTTCTTTTTGGCCCGTTTCCGGGCTGCCGAGTTGAGTCGTTTTGCTCCTGGTAGATCATTGTCAAGCAGTTGAATGACTTCGTAAACCTTTGATAAATCTTCTGAGTCATGTATAACTGCCTCGTTGAGGGAATATGTGTCATAGATATTTTTCCAGAATTGGACATTTGCTTTTATTCTCGGGTAGAGAGGAAAGCTCTGGCTGCCGGCAATTGTCTCTTGTCCCTGTAGAACAATAAGGCTGGTAATGATGATTACATGAATTAAGAGTGTGTTGATATGCAGGAAATATTTGATAGATCGATCCTTTTTGGCAACACAGGTCATCTGATTTTCACAGGAGCTTGTCCGAGAATGCATTTTTGCCCAACTCTACGTTATTTTCATAAAAATAATGCTTCGGTAAGCGAGGCACGAAACTCCGAGATATTAAGTATATGACTGCGCGTATTTTTTCGAAAAACCTCGATTTGAATAAAAATGTCTATTTCTCAGACAAGCTCTTAGCGTAGTGGCGGCATCGTTGTGAAAGCCTTTTTATGGGTGTTAGTCGGAGGTACATTAATGTTACGTTATATCATAATTGAGTATGTATCGGAATATGTATCTGAGTTTGATAAAAGAAAATGGAGGGTAGTGTGTATACTCCAATAGTAGCAACTCTAGGCTATATCCTTTCGCCTGATCGAAGAAAAACTTTACTTGTGCATCGGAACAAACGATCTACTGATCAACATCTGGGTAAATACAATGGCTTAGGTGGTAAAATGATTCCAGAGGAAGATATCCACCAGTGTATGGTGCGGGAAATATTTGAGGAGGCTGGGATAGTCTGTGAAAAGACTGTGTTGAGAGGGACTATTAACTGGACAGGTTTTGGTCCGAATGGAGAAAATTGGTTTGGTTTCATCTACAGAATTGAGAGTTTTACCGGTGTACCGGCTTCTTCTAACGTGGAGGGAGAGCTGGAATGGGTTGATATAGACGAGATGATGAAACTGCCCATGTGGGAAGGTGATAAATATTTTTTGCCGATGGTTTTTGATGATGATCCCAGGGTTTTCCACGGTTATATGCCGTATAAAAACGATAAACCGCTCAGTTGGAAATATGTTCGGACCTGATTGATGTTGCACAGTGTTGGACGCATGGTATATTCCAGTTGATACAATAACGATGACCGACAACCTGAAGGGATTGATTTTTTTCAGGGAAACGAATAGAAAGGGAGCAAAACATGATTCAGGACAGTGAGCTGAGTAAACTTGAGAGTTTCGTAGAAAAAATGATGAGTCGTTTTACTGAGTTGCAGGCCGAAAAGGCACAACTGCTTCGTGATGTATTGGAACGGGATGTGCTGATAGAAGAGTTACGTGGTAATATCTCAACTAAAGACTCTGAACGTGGTGAGGTGAGCCAGAGAGTGAACAAAATTGTAGAGCAGATTGAAGAATGGGAAAAAGGATTTGAGGAGATACAGTCTCCAGCAGGGAGTGATAACGCACAGAACACAGTTTTGCTTGAATCTGACAAGGTTACAAGCGGAACTGATGATGAGCGAAGGGTCCAGCACAATCTGTTTTCAATGGCAAATTCAGACAACTAGAGAAAATACCCATGCGTCAGGAGCCTGACCGAGAATAGACATTTGTTTGAAATCGAGGCATTTTAAAAAAAATAAGCACAGACTATTTTTGATGTCTCGGAGTCTTGTGCCTCGCTTACCGGGCCATTCTCGGATAGGCTTTTAGCACCTTGGAATGTATTTATTCAAACCTGTTTTTCGTTTGTCGAGGTTTGAATATATCATGGAAAGATGGATATGAGCTGACATGTCAGAGAAAGAAAAGCTGGTTAAATTTGAACTGCTAGGGCAGGAATATAAATTTTACAGCGCCGCTTCTGATGAGGAGATGAGGTCGATTCTCGCTCTTGTGCGACAGCTGGTTGAAAATAGTCCAGCAAGATCTACAGGAACCTTACCTGTCAGTAAGATAGCGATTATGTCTTGTCTCAATATTGCTTCTCGTTATGTGAAATTGAAACAGGAGTTTGAAGGCTACAGGCAGGATTCTGAGATAAGAATAGCCAGGTTGAATGAAGAAATTCGAGCAAGGTTGCTCTCCGAATAATCAGAGAGAGCGTATTTTGTTTTCGTTTGGATAAAAGTCTGCTATAATTTATTCACATTGAGAGTTATTTTATAAAAGCATTATATTTAACTCTGTTTATCGAAGTAATTAGAAGTTGTATGCGTAATATATAAGTTTTCCCTGCACTGTTGGTGATCTTCAGTGTGTGTTGAGCCAACTCTCTAAAAAGGGGCGGCTCCGCTGGTAGCCTAAGGAAAATCGTTTATCGAATTTCCTGAAGTTATTATGATGATGCCCACCTAGTTACTTAGGTTTGACTGTCCTGCTGACACGGCAGTGTGGGGAAGGTTGTTTTTGAAAATATAGAGTAGTACCTGAGTGGTGCAATTGGTAAGTTGGCTGGAGTTGCGGGGTTGTGTGTGCAAAATTCAGGTGGCAGGTGGTTTTTCCTTTATTACAATCCGGGTAGTCTCTTTCTTTGAAGATATTTGGGGAAGATTGATTCCGGTTAAACATATAATAATTAGATTGACTTTGGCAGAAGGTGTTGTTGGAATAAATTTAGGAATTACAGGAAGCAGTATTGCTTTTTTAAAATACTCATATCTGGATTTTTTTATCGAGTTGTCTGATCCGGATTAGTTCATCCTCACATTAACATGTGGAAAACTCTCATCAGGGGAGTGGCGTACTAAATGGGTTGTATGTGCTGGTTATGTTTTGCCTGAGTAGATAAAGAATTGTCTGGTTGTGTGTATGTCGTTGGACTGGGATGTTTCTTATGAAAAAGAAGATATGTTTTTAGCAAGATGGTCTGGCGGTTTTATAACAGTCTGCGCAAGTATTGGATGCCGGGAATCGTAACAGAAATGAATGGGTATGATTTTTGGTGATTGTTGTTATTATACTTTTGATTATTGCGTAAAGTTAGAATATTAGGTAATTCCTCAAAGTTTTCTCCTATCTTTTTAGTGTTCCTCTGCTTTCTCTGTCCTGTCAATCGCTACACGATAGGATTCTTCAATGGATTTATTCAGCCAGCCATATATTTTGGTTTATGCAGGTATTGGTGTACTTGTCGGTATCCTTGCAGGCTCTTTACTTAGAAAACGTTTTGTAGAGGGACATGAAAAAAATATAAAAGTACAGAGCAGACAGATAATTGAAAATGCAATTGTTGAAGCAGAACAGTTAAAAAAAGAAGCTCTATTGCAGAGCAAAGAGGCTGCATATCAGGTAAAGCAGGCTTTAGAGGAAGAACTTAAAAGCGAAAGAGATGAGTTTCGGGGGGAGCAACGTCAGCTCAAAAGAAAAAGAGATAGTTTAAAGAGAGAGTGGGATGGTTTTGATCGAAAACAGTCGGAACTGTACAATGCAGAGAGACAGGTTAAATTGCAGGAAGCCGACTGGCAGGAAAAACATAAGGAAATAGACATTCTTATCAGTAAACAGCAGTACGAATTGGCAAAACTTGCAGGAATCAGCCTGGAAGAAGCAAAACGAATGTTAATGGATTCTCTGGAAAGTGAGGCAAGGATGGAAGCTGCCAAGCGACTTGCCAGAATTGAAAATGAGATGAAAATTGAGGCGGATAGAAAGGGGAAAATTATTCTGGCCCTGGCAATCTCAAGATATGCCGGTGATTATGTTGCCGACAGGACTGTTTCCATGGTGCCTCTGCCAAGTGATGAAATGAAGGGGCGCATTATTGGTAGAGAAGGAAGGAATATACGGGCTATTGAGGCAGCAACAGGGATAGATATTATTATTGATGATACGCCGGAGGCGGTAATTTTGTCCGGTTTTAATCCTGTACGCAGGGAAGTTGCACGGCTTGCTTTGTTGCAGCTGATTACCGATGGAAGGATACATCCCGGTCGCATTGAAGAAGTAGTTGAAAAAGTTACTAAAGAACTTGAAATCACTCTTCGTGAGGCAGGGGAACAGGCAACTTTTGACGTTGGTGCCCATGGGGTTCATCTTGAGCTTATAAAACTTTTAGGGCGCTTGAAATATAGAACTAGTTACGGGCAAAATGTTCTTCAGCATTCTCTTGAGGTGTCATTCCTTTGTGGTATTATGGCTGCTGAGTTGGGAGTGGATGTGAAAATGGCAAAACGTGCAGGGCTGTTGCATGATATTGGTAAGGCCGTTGATCATGAGGTTGAAGGCTCTCATGCCGTGATTGGTCGTGATCTGGCGAAAAAGTTTGGAGAACCTGATGAGGTTGTTTATGCTATTGGCGCACATCACGAAGATCAGCCTCCTCTTAGTGTCATAGACGTTCTGGTGCAGTCAGCGGATGCATTGTCTGGTGCCCGTCCCGGTGCGAGGAAAGAAATGCTCCAGAGTTATGTTAAACGCCTTGAAGACCTTGAAGGTATCGCCAATGGATTTGATGGTGTTGAAAAATCTTATGCTATCCAGGCTGGGCGGGATTTACGCATTATCGTAGATTCCAATAAGGTAAAAGACGAAGAAGCGACTCTACTCAGTCAGGATGTGGCGAGGTCTATTGAGAGTAAATTGACCTATCCTGGTCAGATTCGCGTCACGGTGATTCGCGAAACACGTGCAGTTGAATATGCCAAGTAGTTGATTCTATACTAATAAAGATTACTGATAACGGTTAAATAATGTATTCTATTGAAGAACAACTGGAGTTGATTGAACGAGGGGTAGTTGACTTCATCTCTCGTGATGAACTTGTCATGAAATTAAAAAAATCGCAGGAAAGCGGGATTCCTTTAAAAATTAAGGCAGGATTTGATCCAACTGCACCGGATCTGCATCTCGGCCATACCGTACTCCTGCAAAAGTTGAAACATTTTCAAGATCTGGGACATGATATTTATTTTCTTATTGGAGATTTTACGGGGATGATTGGCGATCCTACCGGGAAATCTGAGACGAGAAAGGCGCTTACCGTTGAACAGGTGGCAGAAAATGCTGAATCATATAAAGAACAGGTATTTAAGATACTTGATCCTGATAAAACCAGGGTTGTTTTTAACAGTACCTGGTTGAGTAAGTTGACATCGATTGATATGATAAAACTTGCTTCCGAGTTGACGGTTGCCAGGATGCTCGAACGCGATGATTTTAAAAATCGATTTGAAAATGGTAAACCAATTTCAATACATGAATTTATGTATCCACTCATTCAGGGGTATGATTCTGTCGCTATGAAGGCTGATGTGGAACTGGGAGGGACTGATCAGCTTTTCAATCTCCTGATGGGCAGAGACCTGCAGCGCTCACGCGGTCAAGCTCCGCAAATTGTTTTGACCATGCCACTTCTGGAAGGACTGGATGGGGTGAACAAAATGAGTAAATCCCTGGGGAATTATATTGGTATTACCGAATCTGCCGATAATATATATGGTAAAGTTTTGTCAATATCTGATGAATTAATGTTTAGATATTTTAAGCTTATCAGTGATTTAAGTAATAAAGAGATAGCAGAATTAGAGACAAATGTGAAAAAGGGCAGTTTGCATCCCAAAGAGGTTAAGAAACAGCTTGCTCGTCAACTTACTTCCAGGTTTCACAATGATGAATCGGCATTGACAGCGGAGGCCAATTTTGAGAAGGTGTTCCAAAAAGGTGGGGTTCCGGATGAAATCCCGGAGTTTAGCTGTTTGGCAACGGAGGCGATTTCACTTCCCCAATTATTGGTCGATGCAGCCCTGGTGAAATCAACTTCTGAAGGGCGAAGGATGATAAAACAAAATGCCGTTTCTATTGATGGTAAGAAGGTTGGCGATGTGCATACGGTAATTTTACCAGAGACAAATATTTTGCTTAAAGTAGGAAAACGAAGATTCTGTCAGATCGTTTTTGGATAGCAACGAAATAATTACTATTCAGTGAAAGAGCAGGAAGCACAATATGGCAAGGTCTGTAACTTTTCAGAGTGAATTGCTGTAGAATTTTACAGCAGCAGGTAATGAATAAAAAAAGGGAAACGGTGAGAAAACCGTTTCCCTTTTTTTATTAATGGAGTGCAGATGCCGTTTTTTGTTCGGCGCAGACCTTACATGTGCCTGTAAATTCTATATGATGGCCAAGTATTGTGTATTCAGTGGCTGCAGCAGCCATGTCGTTGATTGACTCTTGAACAGGAATATCAATGTCATCAACCCTACCACATGAGTTGCAGCGAACATGGTAATGGCTCTCAACAGTTGCATCAAATCGTTTTTGAGTGCCCCCTACTTCTAACTTGAGAATAATACCGCTTTCTGCCATGAGTTCGAGGTTTCTGTATACAGTACCCAGGCCAATTCTTGGTAATCTTTTACGAACCATGTCGTAAACTTCGTTTGCTGTGGGGTGAGAAGTTACTTTCCCGAGTTCTTCTAGGATGATCTGCCTTTGTGTTGTCAAGCGCATATTTGGCAACTGTTCCATGACCTCGCTCCATAAAAATATTTTTTATAATAAAACTTCTTAACTAGTATTCTATCCCACTTATAAAATATTTCAATGAGAAAGAGACATATTGCGGATATTTTATTTTCCCGCATACAATTAAATCTTCATTAAATGATCAGTGTTCACCTGTGGATTAAAGTAGCCAAACTGGAGGGAAGGAAATTCTGTTTGTAGTTGATTATACCATTTTCGAATACCAGTAGATAGGGAATCTACGGGGAAAGAAAGGCTCTGTAAATACCATTCGGGATCTATGTTCAAATTGCGTAACTGAATAAAATCTGGTCGATGCTTACTGATGAGATGACATAAGGCATCAAATTCCTGGTTGGAATCCGTAAACCCGGGAAGAACGAAATAATTGAGGGAAACGAAACGATTATAGTTTTTCATGACGTCAATTGAATGTGTAACGTCAGTAAAGCAGTAATTCTTTGGCCTGTAGTATCGGCAGTAATATTTTTCCTGGGCAGAATTAAGACTTACTCTTATGGAATCAAGACCATTTCTGGCAAGGAGCTCTACGCTGTCTGGAAGACTGGAGTTGGAATTGAGATTAATTGTACCTTTGATAGTTGTTTCGCGGATCAGTCTGATAG
>CAYTNB010000132.1:0-7396 GCA_964439085.1 uncultured Desulfobulbia bacterium | reverse complement strand
GTGGTAGGCTTGCCATGCTGTATGGCTTCCATGATGACCCACATCGCCATACCGGTCATGCCCGCTAGGTGGGTGGCGACAAAGGCGGTTGCGGCAATACCATTGGCGGCTAGGGCACTGCCACCATTAAAACCAAACCAGCCGAACCAGAGTAGGGCGGTGCCGATAATCGTCATCGGTAAATTATGGGGGGCAAAATGACGTTTGCCGTGCTCGTAGCGTGGTCCCATCACTAAAACGGCAGCGAGAGCGGCTGCGCCTGAAGTCAAATGGACAACTAGGCCACCGGCAAAATCAAGCACACCTCTGGCGGCCAGCCAGCCGCCTGAACCCCATATCCAATGGCATACAGGGTTATATACCAAGATGGTCCAGAGCAGTGAGAAGACGATGAAAGATGAGAAACGAATGCGCTCGGCAATGGCTCCTGTGATCAAAGCTGGGGTGATTACGGCAAACATGCATTGGTAGATCATGAAAACATTTTGGGGAATTGTGGTTGCGTAAGTAGGACTGGGCGCTGAACTCACGGTGTTTAGGGCAAACCATGAAAAATTGCCTATGACGCCGCTGATGTCCGGACCAAAGGACATACTGTATCCTACTAGAACCCATTCGATGCTGATCACGGAAATCATGATCATACTTTGCATAAATGTGCCAAGCACGTTTTTGCTTCTAACCATGCCGCCATAAAAGAGGGCAAGGCCAGGAGTCATAAGTAGCACCAGTCCTGCTGCGGCAAGAACAAAAGCGGTATCTCCTGCGTTAATCATTTTTTCCCCTTTTTGTGTGTTTTGAGTAAATTAATTATTTTTTATTTGTAACAATAAGCAAAATTTATTCCGTGAATCTGTTCGATTAAATAATGAGCTGAATATGCGGCATAAATAACCTTGTACGCCGATAATGTATTCTGGCTACACGGAACATTATTGTGCTATTTGTGCGTTTTTTATACAAGAACGTGTTGTTAGTCGGGATGCGGAGCTATAGGATTTGGTAGCGGTTGAATATTATGGTGGAAAGAGGCAGGCCGGGTAATTGCTTTTCTATCCAGGTACGAAGTTTGCGATTCATTTCACCCCGAGCTAGAGAGTAGCGCCGGATTTCAGATAGTGGCTGGTTGTTGAAAAATTGATAGATAATATCACGTGTCAAAACTTCCTTGTTTTTGGGTAGCAGTTCATCTTTGGGAAGTAACAGAAGCAATGTGAGGTCAACGTTTAGAATTGTTGATTTCTTGTCATTTCCGATGATTGCGATAAAAAACAATGGCAGATGCCATTTTTTACTAATCTTCTCAATCGCATACGATCGCTGTGGTACTGCTGGCTTATTAAGAAGTTTTGACGTCAGGGCTATCTTTTTATTAGCTTCAGTTTGTAGTGGCACTGCATTTTGGCTATTGGTTGCGGGGGGAGGGGCAGACTTGTGACTCGTCGCTGGCGGTGCTGCGCTTAAATTGGGGCTCACCGCCTCTGGGGTGGGGGTATTGATGTAAATGATAGCCAACAAAACAAATGCTAAACCGACTCCAGTCGCAATTTGTATAATTCGTGAGAGGGCTAAAAATTTATCTTTGCTTGATTTACAGTAAAAGAGAAAGCGGAGGAAAGGTTTGGGTATAAAAGAAACTTGGCCAGCCTGAGCATTGGCTTGTCCTCCACCAGCCAATGGCTTTGGCTTGGGCGTTCCTTTTTCTGTAGCAGGTGAAGAAAAATCGGATTTTTCTTCGTTTTCATCCAGAAAAAAAGGACTGCTGGCCTCATCTTTCTCAGAGAACATCTCCTCCTCTGAGTCAAAGGCTTCTCCCCAATCATCACCGATGTCACTATCGAAGATAGTTCCTGAATCTTGGGAATTTGTTTCTGAGGCGGATTTATCTGCTTGGTCGGCCATCGATTTGGGGGCAAAAAAAGCTTCGTTAGGACAGAACCTTATTTATTTTTTCACCTAGAATGTCAGCGGTAAATGGTTTGACAATATATTGGCTGACCTTGGCTTTAACGGCCAAAATGATATTATCCTGCTGGGCCTCGGCGGTAACCATAATAAATGGAGTAGACGCCATGTCGGGGTTACCTCTTACGTTTTTTAATAGGTCAAGGCCTGTCATTTTTGGCATGTTCCAGTCACTTATGATGAGGTCAATTTTTTCTTGTTTGAGGATATCCATGGCCGTTGTGCCATCATCTGCCTCTATAATATGTTTGTAGCCTAGCTGTGTGAGGATGTTTTTTAGAATCCTCCGCATTGTTGCAAAATCATCGACTACCAAAACTTTCATTTTGCTTGGATCAGGCATTATAATATTCCTTAACTAACGCAAAAAATTGTCTATGGGTAACTATATAATCTCAATTGAGAAGATTCCTGGTAAGAGGTCTTGTGCACTCCGGCAATGAGCGATCGGACTCCGGGGGAAATCCGGCTGTTAAAGTGCATATCATCTATCTCAAAAATATAACGGAATCTCCACTTGTTTGAGCATTCACTATATCATATAAGGAAAACAAGGGTAAGAGCAACGAAATTTTTTAATTTGTCAGCATCTTTTTTAATTTGGCTCGCAGACGGAGCACTGCTTTGCTGTGCATTTGGGAAATTCGTGATTCTGTGTATCCTAAAATTTGGCCTATTTCCTTCATCGTGAGTTCTTCAAAATAATACAAAGAGATGGTTAACTTTTCATTTTTGGGAAGATTGGCAATGGCATCAGCCACTAACCCTCTAATTTGGGAAAAACTTAAGGCCGTAAAGGGATCATTGCCAGCGGTGTTAAATAGCTCGTCCAATTGCGATGAACGATTAAGCTCTGGTGAGCGCTGTTTAAGCAGCTCAATATTCATAAAGGTGACAGATTTAGTTTCATCCAACAATTTATGGAAATCAGTTAGCTCGATACTCAGGAATTGGGCCATCTCATCGTCATTTGCCGGGTGGCCCAATTTACGTTCCATCGTACCATAGGCCCTTTCCAGAGTGGTTATTTTGTTACGCACAGAGCGTGGTACCCAATCAAGGGCGCGCAGCTCATCCAGCATGGCCCCCTTTATTCTGAACTCCGCATAGGTCTTGAATTGTACCTTTTTAGAGAGATCAAATTTATCAATTGCGTCAATCAAGCCAATGATCCCACAGCTAACCAGGTCGTCTAGCGCAACCTGAGATGGCAGTCTTGCTGCTAGTCTGCTGGCGATGTACTTTATTAATGGTGTGTATGTCAGGATTAATTCATCACGTTTGGCTGGGGACAGCTTGCCCGTGTCCTGAAAATAGGCTTGGGTGTAATCCTTGAATTTCTGGGTTTTGGGTTTGATCATTGTCTTAATTAGTAAAAAAACTCATACGATAATCATTAATATAATGCCCTTCATGAAAAAATATTTTTAGCTACAGACACACAGACAAGGATAGATTTTTGTCGTGGTCAAAAAACATGGACTTAGTTAATGATCTATGGAAGCGAACCTGCGAGACCATGAGTCATCCCGCTCCATAAAAACTTGATATTTCCATCAGAACCTAACTCCGGCACCGCCTTAATCAAATCATGGCTGATTTTCTGCAGCATCTTACTGGCCTTACAGTCGGGGAATTTCTCGGTAACTAAACGTTGGCTCCTTACTGCTGTAACCAGCTTTTTATCATACGGAAGATAACCAATAAAGTCCAGTGAAAGCGTTTCTAAAAATTGGTCACATACTTTGGAAAGCTGCTTGAAGACGTTGATGGCTTCTTGCGCCGATAATGCCATGTTAATAAGAATTTGAAATTTTTTAACGTCATGTCGGGTGGACAAAACTTTAATCATGGCATAGGCGTCAGTGAGTGATGTTGGTTCGGGTGTCAGCAAGATAATTCTCTCTTGGGCTGCCAAGTTAAAATATATTACATTTTCGTTAATTCCTGCCCCGGTGTCAATAAGTAATACGTCAATTATGTCATCCAGGGCGGCCATTTCGGAGAGAAAATAAAGGCGTTGCTCCTCGCCCAGGTTTGCCAACTCCATAATACCAGAGGCACCCGGCAGGATATTCATACCGCCTGGCCCTTGAATCATAACTTCCGAGAGTGATTTTTCTCCGCTGAAGACATGTTGCAAATTGTATTTAGGGGTCATTCCAAGTAATACATCAATATTGGCCAGATTAAGGTCGGCGTCCAAAACCAGTACCCGGAGACCTGCAGTGGTCATACTATAGGCCAGGTTGGCAGTGATGTTGGTTTTGCCCACGCCGCCCTTACCACTGGTGATGCAGATAACTCTGGCCTGCTTGGTGGATGGGTTCTTTTGAGACATAATTTTTTTAAGGGTTGATGCCTGGTTCATATGCTTCCTCGTCGTATGAAGCGACAATGCTAATTTTGAATGGCCATTTTGGGCATTGCTGCCTGCCAGCCTTGTTTAAACAATAGGTCAAGAAAATCTTTAGAGGCCGCCAAAAAGTCCTCTGGGACACGCTGACCGGTGGCTAGATAAGAGACGGGCAGGGCGGCGGTCACAACTTGTTGACAAAGAGCGGCGTAGGCCCTGGTCTCATCAAGCTTGGTGAGGATGAGACTGGCAAGTGTCAACCTGGTATATGATTTAAAAATAGCACTCAAATCCTCTTTTTTTGTTGTGGCACTCAAAACCAGATGGGGTTTGATATCTGGACTAAATGAAAACCAGTCGTTGAGCTCGGCGATATGCTTTTCATCATAAGGACTCTTGCCTGCTGTATCAATAATTATAACATCCTTATTTTGGTGCTTGTTCAAAGCCTCTTGCATGTCATTTTTTCTGAGGACTATTTCGCAGGGCAGGCGCATGATATTGGCGTATGTTCTTAGCTGGTCAGTGGCTCCTATCCGGTAACAGTCCATAGAAAATAAGGCTACACTTTTATTTTGCCGCAGGCTATGCCAGGCGGCTAGTTTGGCGGCAGTAGTTGTTTTCCCCACACCGGTGCTGCCAACCAGGGCGATAATCTCTTGATATTGTTCGTCATGGCCGGTGGTTGGTAATTTTATTTTGTCTACTAATTGGTTCCGCCATTTTTTTACATCGGCGGGGTCTGGTGCTCGTTTGGTCTTGTTTTGTGCCAATGGTCGAACCGACGGTTTGAGATTGGCGCTTTCTCTTTCTACCGGGCGGAATAAATTGGCAAAACGCAACTTCAGGTCATGGGATTCGGAGTGTATCTTGCCGGCCAGTGGTCTCGGCGTTTTAAGAGCTGCTGGGCTATGTTGGGGAGGGCGGACAGTATTATAGCTGTAAGACCTGGGCGCAGGGTTCTGGTGTTTTTCTTCGGCAGTCTCCAGAATATTATCAAGGTCATAATCCATGGCTGCCACCACCTCAATACGGCGATCCGCACCTTTTTTGCCAATGGTCTTGGTTGCCAGAATAATGGCGTCTTCCCCCATTTCCTGTTTGACAAGAGCCAAAGCACTTTGGTTATCTTTTGCTTGGAATCGTTTAATGCGCATAATTTGTATTTTTGCTTTACAAAGTTAGAAAGTAAAAGACAACAATTTAACACTAACACCCCACGGGGGGGGATCGGAGTCTGAGCTTACCTAGTACCTTATAAATTCTTTTCTAAAAAACAGGTAAGCGAGGCGTAGACTCCGAAAAAACAATCTGTAAGGTACTAGTATGGATGGAGAGCAGCCACTTTCTCAGTAAATCCGAATGCAGACTATCGCTTATCTGAAAGTTGGATGTTTAGCTTTTCTGTCTGTCTGGCATCATTTACATATGGTCAAGTCATTCCGTTGCCTTGTACATCAATTGTGCCCAGTGATTGTATCTGGATTTGATTGGGCAACTCATTATTTGATAATACCGTAATTTGTGGCATAAAACGTTCCAATAAGTGGCGTAGATGTCGTCTTACCACTGGTGAACAAAGAATTATGGGCTGGTATCCCTCGCCGGTTATTCGTTCCACTAGCTTCTGGGTGGATTCTATAACATGTTTGCTTATGTTCGGCTCTAGATTGAGATAACTACCTTGTTCTGTTTTCTGGATGGACTCTCGGATAATGTCTTCAACTGGTGCTGCCAAAGTTAAAACCGAGAGCTTGTTATCCTCTTCAACCAAGGACGCAATTATGGAACGTGATAATTTCTGCCGGACATACTCCGTCAGGATTGCTGTATCCTTGGTTAATGGTGCATAGTCGGCCAGGGTCTCACAAATGGTCAGTAAGTCGCGGATGGATACCCGTTCCCGCAAAAGACCCTGCAATACCTTTTGTAAGCCGCCCAATGACAGATTATCCGGGATCAATTCCTCTATCACTTTAGGAGAGGTTTTGGCTAAATTGTCAAGTAACTTTTGGGTATCCTGTCTACCCAGAAGTTCATCGGCGTGAATTCTTAGAACCTCGGTAATATGAGTAGCGATAACGGTGGAGGGGTCAACGACGGTATAGCCCGCCAATTGTGCTTCATCTTTCTTGTCGGTGTGGATCCATAGAGCTGGCAGGTTAAAGGCTGGTTCCGTGGTGGGTATGCCCTCTATTTCCCGCTTGGCTGTGCCGGAGTCCATGGCTAGCTGGTAGCCCATCATTAGTTCTCCCCGGGTAATTTCAACCCCTTTTAAGAGAAGGATGTACTCGTCAGGTTTTATTTGCAAATTGTCGCGGACATGTAAGGGCGGCACAAGTATACCCATGTCCAGGGCAAATTGGCGCCTGATTCCACGGATCCTCTCCAGTAGATCTCCCTCCTGATTTTCGTCAACCAGGGGGATTATGCCATATCCTACCTCCAACTGAAGGGTGTCTAAGGGCAGCAAAGTCTCTACTGTCTCCGGCGACCCGGCAGGAGGTTCGGCAGCCTCCTGCCGGGCCTTGGCATCTTCCTCATTAACTGCGGCCTTTTGTTGGAAGGTAAAAAAAGATATTGTCCCTAACAAGACCCCCAACAAAAGAAACGGGATATGTGGCAAGCCGGGAACCAGTCCCATTATACAGATAATCACGGCTGAAACTCCCAGGGCTTGAGGCTGCATGCCGAATTGCTTGGCAAGTTCGGCGCCCATACTCAGATCAGAGGCGGCCCGGCTAACAATTATACCGGCGGCAGTTGAAATAATTAGTGAAGGAATCTGGGCTACGAGGCCATCACCAATGGTGAGCATTGTATATGTTTGCAAGGCTTGAAATATACCCATCTTGTTGATGATTACGCCAATAAAAAGGCCGCCAAAAATATTGATCAGCATAATAATTATACTGGCAATGGCCTCCCCGCGGACAAATTTGGCGGCGCCATCCATCGCCCCGTAGAATTCCGCTTCCTGGGAGATGTCTGCCCGCCTTTTTTTGGCCCCATCCTCATCAATTAAACCGGCATTGAGGTCGGCATCAATGGCCATTTGCTTGCCAGGCATAGCGT
>CAYTNB010000131.1:0-7457 GCA_964439085.1 uncultured Desulfobulbia bacterium | reverse complement strand
CATATGTGTAACAATGGGCTGGCTATGAATATCGACGAGTAGGTTCCGACAAAAATTCCTATGATCAAGGCGAAGGAAAAGTCATGGAGCACTACGCCACCCAGCAAAAAGATAGCAACGAGTGATAAAACCGTAGTCAACGAGGTGACTAAGGTCCTGGATAGCATTTCATTAGTACTTTGGTTTATCAGACTAATAAAATTCTTTTCATTTCCCTGGCGGTTAATGTTTTCTCGGATTCGGTCAAAGACGATTACTGAATCGTTGATGGAATATCCGGCCAGGGTCAGAAGGGCTGTAACCAGTAGCAGGGATATTTCAATATTCATAATATAACATATACCAAGCACCACCAAGACGTCATGGAAAATGGCGACAACTCCGGCCAGGCCAAAACGGATATCAAAACGTAGAGCCAGATAACAAATAATCCCAAGTAATGAAATGAAAATTGCCAGAATTGCCTTATTCCGTAGATCACTACTGATAGATGAGCCAATTTCGGTTTCACTGATCAGTTTGAATTGATCGTTTGACAATTCAGCGTTTAAGGCACTGGTAACTTGTTTGTCCAAATTTTTCACGGTTTTGGAGGACTGCTTTAATTTGATAATTAACTGATTGCCGGTTTCTACCTTTTGGAGCTGTACACCCGCTAAATCATGTTTGGATAAAGCACTCCGGGCTTCTTTCAGGGTAAATGGTTTGACTGACTGATATTGCAGCATAGAGCCGCCGGCAAAATCAACGCCAAGATTTGCTTGTCCACGCCATACTTGTACAAATGCCAATACGCCCAAGAGGGCTAGAAAAGCGGATACCGTGAAGGTTATCTTCCTAATCTTCATATAATCAAAATTGGGCTTATCCAGGAACTTCATGAAGGTAAGCGGTTTTAGGGCTCGTTTGCTGTATAGATAGTCGTACACAAGCCTAGTGCCGAATAGGGTGGTGAAAAGGTTAAAGACAACACCAAAAGACAGTGTAACGGCAAAGCCCTTAATGGGGCCGGTGCCAAACAGGAAGAGGGCGAGGGCGGTAATTAGGGTGGTAACCTGGGAGTCAACAATAGTCCAGAATGCCTTGCCGTATCCACCTTCGACTCCGGAACGCACAGATTTTCCTAGAGCAAATTCCTCTCGCATTCGTTCAAAAATCAACACGTTTGAATCCACCGCCATACCAATCGACAAGATAATCCCGGCAATACCTGGCAGGGTAAGGGTGGCATTCATAAAGGCCAGTCCCGCAAACACCAGCAAAACATTCAACAGTAGGGCAAAATTTGCAACAAGTCCGGAGAATCTGTAATAGACTAGCATAAATAAAATAACAAGGGCTACGCCTAGCAAACCGGAGGTAATACCCTTGTGGATGGAGTCCCTTCCGAGGGAGGCACCTACTGTTAAGTTCTGGACAATTTCAACAGGGGCTGGTAGAGCGCCGATCCTTAGGACAATGGCCAGATCTGTGGCTTCCTCATAAGTGAAGTTGCCGCTGATCTGGGCTCGTCCACCTAAAATCTTCTCACGGATTACCGGTGCAGATTTGACGTTACCATCCAGAATAATGGCAAAGCGTTTGTTGACATTTTTGGAGGTTATGTCGGCAAACTTCTTGCCGCCCCGGCCTGTTAGGTCAAGGGTACAATATGGTTCATTAAAACTACCGCCCACCCTAACCTGGGCGTCGGCGACCATATCACCACTCATCATTACCTGACTTCTGATTAATAATGGACTCACAGTTTTAACGTTGGTCTTGCTGTCAGTATTCGATTCAAAATAGACTTCAGTATTCTGTGGCAATTGGCGGCGCAGGGCTTGATTTAATTTGCTGCGACTTTCACCATGCTGCCATTGTCCAGCCTGTATTGCCTGATTTATCAGGGCATTAAGGTTTAGGCCGCCATTATTTTCAACCACCATTTTGAATTCAAGTTGGGCGGTTTGGCCGATTAGCTTTAAAGCTCGTTTGGCATCCTTGACGCCGGGGAGCTGGATAACAATTTCATCGGAACCTTGCCGGACAATAACTGGTTCCGAGACCCCAAACTGATCAATTCTATTACGGATAATTTCTAAAGATTGATTAACGGCGTTTTTCTTTATGAATTGCACACGATCATCGGTAAGTCCCATGATGATTCGCGGGAAGGAACCGGCTTCGTCTTTAACTTTTATGTCGAGATTCGGAAAATCGTCCTTAACAACGCTCTTAATAGTTTCCAGGGCACTTTTGTTGGGAACGGTAAAAATAAGTTTGCCTTTATCCGGAGATTTTGTCTTAACCACCGATATGTGCTTTTCTTGCAGGGCTTCTTTTAAATCCTGTGCAGCAAAATCCAGGGAATTGTCAATGGCCTTATCAAGGTCAACTTTCAGGATTAGATGCATACCGCCCTGTAAGTCGAGACCAAGCTTTAGACCTACGGGCGCAAGATATTTCTTCCACCAGTCCGGGACGTTTTTAGTGAACGAAGGAACAATACTGGTTATCGAAAATATGGTGATAAAAGCCAGGAAAATAATTTTCCATCTAAGATTTTTGTTCATGTTTTTTTCCTGACCCAAATAAACTGGACCTTTAAAGGTTCTGGATGATTGTTTTAATTTATAGAAGCTAACTGTATAAAATAATTAGCTATTTTAAAACAGCACAAGAGTAAACAAAAAGAGCTAAATCTACTAAGTAGTTTAACAAAATTGCCGCGTGATTATACCTTACACTGAGCATATGTCAAACTTCAAAGCAAAAAAATCGTAACTATTCAGGAATGTCCTATTTCCGCCCATTCGGAGCCTTGGCTTACGTAAGTTTTCTCAAGCAAGAGAAATCATGTTTCAACGACCTGAATTATGGGTAGCTAATTCGTTTTGCACGCCTTGTGGTTGCCGTTTTTTAAATTGGTAAGGGCTTTATCCAGGTAAGCACTGAACTCCTTTTTGGTCAATTGGTTCATTGTGCAAATTGGAGTGCCGTGCTGGGTTTTAACTATCTCGCCTGCTGAATTAAGAAACATTAGCATACATTCACCGCCGGTTTTCATGGCATCTGCAAGAGTTTGTTCATCATTTTTTAGAGGTTTTCTTAGATCTATTCTGATTGCCACAAATTGGGTATTTAGTCGGTGAATGATTTCTGGATCGGCATATATCTTTTTGTCAAACGCAAGACATCTCTGGCATTGGGGGCCATAATAAAAATCGACCAAGCTGGGAAGTTTGAACTTGGCGGCCTCCGCCTGGCCAGCGGCAAGACTATGCCAGTCTATCTTCTCCTGGAGGGGGGTGACATTCATTTTCTGACAGCCCAGCATTGTAAATAGTACTAGTAGCATCCACATCATCAAGGGACGTTGATTATTCTTTCTTGGTATGGCCATGAGTGATTTCCTTATTGTCTGATTTGGTGAGGTTCGCACAACTGGCACACATTTGCCCGCCACTCTGATGGCAGCTACCTGTTAAACCATGCGGGGTTTTGCACAGTTTGCGGCGGCAATAACTAATTAATATAGCTACCAATAAAATGGTGAAAAAAGTTATGGCTAAAATTAGTAGAAAATACACAAACTAGCCACCAAAATCGTCAAAATGGATATTATCACGCTCTACGCCTAATGAATCAAGCATCTCTAAAACTGCCTTGGTCATCATTGGCGGCCCACACATATAATAGTTTATGTCCTCTGGATTTGGATGATTTTTAAGATAATTATCGTATAATTCTTGATGAATAAAGCCAGTTAAACCCTGCCAGTTGTCCTCTGGCTGGGGCTCAGAGAGGGCTATGTTGAAGGTGAAATTGGGGAATTGCTCTGCCAGCTCCTCAAATTCATCGTCATAGAATACTTCTTGCACACTACGCCCTCCATACCAGAAGGAAACTTTTCTGGTTGTCTGGCGCCCCTTGAAGAGTTCAAAAATATGGCTGCGTAAAGGAGCCATGCCGGCACCTCCCCCAATGTAAATCATCTCCGAATCGCTCTCTTCAATGAAAAACTCCCCGAAGGGCCCGGCAATGGTTACCTCATCTCCTGGCTTCAGATTAAAGATATATGAAGATGCCTGGCCGGGCGGGATATTGCCCGGTCCTCTTAGTGGGGGGCTGGCAATGCGGACGTTTAGTTTGATGATACCTTTTTCGCCAGGATAATTAGCCATAGAGTAAGCTCTGGTAACCGGCGTATGCACATGAGACTTGTATTGGAACATCTTAAATTTTGTCCAATCGTCCATAAAACGCTCATCAATATCAAAATCGGAGTAGGACAAAACGTGGGCTGGAACTTCTATCTGAATAAAACCGCCAGCTTGAAAGTTGACTTCTTCACCTGGAGGCAGCTCTAGTACCAACTCCTTGATAAATGTTGCCATATTACGATTTAAGATGACCTTACAATGCCATTTTCTGGTATCCAGCATGGCGGCAGGTACCTTAATCTCCATATCTCGTTTGACTTGTACCTGACAGGCCAAGCGCATCCCGTCCCTGGCCTCACGCAGATTAATGTGGGAACGCTCCGTCGGAAGAATACTACCGCCACCACTTTTGACCGCAACCCGGCACTGCCCGCAACTTCCCCCCCCGCCGCAGGCAGAAGAAAGAATAATCCCCTGATCAGATAGTGTCGCAAGTAGCTTACCACCAGGAGTTGTGACAATTTCTTTCGTGCCGTTAATTAACAGCTTGATGCTGCCACCGGGCAATAATGTTTTTTTGGTCAGCAGAATTAAGGCGACCAGCACAAACTGCACTGCCATAAAACAAATTACAGCGGTATATATTTCATTCATTATTCAGTATCCAAAATAAAATATTAGAAGGCACATTAAATCTATTTTTAGCCACAGAACCACACAGAAATAACTGCACATAAAAGATTACGATTAATGGTTTATATCCAATTTACAATTTTATATTTTTAGGGATATATCTTAAAAAAGTCTGGGGCTATCTATGAATGTTGAACAACGGATTAATCACAACTCTTTGAGATCGCATCAAGCCTTACTTTGGTTAGAGCATAAAACAAATCATTCTTCTGTATGTTTCTGTGGCCAGTTGTTTTTAAAAGCTCATTCCTGCGAGTCCCATAAAGGCCATTGCCATTAGCCCGGCGGTTATAAATGTAAGTCCCAGACCGCGCAGGCCGCCGGGGGGGGTGGCGTATTCCAACTTTTCTCTGATGCCAGCCAGCGCCACTACGGCAAGAAAGAAACCGGCTCCTGCTCCAAAGCCGTAAGCGGCACTCTCAAGAAAATTATAATCTCGTTGAACCATAAATAATGAAGCTCCAAAAATGGCACAGTTGACCGTCAGCAACGGCAGGTATATACCTAGGGTATTGTAAAGACCTGGCATAAAACGATCCAAAAACATCTCCAGAATTTGGACTACGGCGGCAATAATACCAATGTAAATCAGATATCCCAGGAAAGTAAGATCCATATTCGCTTGCCCGGCCCAGGCTAACGCCCCTGGCTTCAGAATATAATTAAGGACTAAATTGTTAATGGGCAGGGTGATTACCATGATGACCAGCACGGCAGTACCCAGTCCCACCGCTGTTTTGACCTTTTTTGAGATGGCCAAGAAGGTGCACATGCCCAGGAAAAAACTAAGGGGCATGTTCTCAATAAAGATTGATCGGAAAATTATGTTTAGATAATGCGCCATGAATTCTTAATTTTTTTCTTGTTGTTGGGGATCTACGGTTCTTAAAATCCATATGAGCAGGGCGATGATAAAAAAAGCACTGGCGGGCAGGAGAAGCAGGCCGTTTCGCTCATACCAGCCCCCGTTTGTACTCAGCTTCAGCACCTCGAAGCCAAAAACGGTACCTGAACCCAGCAACTCACGAATAAAGGCCACGGTCATTAAAATAGCGCCATATCCTAAGCCGTTACCAATTCCGTCAATAAAACTGGCGATGGGGGAGTTATTCATGGCAAAGCCTTCGGCCCGGCCCATAATGATGCAATTGGTGATGATTAGTCCTACATAGACGGATAATTGCTTGGATAGCTCGAAATAAAAGGCCTTCAGTATTTGATCCACAATAATAACCAGGGTGGCGATAATAGTTATCTGAATACCTATACGGACGCTGCTGGGAATCTGAAAACGAACCATGCTAATGAGCATGCTGGAGAAGGCCGTAACTGTTAGTACGCAAATAGTCATGACAAAGGCGGTGGACATCTGACCTGTAACCGCCAGAGCTGAACAGATTCCAAGGACTAGGAGGGCGATGGGGTTGCGCTGTAAAATTGGTCCTAGTAAAAGCTCTTTTTTTGTCTTATTCATTGTCTTTGTTTACCCGCATATGAATCATGGCGCTGTTCACCGAGTTTCTGTGGAAGTGCTATGGTCATTCATATTCTGCCGTATTTGCTTTAAAAATGGCTTGAAACCATGTTCGCCAAACCAAAAATGTAATAAATTGTCAACGCCGTTACTGGTAAGGGTTGCCCCCGATATTCCGTCCACCTGGTGCAGAGCAGCGTCCCCTTTCGCCTTAATGCCGCCTTTGGTGACCTTGAAATCGACTTGACCACTTTCGCCATATATCTTTTTACCCCGCCAGTTTGCCTGCCACGCCGGGTTCTCAATCTCACCACCCAGTCCAGGCGTTTCGCCGTGTTCATAAAAGGTTATACCGCGAATAGTGGTAAGATCGCCATCTATAGACACATAACCGTACATAGTTGACCATAGGCCGCTGCCTCGGATTGGTAGAATTATCTGACTTATTTTATTGCCATTTTTTACCAGATATACCCAAGAATAGTTCTCCAGCCTATTGAGTCCGGCGATGTCCATGTCTTTGTCTAAGGCACGACTGGTCGCCGGATTATTAGCAGCCTGCCGCTGGTTGAATTTTTTAGGGTCAATGACTTTTGATGTAACAAATTTGCCGGTACTCAGATTAATTATACGCCTGTCAATGGCGGTAAATAATTGCTCAATAGGTATTCCTTGTTTGTAAAGCCCGGCGGCGCGAAGGATGTTTTTTTTGCTTTCTAACTGCTGGTTGACATGCTGCCGTGAACGTAGGCCAACTGAGGCTGATGCCACCATGAATGAACAGGCAAAGGCCAGGATCAACACCGAAAAAAAGGGCTTAAAGGCTGATTCATTTGCCATGACGCAGCCTCCTTCTCTTTATATTGCTTTGAACGACAAAATAATCAAAGAGAGGGGCAAAAACATTACCTAGCAGAATGGCCAGCATGACGCCTTCCGGAAAGGCTGGGTTTGCTACCCGAATGAGAATGGCCAAGGCTCCGATTAAAAGGCCGTAAAACCATTGTCCCGTTGCTGTATGTGGGGCTGAAACCGGGTCAGTGGCCATAAACACCAGGCCAAAGGCAAAACCTCCCAGAACCAGATGCCAATGAGGTGGAACGTTGAACATGGGATTTGTCGTACTGCCGATGAGCCAGAAGGCG
>CAYTNB010000130.1:0-7497 GCA_964439085.1 uncultured Desulfobulbia bacterium | reverse complement strand
GGAGAGCCGAACCGACAAACGGCCGCAGCTCTCTGACCTGCGCGAGTCCGGCGCCATCGAACAGGACGCCGATGTTATTTGCTTCATCTACCGTGATGAGGTATATAATAAGGCTCCGGATAACCCCAACCGGGGGATTGCCGAAATTATTATCGGTAAACAGCGTAACGGCCCGGTTGGCACAGTAAAACTAGCCTTTATTAGCACCATCACCACCTTTGAGAATCTGGCCAGGCAGGATTTTGCCGTACCTGAGAACCAGTAACCTGGCATCATGTACTAACCCAGATAAACTTGAGACAAGCGTAGGTAGACTTCGATTATTAAAGGCCTTGATAAGCACCTTAACAGTAGATCGAATTGCTATGCCCCTTTTGGGTACTTTTTACTTAGCCATCCCGTGATTTTTTACGGGTACATCATAACTATTTAAATTAATATATTTTTCTTTTTCCATTTTTTGCGTTCAGTTCAGTACCCCTTGCGGGGTACAAAAAACACGGAAAGTACTCCTAAGGTACTAACACACCCCACGAGGGGGTATAAATACCTTATAAATTCTTTTCTAAAAAACAGGTAAGCGCAGACTCCGAGAAAACAACCTGTAAGGTACTAAATTAAAGAGACTCCCATGGCACCAGTTAACGATATAAGCTATGATTTTGCGGCTATTGAACAAAAATGGCAGCGAAAATGGCACGATCTAAAATCTTTTAAAGTTACTCCGAGCAAGGCTCCCAAATATTACCTATTGGAGATGTTTCCCTACCCCTCCGGCCGCATCCACATGGGCCACGTCCGCAACTACACTATTGGCGATGTCATTGCTCGCTATAAGAGGATGTGCGGCTTTAATGTCATGCATCCCATGGGTTGGGATGCCTTCGGCCTACCCGCTGAAAACGCCGCCATAAAGCAAAACACCCATCCAGCCAAATGGACCTATGAGAATATTGATTATATGCGAAATCAATTACAACACATGGGCTTCAGCTACGACTGGGATCGTGAGTTAGCCACCTGCAACGCCGATTATTATCGTTGGGAACAACAATTCTTTATTGACCTGTACAAGAAGGGACTCATCTATCGAAAAAATACCACGGTAAACTGGTGTGAGGACTGCCAAACCGTGTTGGCCAATGAGCAGGTTATTGACGGCGCTTGTTGGCGCTGCGACAATAAGGTCATGCCAAGAGAGATGAACGGTTGGTTCTTTAAGATTACCGATTATGCCGAAGAGCTACTGGCCGATCTCGATAAGCTAACTGGCTGGCCCGACAAGGTTGTTACCATGCAACGGCATTGGATAGGCAAGAGCATTGGAGCAGAAATAAGTTTCCCAATCGAAAATTCATCCGAGAAGTTAGTCATCTTCACCACCAGGCCGGACACCATATTTGGCGCTACCTTCATGTCCATCGCCCCCGAACATCCACTGGCCCTTAAATTATCTCAAAAGGGCCCCCAGGAAAAAGCTGTTTGCGACTTCATTGAACGAACCAAGATTGCCAAACAACAGATCAACTACAGTGATGAGCTAGAGAAGGAGGGTGTTTTCACCGGCGCTTACTGCGTCAATCCCTACACTGGCCGCAAGTTACCTATTTATACCGCCAATTTTGTTTTGATGGAATACGGCTCCGGCGCTGTCATGGCCGTGCCTTCCCATGACCAACGCGACTATGAATTCGCTGCCAAATACGATATTCCACTAATCCAGGTTATTGAGTCTGCCGAAAGCGGAATACCAACAGATCAAGCCTACGAAGGGCCGGGTACCCTGATCAATTCAGGAGATTTTAGCGGTATGGATAATATTGCGGCCAAAACCGCAATTACCGACTTTGCCCTGAAAAATGGTTTTGGTACAGCCAAAACCACCTTCCGCCTGCGTGACTGGGGGATTTCAAGACAGCGCTATTGGGGTTCGCCAATTCCTATGCTTAATTGTGAAAAATGCGGTATTCAACCCGTGCCTACAGCGGAATTACCGGTTAAATTGCCCACAGATGTAAAGTTTGATCAATCGGGGAAATCACCTCTGCACTCCCTGGAAAGTTTCTACCAAACCACCTGCCCCAGTTGCGGTGGATCAGCCCGCCGGGAAACCGACACCATGGATACCTTTGTGGAGTCGTCCTGGTACTATGCCCGTTATACAAATCCGCACTACGACAAGGGCATGATCGATAAAGAGGCCGCCTCATATTGGTTGCCCGTTGATCAATACATCGGCGGCGTTGAACATGCCATCCTACACCTTCTCTATTCCCGTTTTTTCACCAAAGCTATGCGTGATCTTGGTTATGTGGATATTGATGAGCCCTTTAAAAACCTGCTCACCCAGGGCATGGTAATTAAGGACGGCACCAAGATGAGTAAATCCAAGGGTAATGTAGTTGATCCCAATACCCTGATTGAAAAATACGGCGCCGATACCGTCCGCTTGTTCAGCCTATTTGCGGCGCCACCGGACAGAGACCTTGAGTGGAGCGACAAGGGAGTAGATGGAGCTTCACGTTTTCTAAATAAAATTTATCGTTTTATCCACCTTAATTTGGCCATATTAAACGAGGATAACGCCCCCCAGAAAGTTAATGAAACCAGTCGTGTTCTGGAACGTAAAACCCATCAGACCATTAAGAAATTTTCCACCGATATTGAAAATGATTTTCATTTCAACACCTGTATAAGTTCAGTGATGGAATTGGTAAACGCAATGCTGGCAGCCAACAAACTTCAAGGCGAAGAGGCAGCAAATCCCTCAGTTATAAGAACTGCGGTGGAGACCATTATAAAATTACTATACCCCATGGTACCACATTTCTGCGCCGAACTTTGGGAGATCTTAGGGCATACTGATTTACTAGATAGCACGGCTTGGCCAGAATTTGATCCAGAAACGGCGAAAGAGGATGAATTAACCATCGTCGTACAAGTGATGGGCAAGGTAAGAAGCCGCCTCCAGGTAGCCGCCGATACAAGTGATGAGCAATTAAAGGAAATGGCTATAAAAGATGAAAAAGTTATAAAATTCATTAGCAATTCGATAGTAAAAAAGATTATCGTAGTAAAAAACAGACTGGTCAATATAGTTATTTAATATGCGCAAAATTCAAATTATCATCTTCTGTGCTCTCCTTATTTTGAGCGGCTGTGGCTATTACAACCCCTACGTTAGCAATAGCAGCAGTAAACCAATTTCGTTGAACCGTTCCCTCTGGGCCAACAAGACTGGCGAAGTAGGCCTTGAGAATACCATGTACCAATCCCTCTCCAACTGGCTTCGGAAGAGCAGTTTAATTCACCTGGCAGGTACGCCAGACACTGCCGATTATATCCTCACAGGCAGCATCGACTCCGTTGATTACCCTGAGCTTTCCTATGGCAGTCACCAGATAGCCAACGAATTGCGGGCCAATCTGCATGTATCATTTACCCTTACCGAGAGGGCAACGGGCAAAAAGGTTTGGACGGTCTCAAAGTCCTTTACAGAGACCTTAAATACATCCACTAACCCCACATCCTTGCAGGCCAATAAAAAGGGGGCCATGCTAAAGATTTCCCAAGATATATCAGAGATAATTTATCTCCATATTATCAATAAAATAATGCGGCCTGTAGATGGCGCCCAATAATTAACCACCATTTTCAACCTCTTTGGAGAAATACTAATGACCTCCCGTAAAGAACTAGCCAACGCTATTCGCGCCCTGAGCATGGACGCCATTCAGAAAGCCAAATCCGGTCATCCAGGTGCCCCCATGGGTATGGCGGATATTGCTCAAGTATTATGGCATGACTTTATGCACCATAATCCTGCTAATCCGCAATGGCCTAACCGGGATCGTTTCGTCCTCTCCAATGGGCACGGTTCCATGTTATTATATTCCCTCCTGCACCTTACTGGTTATGACCTATCCATTGACGATCTAAAAAATTTTCGTCAAATGCATTCAAAGACCCCCGGTCACCCGGAGTATGGTTATGCACCTGGTATTGAAACCACAACTGGTCCATTAGGGCAGGGAATCGCTAATGCTGTCGGCATGGCCATTGCCCAACGCACCTTGGCAGCCCAATTTAACCGGCCAGGTCATGATTTACTCAACCACCATACCTATACTTTTCTAGGTGATGGCTGCATGATGGAAGGTATCTCGCACGAGGTCTGCTCCCTGGCTGGAACGCTTGGACTAGGGAAACTCATCGCCTTCTACGATGACAACGGTATCAGTATCGACGGTGAGGTTAAAGGCTGGTTTGGCGATGACACCCCCAAACGCTTTGAGGCCTACGGTTGGCATGTAATTTCCGATATTGACGGTCATAATAGTGATGCTATTTTAAAGGCAATAAATGATGCCAAAGCCAATACCGACCAGCCGACGCTTATTTGTTGCAAGACCATTATCGGTTGGGGTTCCCCCAATAAGCAAGGTAAGGAATCCTGCCACGGTGCCCCCTTGGGTGATGACGAAATTGCCTTGGTTCGTAAAACCATTGGCTGGAATCATCCGGCCTTTTCTATCCCAGATGACATATATCAGGGCTGGGATGCCAGGAAGCAAGGTGCCAAAGATGAGGCAGAGTGGCAGCAGAAATTTCAAAACTATTCCCAGGAATTCCCGGAATTAGGTGCTGAATTGGAGCGCCGCTTAAGTGGAAAAATGCCTGATGATTGGCAGGACAAAGCGATGGCCTTTATTAATTCCGTCAACGACAAGGCAGAAAAAATTGCCAGCCGTAAGGCCTCAGAAAATGACTTGAACGGTTTTGGGCCGCACCTGCCCGAATTAATCGGCGGTTCAGCCGATTTGGCCGGTTCTAATCTCACTATCTGGTCTGGCAGTAAGAATATAAAAGAGGAATATGAAGGTAATTATATCCATTTTGGCGTCCGTGAATTTGGGATGGCCGCTATTATGAATGGCATTGTCCTCTATGGCGGTTTCATCCCCTACGGAGCGACCTTTTTAATGTTCTCAGAATACGCCAGAAATGCCTTGCGGATGGCAGCCTTAATGAAAATCCAGACTATTCATGTCTTCACCCATGACTCAATTGGTCTGGGCGAAGATGGCCCCACCCACCAGCCCGTTGAGCAGGCCGCCACCCTGCGTATGATACCCAATATGCACGTATGGCGGCCATGCGATGCGGTAGAATCAGCGGTATCCTGGAAAGTCGCCCTGGAAAGAAAAAATGGGCCATCATCGCTCCTCTTCTCACGCCAGGGCCTACCCCATCAAGATCGCACTGAGGCCCAAATTGCGGCTATAAGCAAAGGTGGCTATATTTTGGCTGGCAGCCCTGCTAACAAGCCAACTGCCATAATTATATCATGTGGCTCCGAGATTGAATTGGCGATGAATGCCGCTCTGCAACTGAATAAGGACGGCAACAATATTCGGGTAGTCTCAATGCCATGCCCCAATATTTTTGACCAACAAAGTGCAACTTACCAGGAAGAGGTGTTGCCTGCCGGGGTTCCCCGTTTGGCAATTGAGGCAGGTGTCACCGATTATTGGCGTAAATATGTCGGTTTAAACGGCAAGGTGATCGGCCTTGACAGGTTTGGCGAGTCAGCCCCTGCCAATGAACTCTTTAAGGAGTTTGGTTTTACCACTGAGAATGTGGTAAAGATGCTACGAGCATTGCTATAATCAATTCATCTCCTCACGCATCCCCATCTCGGTCAAAAGTACACCGGAATGAAGATGCGTGGGGAAGTTTTCAACCGCATTCCTAATACCCCAAACTTCACTATTAATGATCATGCGCATAGGATCTGTTCAGCTACGGAATCCCTTCATTCTAGCGCCCCTGGCTGGCTATACGGATCTGCCCTTCCGTCTGCTATGCCAAGAGTATGGAGCAGGCCTTACAGTATCCGAGATGATAAGCTGCCACGGTCTTACCTATTGTCAGCCCCCCACAATCCAGATGCTGGCCACAGTTCCGGCTGAACAGCCATTCTCCGTGCAACTTTTTGGTGCAGAACCAGAGATTATGGGAGATGCAGCCGCCATCCTATCAGATTACCCCCTTGATATAATTGATATAAATATGGGATGCCCAGTACGCAAGGTCATTAAAAAGGGGGCAGGTTGTGCCTTAATGCGGACTCCCGAACTAGCCGCCCAAATCATCCGCCAAGTTGTCAGTAATACGGATAGGCCCGTAACCGTAAAATTCAGGAGCGGCTGGAATCATCAGGAAATAAGCGCCCCTCGTTTCGCCCAAATAGCCGAAGATGCAGGCGCCGCAGCCCTAACCATTCACGCCCGCACCTGGTCAGATGGTTTCTCAGGTCAAGCAGACTGGCAGATAATCCGCCAGGTAAAAGAATCCGTCAATATCCCTGTAATTGGTAACGGCGATATCCACTCCTACGAAGACGGTCGGCGCATGATGGCTGAAACCGGATGCCAGGGCGTAATGATTGGCCGGGCGGCCCTGGGAGCTCCCTGGATATTCCGGCCCCAATCAACGTCCCCACCCCTAGCCGCAAGAATTGCCGCCCTGTCTCGGCACCTGGGATTAATCCCACATTTTATGGATTCAAAGCGATGTCTGGGCCGTACCAAAAATCATGCCGGTCGCTATTTTAAAGGTATTCCAAGCGGCTCGGCGATTCGGCAAAAAATTTACAAAGCTACCTCTTTTCAAGAACTGCTGAATTTATTCCCCAACTTTGAATCTCCGCAAACAGTCAACACTAAAAACAATATTTGATATATTCGTCGAATGTCCTATATTTCTTTACGAATCCCCAAGACTTTTCTTAAATACCCAGCAAGTGTAGCAAATATTTTTACGTCATAAACAAAATAAGATCCCTTGAATAGTAAAGTTTTTGCTCGTACCAGGAGGCGGGGTATCATTGCCCGCCCCACAAGGGGGTATCGGAGTCTACGTTTACCTAGTACCTTATAAAAATTTTTCTAAAAAACAGGTAAACGCAGACTCCGATAAAACAACCTGTAAGGTACTAAAGCATTCTAGACTCAATATTTAGCCAGGAGTACTCCAATGAACACCAAATTGTACCTTCCACTATCAGCTTTATTTTTCTCAATAATTGCAGTTTTACATACCCTTAGACTCATATTTCAAGTCCCTGTTCAAATTGGTGATTGGACAGCTCCTCTTTGGCTATCAGTGGGTGGCTGCGTTGTGCCAGGCATCTTGAGCATTGTGGCACTTAAACTGTGGAGAGAATTAGACTGAAACAAGACTTTACCCAGTGACATGACGCACAGTCCATAAACTTACAATCTTTTTATCTACCTTGCTGACTGGATTAGTCGCAACATTTATGCCAAAAGTCCAGCTCAGCACCTCCAAATAAAGCCTTAAATAATGACACTTTAAGACTTTCGAGCCACTATGAGGGCGGGATGCGTTAATGATGATTTTAATACCTGTAAGCACTCAGCAAACCACACTCTTGACCTTGTAACACCTCGGAATGTAAGCGTTTCAGGGACG
>CAYTNB010000129.1:0-7678 GCA_964439085.1 uncultured Desulfobulbia bacterium | reverse complement strand
ATTATTTCAATATGTTAGGCTTAGAAAACGCCTTTTTAATTTTGCAAGAGGCTCAAGAGAGTCTGCAAAACTCCGCATCAAGATGTCTTATCGTCTATTTCTGCATTTAAGCAGTGAAAATCACCCAACATTTTATCTAAAACATTTTGATCCAAATCACCCGATTTTATTAAGATCTGCCCAAGGGGAGAAACGCAATCTCTCTGGATGGCAAGCAGCGCCTCAACATCGCCGTTGGTCAAATATTCCAGTTCAACACCGATTTCACCAAACATCTTAGTTGAGTCAACCTGGGCATTCAGAATTTTAAAGACTTGCTTTACGGTAAGCATTCTTTCGGTTAAGGCTATTTTCCCGATCGGAATTTTCTGAGTTATCTGAGTGTTTAACGCTTCGTACACTGCGTTTTCAGATACCGCTTCTTGTTCTATTAAATATTGCCCAAACCTGTTTTTTATCATCGGGTTTCCTCTTTTTATGTCTGCTTGCACAAGATATGCGTTTGTGGGGGATTAAACAGCCTGACTTTCATTAATAGAGTTATTATAGGTAAAAATATTCAGCCGCACAAGACTTCTTCATCAATAATATGGGTAACTGTTCGCTGGCAGTCCACCTTAGCCCATTCAGAGTCTTCGCTATGCAAGCCTTCCTGGAATGCGAACAGTATGGTTCTGGGTCAGAAATGAACGGCTGAGCGGCCTCTGAACGTGTATACCTCACGTGTAAGGTTGTTATCCCTGTCTGAATTGTTACAAATTCAAGGATGTACCTCCTGTTTTATAACTACATGTTTATCTCGAACGTGTATGGTTAAGTAAGCGAACTTGTGAGACTCCGGTCATTCCGTATGTTTTACCAATTGGCCGCAGGCCGCAGAAATGTCTGTGCCTCGGCTGTCTCTTATTATGGTTCTGAAGCCGGCATCCCGCAGAATCTTTTGAAACGAATTTATTCTCTCAGCCCCAGGCCGCTTGTAAGGTAGTTCTTCAGATTCGTTATAAGGCAGAAGATTAATTCGACATGGTATATCCCGCAGCTTTTGTGTCAATATTTTTGCGTCCTGGTCGGTGTCATTTATGCCCAGGATTAGAATGTAGGCGAAAAGAATGACCTTCCTGGGTTGGAGGGGGTAGGCTCGGCAGGCTTCCAGGAGTTCGTCAAGGCCATAATTCTTGTTCACGGGCATCAGAAGATTACGAGTATTGTTGTCTGCGGCGTGGAGGGATACCGCTAGATTGACTCGCATATCTTTGGGCAATGTTTTGATCCTTGGGATGATGCCGCAGGTCGAAATGGTAATCCGGCGTTCTGTGAATTCGAGCCCGTCTTTGTCCACTAAGATATTTATGGCGGTTCGCAAATTCTCATAATTAGCCAGAGGTTCACCCATGCCCATAAAAACCAGATTGTTGATTAATTCGCGGGGTGTAGAACGTTGCACACCGTCCTTGATCATCTGCTCCATAACGGCCAATACCTGGCCTGTAATCTCAGTAGGCGTAAGGTTTCTTTTTAATCCCATCGTGCCCGTGAGACAAAACTTGCAGCCCATGGCACAGCCTGATTGGGATGATACACACAAGGTGTGCCGTTTAGACGTCGGGATAAGCACACTCTCTATAGCTGCACCGTCCTGAAGCGCAAAGCCGAACTTGATGGTGCCATCCTTTGAACGCTCCTTGGTAAGTATGTTGAGCTGGCTGATAAATGCCTGTTCTGAGAGTTGCTCCCGTATTTTTTTGTTGATGTTGGTCATTTGTGAGAAATCATGTGTCTCCGGGCTCTGTAGCCAGGAAAACAAGTGCGGAGCACGACCAGGCGGCAACTCTAAGGAGACGAGAAAATCACGTAATTGGTCTTTGGTAAGGTTGCGTATGTCAGTTTTTTGCTGCATTATTATGATGAAAGTTATTAGGATGGAGTGGAGATTGTGCCGTTTGTCGTGTTATGTAACATTTTATGCACTTTTTTTCAAAAATGAATATTTAAATAGCAATGTTACGGTATTTGATTATTATTTGTCGTGTGCCGTGGGTAATTTGACATTCATTTTGATTGTCTTACCTTGTAGGCTCTGTGTTATGATAGTATAGTATTCCTTTAATATGTGAATTGTCCTTTGGAGGGTTGATTGTGAAAAAAATTGGTTTGGTATTAATAATGGCGATTTTTAGCTTCGGGCTCACTGGCTGCGGTTATAATAAGATTCAGCAAAATGATGAAGCGGTGATTGCTGCCTGGGGAAATGTTGAAGCTGCCTATCAACGCCGGGTTGACCTGATTCCCAACTTGGTGGAAGTTGTGAAGGGCTATGCCAAACATGAAAAAGATACCCTTATTGCGGTTACTGAGGCACGAGCCAAGGTAGGGCAGGTTAAGCTGGGGAGTGATGTCGTTAATAACCCCAAGGCCATGGCGCAGTTCCAACAGGCCCAAGGTGGCTTGAGCTCGGCTCTTTCCCGGCTTATGGTGGTGGTTGAGCGATATCCCGATTTAAAGGCCAATCAGAATTTTAGGGATTTACAGCATCAGTTGGAGGGCACGGAAAATAGAATTAATGTTGCAAGAGTGCGTTTTAATGAGGCGGTTAAGATTTTCAATATATCTATTCGAACCTTTCCTAGCAATTTGACCAATAATTTTATGCTGCATTTGCCACGTCGGGAGGCCTTTAAGGCTGATGCCGGTGCTCAGGTGGCTCCTAAGGTGAAGTTTTGATCTTAAAAGGTAGAAAATCTGCTATTGGGCGGCGGCGCATACATAGTATCATTACTGCCCTGTTATTGTTCGTGTGCCTTGGCCTATGCTTTGGAACTCTGGCACAAGCCCTGGATGTACCTGCATACCACGGTTATATCAACGATTATGCTAATATGATCTCTCCTACCATGGAGGCAAAATTAGATCGGGCCTTGCGCTCCTTCGATTTAACTGATTCTACTCAGGTGGCGGTTTTAACAATTCCAACTTTGGCTGGGGATGATTTAGATGGATTCAGCGTAAGAACTGCTTCAAAGTGGCAGATCGGTCAAAAAGGTAAGGATAATGGTGTCCTGCTGGTAGTGGCAAAGGATGAACATAAGATAAGAATTGAGGTTGGGCGTGGTTTGGAGCCAGTGCTAACGGATTTGTTGAGTGGGCGAATTATTGATAATGTCATTTCGCCCTATTTTAAGAGTGGTCGTTTTGATGATGGGGTTGCTGCTGGGGTGGGTGCGATTATCCAGGCCAGTCGTGGAGAATTTAAGGGCGACGGTATTCGGCGTTTGGGGCGGAGGAGAGGGGCTGAACCATCCCCTCTATTAAAATTTTTATTTTTTGGTATTGCCTTAATCGCCTTTCTGGGCAGTAGTTCCAGGCGACTCGGATTACTGGCAGGCGGTCTTTTATTTCCGCTGGCATTTATTTTTGGTTTGTTACCTGTTGGGGCCTTGTTCCTATTGTTCCTGATTCCTGCCGGGGCCTTTGGCGGCTGGCTCCTGCCCCTATTCTTGGCTGGCATGCTCAGGGGCGGTAGTTATTATGGCGGCGGTATGGGTGGCTTTGGCGGCGGTGGTGTCGGCGGTGGTGGTTTTGGAGGCTTTGGCGGCGGCGGTTTCGGCGGCGGCGGAGCCTCAGGGGGGTGGTAATGAAGGCTGAATTCTTTTTTAGTGAGCATGACAAAGATACAATTGCTGAGGCGGTGCGGGTTGCAGAGAGTAAAACCTCTGGCGAAATTGCTGTGATGGTGGTGGATCGAAGCGGTGATTATCCCGAGGGGAGGGTTTTGGCCGGGCTGGTCATCGGTGGTTTATTATCTCTTGCTGTGGCAGATCTGCTCTTGGCTGCATCGTTATGGTATTTTGTGGGTTTGGCCATTGCTCTGATCCCACTTTGTATATGGTTAATTGAATATTTGCCGCCGCTTAAACGCCTGTTTACGTCTAAAAATAGGTTGACCGAAGGGGTAAATGAGAAGGCCCTGGCGGCCTTTTATGAAAGGGGATTGTATAAAACTCGTGACGAAACTGGCGTTCTATTTTTTATCTCACTCTTTGAACGTAAGGTTCGGGTGTTGGCCGATCGGGGGATTTATAAGAAGATTACTCCTGAGTCTTTGCAAGAACATGCTCATTCAGTAGCACGGGGAATTAAAAGCGGGGCTGCTTGTCAGGCGCTTTGTCGGGAGATTGAGCGTGTAACGGAAGTTCTGGCGGAACATTTCCCCGTAAAGACCGATGACACCAACGAATTACCAGATGGGGTGATAATTGCAGAAAGTTGATGATCTAGCAAGTCTGAGCTTCAGTGAAATAGCATAGATTTACTTTTCTGATGATCGATCCAAGGGTTTTCTTTATATTGTGCCCTAATGTAAATGGCGCATAGAGATTTCCTTAATTCAATGTTGGAGTCTACGCTTACCTGGATGTCTATTTCCCAAAATGATCGAAAAACCGATCTCAATTCTCCAACTTTTCGCTACGGCTTCTATTCTCGGACAGCCTCCTAGGGCGTCAGATAATTATACGTTCATTCTTTTTTACCTTAAAGGGCTAGAAATCCTCAAAGTCATCATCCGTACCCATGGGAATAATGTCTTCTGGTGAAGCCTCATGCTTAGAGACATTTTGGCGTGTGGGAGCCGCTAGAGACTTAATTTTAGGTCTCTTCGGCTGAGTGGTGGCAGCAGGGACGGTCTTTGGTGTGCTACTAATACCAGCTTTTCTAGCCGTTTTCCCACTGCCGGTTAGGGTTAGCATTAGGTGCTCGATATGCCACGTTGTATCCTTGGACAGGGAGAGAAGCACGGCTGCGGCACTGGCTGTTTCTTCGGCATTGGCCGCTGTGCGCTGGGTTATCTGGTCTATATCGCTAATAGCCGTGTTTATCTGGTGTAATCCTGTGTCTTGCTCATTTGAGGCAGCTGATATCTCACTTACGAGGTTACTCGCCTGGGCAATTTTTTCTGTAACGGCAGAAAAATTTTCGTTACTATCTGCCGCTAGGATGCGTCCTTCATTAATCTTGGCGGCAGTGTCCTCGATAAGCTGGGCGGTATTTTTTGCCGCCTCGGCTGAACGCATGGCTAAATTGCGAACTTCTTCTGCCACCACAGCAAAACCGGCCCCAGCCTCTCCGGCCCTGGCAGCCTCTACTGCGGCGTTTAGAGCCAATAAGTTGGTTTGGAAGGCGATTTCGTCAATGGTCTTGATTATTTTAGACGTCTCCTCGCTGGACTTGGAAATCTCGTTCATTGATGCGGTTTGGTGGATGATGGATTCATTTGCCTTGATAACTACCTCACTAACCTCTTTCATCAGGCTGTCGCATTGCCCGGCATTATCGGAGTTCCTGCGGGTCATGGAAGAAATCTCTTCCATGGAAGCCGAAATCTCTTCAATTGAGGCGGCCTGAGTCGAGGCGCCATCGGCCAGAGATTGGCTGGAACCACTCAACTCACCAGAGGCTTCAGATACTCTGGCAGTTGTGCCAGTTAATTCGTTGCCGATTCCGGTTACTGGATTAATTACCAGGCGTCTGAGACAAAAATAAATGGTTAGACAGAGAAGGGTAATAAGGCCTAAGGCCAGACCGGCAAACAAAATGGTCAGGTGGCGGGTTGAGGCGGTCATGGCTGCAGCTAAATCTGTCTTTTCTTTGGCAATCTCGGCGTTAATTGTTTGCTTTATTTTAATGATTCGAGCCGTGCTAAAATGTATAACCACCTGTCCCACGACATCACCCTCAAACTTCACGGGCTGTTTTATTTCTATCATGCCGGGTTTCATGGCCTCGACCTTGGTCAGGGGTTTATTGGCTGGGTCGGTAAAAAAAACATAGGCAATGTCTTTATCCGCAGAGGCGTTTTGGGCTAATTGTTGCAGGGAATCAAAATCATAGCCAATAATAAATGTAGATCCTATCTTATCAAGCAGCCTAGCAATGGACTTGCCTTTGGCTATTATGTCCTGATGTGATGATTTTTCCTGCGCATCAAGGTTTTGCTCAAGTGTATGAATAAAATTAGCGCCTAAGGCTTTTTCAGAATCTTGGGATTTTTTGATGATGACGACCGTCATTACACTTAGCAGGATAATGGAGAGCGCCGATAAAATTAGGACAAATTTAAAGGTAATGCCTCTTTGTTTGCGTGCCATGCCATTTACTCCTCTAGTGATACAACCTGTTCGTTGACGCAGCCGGCTTGAATTTATCGCACGGGTTAGGTGTAATCACCAAATTAACCCTCAATCTGGGACTCTGTTCAATACCACCGAAGAAGGATAGGCTCCCTGCCAATAGCTAGCGTGTAGTCAATTAAGGATTAATGCGATCTCAAAGATCCACAATTAATCCATTGTTTAACATACGGATGTAAAAATATATATCATATTTTCTTGATTTTATACTTGCAAGTTAGCACTCACTACTAATTGGCAAATGCACCGTATTTAATAGTTTTCAGGCATTCCCGCACAGGGGTGTAGTCGGCGGCATCAGCCCATCCCACAATTTTGGCGGCCTTGGCGGCGGGGCTATCGGCACTCATGGACTTTAAGGCTGCAGCCATTTTGGTTACAAGGGCTGGGGAGGTGCCCTCCAGAGCGGCCATTGGCCATTCCGGGTATAGACGGGTGCTATGCACAAACGGGAAATTATCCTTTTCCTGATGGATAATCTTGAAATCACTTAGCTTTATCTTACCCTCCGCCTCCATTCTCTCCAAGGTATCTGAACGCACGGTGCCTGCATCAACAACACCATTTTTTACCGCCAGCACTACGTTGTCATGCTTTTTCCCTTCGATGAAGGAGGCAAAGTCAGTCTTGGGGTTGATGCCGTTATCCAGAAAAAGGCGCCAGGCCATATGGCCGCCGCCGAAGGACGAAAACTTGACGAGCATGAATTTTTTACCCTTGATGTCTTTTAAAGAGTTAATCGGGCTGTCCTTTGTTGTCAAAATAACGCCGCCAAATGTTTTTAAAGCCTTGCCCTGTCGAGAGTTAATCAACGTTGCAATGGCTTTGGCCTGATATTCTTTTTCCATGCCCACATAGAATGCGGAGTTGGCCAGGAGAAAATCAATTTTACTATTCTTGACCATGGGCTCAATGGCAGTGAATTTTAGCGGAACTATAACCACCTTGTCGCCTAGTTTCTCGCTGAGGTAAGATGCGGTGGCACTCCATTTTTTCATGGCCTTGGGAGCTCCACGCTTGGCCAGGACTCCAATTTTGATTATGGCCTGGGCCGAAAATGCCAAGCTCAGGGTGAAGAATAACGTGGTCAAAACAATTACCGCTTTTTGTCCTTTGTTCATCTCTAGCTCCTCCGCATACGATCGTGGTCGTACCGCTGTTTTAAGTAAGATGCACTCGCAAAAAGTCTTAAAGATGTGTTCCAGACTTTTTTATGATTGTATCAGGTAAGAATGACACTAAACATTTCAGCTTGAAGAAAAGTCTATAAAATAGAAAAACAAAAAACAAGACATTATTTAAGTTGTGCTGGAAATTTATTGTTTTTATCGGTTTGTTTGGCCAGGTTATTGCATTTTAGTCTTGAATTTACCATAGCCTTCTTTGTCTAGATTGGCTGCGGGGATAAACCTTAAGGCGGCTGAATTGATGCAATAACGTTGACCAGTGGGAGCTGGACCATCATTAAACACATGTCCCAAATGTGAATTGCT
>CAYTNB010000128.1:0-7707 GCA_964439085.1 uncultured Desulfobulbia bacterium | reverse complement strand
CTCCAACTTTTCGCTACGGCTTCTATTCTCGGACAACCTCCTAAGTGTGTTCGCTTAAAGCCTTCCAACTATACATCGGTATGCCCTGGAAGGCTCAAGCGAGCACAGGTAAGCGTAGACTCCGGATGGGGTGCAGCTTAATAGTTACATTATTTGTTCGTAAAGGGGGCTACAGTACTTCCAGCTGCTATCTGGCAGTCGCACAGGTTACAAAAAGGGCCGATCTTGCATGCCGGGCCGATAACCGTTTTGCCGGTAATATAGCAATTCCCCATAACGGTTGTATCTGAACCGATACTAACCGTTTTTTCAATAAAAATTGATGAGGAGCCAACTAAACTGACTCCGGCAAGCATAAAACCTTTATTTGTCCTTTCCCGCATTATTGAGTTTGCCGATTCCAGTTCAACTCTGGAATTAACCCCGAGTATTTCATCTTTATCCAGACAGACAAACTTCCCGACCCTGGCACCATCTTTTTTTATAATCTCTATGATGTCGGTAAGATACAATTCACCCTGCACATTATCCGACCCAACATTATGCAGGGCGGCAAACAAAGATTCAAGGTCGACGCAATACATCCCGGCATTAACCTCCGTTATCTGCCGTTCCTGAACAGAAGCATCCTTTTCTTCAACAATGCGGAGCACCTCTCCTGCTTCGTCAGAAACAATTCTTCCGTAACTGGCGGGATTGTCAAGAATCGTAGTCATCACGGTAAGGCAATTTTTATTTTTAATGTGTGCCTCAGTCATCTGCCGCAAAGTCTCAGGCCGTACGAGTGGGGTATCTCCACATAAGATAAGCGCCATGCCTTTTTTATCTGCCAAAGCCGCCTCAGTAGCCAAAACGGCGTGTCCAGTCCCCAGTTGCTCATATTGACGGATAAAAGTGGGATTATATGAGGCCAAAGCGGCCTCCACCTTTTCTGCCTGGTGGCCTGTCACCACAACAGGATTGGCCCCTATCTCCACCAAGCTGTCCATAACATGACTAACCATAGGAGCAAACAGAACCTCATGCAAAACCTTGGCTCTGCCAGACTTCATTCTGGTACCCTTACCGGCTGCCAGTACAATGGCATAAATATCGCCCGAAATTTGTCGTCTGTCCTCCGTCATCCGCCTTCCTAAATCTGCCTCGCAATCATGTTCAGCGCCGACCCGGCCTTAAACCAGCCAATTTGCTGATCAGACATCGTGTGATTTACCGGGAAACTATCCTTAGAGCCATCATCATGTACAGTGGTCATGGTCAAAGAACTGCCGGGGGCAAGATTGGCAAGACCATTTATTGAAACCCGGTCAAGAGCCTGCAACTTATCGTAATCAGCTGGATTGACAAAGGTCAAGGGCAAAACACCCTGCTTCTTCAAATTGGTTTCATGAATCCTGGCAAAACTTCTCACCACAACTACCTTAGCCCCAAGATGGCGAGGTTCCATGGCGGCATGTTCCCGACTGGAGCCCTCACCATAATTTTCATCACCAATGGCCACCCATGACACACCGTTCTCCTTGTACTCTCGCGCCAATTGCACGAGCGACACATTTTTTTTCCCCGTCAAGACATTCAGGCCACACCCAGCCTTATCGGCAAAGGCATTATTGGCTCCAATAAACATATTATCCGAAATATTGTCCAAATGACCCCGGAATTTCAACCACGGGCCAGCAGGTGAGATATGATCGGTGGTGCATTTACCCACCGCCTTCAATAAAACCACCAAATCAGAAAAATCCAGTCCATCCCAAACCGCAAATGGCGTTAAAAGCTGTAAGCGTTTACTGGCAGGATCAACGACCACCTGTACCTTATCGGGGTCAGAAGCCGGATCTTCGTAGGCCGCCTTATCAGGATCAAAGCCACCAAGCGGCAAGGCCTCCGCCATCGGAGCCTCAAGCTGAACCCCGTCAATATCATCACGGGCTGGGTCGAAAGTCAATTTACCAGCCAGAACCATAGCCGTTACCGTCTCCGGACTGCCGATAAAGGCCAGGGTTTCGGGGTTGCCATCGGCCCTACTCCTAAAATTACGATTAAAAGATGTAATAATGGAATTTTTTTCCTGAGCGGTAAAATCCTGCCGATGCCACTGACCAATACAGGGGCCGCATGCGTTGGCAAGTACCACTCCGCCGATCTTCCGCAGAGGCTCCAATAAGCCGTCCCGCTCCACAGTCGCCCGCACCTGGGCCGAGCCGGGGCTAATAAAAAATTTGCTTTTGGCCTTCATCCCCTTGGTCAAGGCCTGTTTGGCCACACTGGCAGCTCTGCCAATATCTTCATAAGATGAGTTGGTGCAACTACCGATAAGTCCAACCCGAAGTTCCTCGGGATACCCCTCTTTGGCAGCCTCAGCCCGCATATCTGCAAGCGGACGAGCCAAATCAGGTGTGAACGGCCCAGCAACATAGGGGGTCAACTTATCAAGATCAATCTCAACTATCTTATCGTAATACTTTTCTGGTTCGGCATAAACCTCCGGATCAGCGGTAAGTTCAGCAGCATGGGCTGTCGCAGCTTCGGCCAACTCAGCACGGCCAGTAGCCTTCAGATATGCCGCCATCTGCCCGTCAAAAGGGAAAACCGAATTAGTGGCGCCAAGTTCCGCTCCCATATTAGTCATGGTCGCCTTACCAGTGCAGCTAATGGTAGCAGCGCCTGCACCGAAATATTCCACCACACAACCAGTACCACCTTTGACAGTAAGAATATCCAGCAAGCGTAAAATCACATCCTTGGGCGAGGCCCAACCCCGCAGACGACCGATCAATTTTACGCCAATAACACCGGGCCAGGAAAGCTCCCAAGGCATTCCAGCCAACACATCAACGGCATCAGCGCCGCCCACTCCCACGGATACCATTCCCAGACCACCGGCATTAGGGGTGTGGGAATCAGTGCCGATAAGCAAGCCGCCCGGGAAGGCGTAATTTTCCAAAATAATTTGATGGATAATCCCACTACCAGGCCCCCAGAATCCTATCCCATATTTATTAGAGACAGAACGCAGGAAGTCATAAACCTCCCGATTTTGTTCCTGGGCCACGGGCAAATCATCATCGGCTCCCTGCCGTGCCATAATAAGGTGATCACAATGCACTGTGGAAGGCACCGCCACCTGCGGACGACCGGACTGCATAAATTGCAGAAGGGCCATCTGAGCTGTGGCGTCCTGCATAGCCACTCGATCAGGATTCAAATACACATAAGTCTTACGGCGTTCAGGGACTTGCTGTAGTTCTTCTGCCAAATGGGCGGCCAATATCTTCTCGGCCAAGGTGAGGGGGCTGCCAAATATTTCCCGAGCAGCGGCCTGTTTAGCGCCCATCCCGGCATAAAGTTTCTTTATTATCTCAAAATCACGAATCATTATCAGCTCCTATCCCGGCTAAGCCAGAAATACAGTGGTTTTGTTATTATACGACATCAAGGTTAAAGTCATCAATTCACAGACATGTTTCCCCCCATAGAATTAGCAATTTTAAGACAGAAAAACAAGGAAAAACCGCAAACAATCTCCAAGACAAACACACCCGCCCCATAGCATAAACTCTTCAAAATAATTTCTCCCCCCACGTTTTTTATTGACAACAGAAAACATATTTTTATAGCCTTGTTTATATCGCCAGTTGAAGGTCAGGTTCTTTTTAAACACCCCGACCTTTTTTTCATATAATCAGCCTAACAGCTCAATTTTTGCAAGAGGCATTATGAATTTTACAAATCCGCAACTTTCACTTAAACAACGTATTATCATTCCACCAGCTATAATCATCTTCTTTCTCTTGGCCGTATCTTTCTTTTCCTACCACAATATGACCGTTCTAGGAGACTTGGTGGTAAGCATAATCAACAACTCAAACCAGACTCTCATCGCCCAGACCGACTTAGCCAATAACATCTCCGAGGTTCAGTACTCGGTGAGCAAGTTTTTTAATGTGGCGGGCGCAGATAATTATCAAAGGGCCTTGACCACCTTAAAAAAAATTAACTCATTACCGGTTGTCAGCAGCAACGCCAAGGTCTCCAAGACACTCAAAAAGCTCGACAAATTGGTCAAAGCCGCCCAAATTCGCTTTGATAATCTGGCCCAACAGAATATCGCTTTTTTGAAGACACAGAAGGAGTTGCATAGACTTTCGACAGCTGCCGAGCCTAACACCTCCATGGCCATCATGGATATTATGACCAAGGCTGGCAACGACATGCGCAGCCCCAACCCCAAGTTGCAAGACTCCTTAGATAAAGAATTCAGTAACTTGGATGACCCACTGCCCAAGGGTGATCTTAAATTTGCCCTAGAGGATTATTGGGATACCTGGGCAGGATACACCGCAGTCTACATCAAGTTGCGGCAGGACACCGATAAAGCCTTAAATAACACATTAGCGTCGTTGTACGACTTCCAACACACCTCCATTAACGAGGCCAAGGAGAAAATGCAGCGCACAAAAGACGAATCAATCCAAAGAATAAAACACGCCAATACCCTAGTCGTAATAATCAGTGCTGCCGCCATCCTAATTGGCTTATTCCTAGCCCTCTTAATGGGCAGAAGTCTATTCCTGATTATCGAAAAAATTACTAGGGGGCTTAATGACAGTTATAAAGAAGTGGATGCCGCCGCCAGCAATATGACCGCCGCCAGTCAAGAACTAGCTAACGGCGCCTCATCCCAAGCAGCCTCCCTTGAAGAAATCTCGGCCTCTCTTGAAGAAGTAGCCTCCATGGCCCGCCGCAGCGCCGATAATGCCCAAGAGACAGAATGCCTAATGAAGCATACCCAAGAGACAATAGGAACAGGCTCCGACTCCATGACAAAATTAAAGACCGCCATGGACAGTATTTCCGACTCTAATGCAGAAACTCAGAAGATTATTAAGGATATTGAACAAATTGCCTTTCAGACTAATCTTCTGGCCTTAAACGCCGCAGTAGAGGCTGCTCGGGCAGGGGAAGCCGGGGCGGGTTTTGCCGTAGTAGCCGATGAGGTTCGTAATTTAGCAGGACGTTCATCAATAGCCGCTGGAGGCACCAATGACATTATAGCTAACTCCACAGAGAAGATTCAGACAGGTGGCAAAATGGTGAATGAGACATCAGAGGCCTATGAAGAGATTGCCGAAAGCACCGGTAAAATAGCTAATATTATCTCTGAAATATCCATCGCCGCCGGCGAACAGGCCAGCGGAGTCGAGCACATAAAAGAATCCATGATTTGCCTTGATGAGACAAGTCAACATAACGCCGCAAGCTCTGAAGAATTGGCGGCCAGTGCCGAAACCATGCAGGCCCAGGCCAATAATCTATCTGCCTTTGTTGATGAATTAGTCGTCTTAACAGGTGATACAGAAGGTAAAAGGGGGGGGATTAATAATAAAGCCGAAGGAAATGGCAATTTACAATTGCCGAGAAATTAGCCCCAGCACGGGGCTAAGTGCCTCAACAGAAATTTACGACAGAGTTCCAGTCTTAAGGCACTTCACCCCACGGGGGGGTATAAGTACCTTATAAATTCTTTTCTAAAAAACAAGAAAACAATCTGTAAGGTACTAAACACCAAATAGAACGGAGGAGAACTAAGTGAAAAAAAGTTTAATTTTTTTAATGGCGGCAGGACTTCTGGGATTGTCAGTCAGCAACGTCAGTGCCGGTGGGGACGATCTGTTTATACAGAAATGCGGCAACTGTCACAAGAGCGGTGGCCAGGCCGCCTCGATTAATCCTGCCGACAAGGCAGGCAGAGTTTGGCAAAAATATTTTAAACGGGGCAGACATCCGGTTGATATCGGCATCAGTGCTACCGACACCAGCACTATTATCAGGTATTTGGTAAGTCACGCCGCCGACAGCGACCAACCAGCGGCGGCAGTAATTCCTAAATAAAAAGATCTGAGCCCAGGCACTCTTTCCAACTAGTTAAAAATATAAATCTCTCTAGAGGTATAAAAAACAATGAAAAAAAGATTATTACTCGTCCCAGCCTTATTTTTGGCTCTGTCAGGGGCCGCAACCGCCGCTCAGAATACAGTCACCATTCCGGCAGACGATTACCAAGCCATTATCAGCCAGCTAAAAGCCCTCCAACAGCGGGTAAACAGCCTAGAGCATGAAAGCCCCTCCAGCAAGACGGCCAGCGCCGCTCTTCCCGGCAAGATGACCAAAGATATTGACAATATCTATGACACTCTGGATCAGGTAGAAACCAAGACATTAAAGGATAAAATCAACCTGGGAGCTGAGCTGCGTACCAGGGTGGATAATATTACAGTCAAGAACCATTTCTATTTTTCTAAATATGCTACTGCCGGACCTAGCGCGGCCCAAGGCGTCAAAGAAAGTAACGATAATAGCTGGACTAATCGCTTCCGAATAAACATGGATGCCGACATCCAAAAGAACCTTAAATTTACCGGGCGCCTGGCAGTATATAAAAACTTTTCTAATACCGGCAGCGTTGATAGCCTGGCCCAGGGTGATTCCAATTGGGCTCATTCGCCTAGCAACAGCAATGTCAAACTTGACAGGGCCTATATTGACTGGGTTCCGTCAGGTCTCCCTTTTCCATTAGCCATCACCTTTGGCCGTCACCCTTCTTCCGAGGGGCCACCCTCCGAGCTTAAAGAAAACCGTAAAAGGCAATCAACCTATCCGTCTTTAATCTTTAATGGCGAGTCAGACGGCATCGTCGCAACTCTTGGCCTTGAGCGATATACGGGCTTGAAAAATTCGGGGCTTAGATTCGCCTATGGCAAAATATATCAGGATCACGACAAAATTGACACCTATCTTGACAGCAGTGGCGGCCTGGATGATTCTGACATATTTGCGGCCTTTTTTGAAGCAGAAATACCAGGCGTCAACAACAGCCTTATGGTCTTAAGTGCCATTCGAGCCAATGAGATCGGTGTTGACTTCACGGACTCCTCTTTTGCAGGCTTAAGCGCCTTGGGAAAGGCCAGCGTCGGGGACATGGATCTCTATGGGATGCACGCCCAGGCCGGTAAGGTATTGAACTCCAATTTCGATGTTTTTATGTCCCTGGGGCTGAATCGTAGCCATCCCAATGGAACTACTCTTGGAGGCTCTTTTGGACTACTTAATAATGATGGCACCAGCGCACATACTGGTTGGGCCCTTTACACCGGTATGCGCTACACCATAAACACCGCCCGCTTCAACAATCCCAAATTAGGCTTTGAGTATAACCACGGCAGCGAGTATTGGTTTAGTTTCACGACTGGCATCAGTGAGTTGTACAATAAACTGGCAGCTAGGGGTGATGTCTTCGATCTGTACTACATCCAGCCTTTTAACAAAAATCTCTTCGCCAGAATTGGCTATACTTATATCGACTACGACTATAAGCTGAGCGCCTTCCCGGTGGGAGATTTTGGCACGTCGTTTGAGGATGGAGAACTACGCAACGCCTATTTGATGCTGGATTGCCGTTTCTAAAAATCCAAAAAAGAAAGGGGGATATATCATTAAATATATCCCCCTTTCTTTTTTACTTAGATCATTAGTACCTTACAGATTATTTTCTCGGAGTCTGCGCTTACTTGTTTTTTAGAAAAGAATTTATAAGGTTCTTATACCCCCTCGTGGGGTGTTACCCGGTGGTTAAATATCTAAAAGATACAGCCTGTATGGCAGCAAAAAAACAGCCTTCCTGGATCCCCGATAAAAACATTCGGG
>CAYTNB010000127.1:0-7731 GCA_964439085.1 uncultured Desulfobulbia bacterium | reverse complement strand
TCTTTTCTAAAAAACAGGTAAGCGCAGACTCCGAGAAAACAATTTGTAAGGTACTAATCCGTCTTTAATTTTCTGATAATAAAAAATGTTTAGAGGTGAGGGCAAAATGAGCCAGGAAAAAATCAGGGAAGGGGCTGTCTCGGCAATGGTCGTGGTAGGCTTTATTGGGGTATTATTCCTTATTTTTAAGATTAAGGGCTATGGTGGTATCGATTCATCGTCTTTGTCGGACGAGGAAATCGCTGTGATTAAAGGTGCTGTTCATAATAGCCTGGTTTGGGGAGGTCTCTTAATCGGCGGTATTATGGGGGCTATTGTCCAGCGCTCCAAATACTGCATCGCCGCCGCCTGTCATGCCAGGGTAACCCTTGGCGATCTCTTCCAGACTCGATCCTACGCCATGTCTTTGCTGGTGGCGATCCTTGGTACGCAAGTCCTATTTAAGATGGGACAGGTCGACATTCAATACTGTATTTATCTCTCAACCCCTTTTACATGGCTCAGCTATATTGTCGGTGGCTTTATCTTTGGGGTAGGAATTGTCTATGGCGGGGGCTGCGCCAGCCGGATTTTAGTGCGCTCTGCCGAGGGCGACCTAGGTTCTCTGGTGACAGTCATGGCCTTTATCCTGGCATCAGGCGCCACACTCTGGGGTATTTTGGCAAAGATCAGGGTCGATTTTTTTAATTCATTCACCCTGGGCCTAAAAAGTCAGTACTTGCCGAATCTCTTGCCCGCCGTACCTTGGTGGCTGATTCTCCTGGCCCTGGAACTTATTTTGCTTATTTTTATATTGCTGGCTCCCAAGAAATCAGAATTTTGGGGCTGGAAATGGCCTTTGACCGGGGCCGCTATTGGCCTGACAATAGTCCTGGCCTGGTGGCTGAACGGTGCGGCCCACAAAGCATTACCGCTTATTGACAGCTTTTCGTACTCCGGCCCGTCCGACCCGGCCTTGCTCCAAAAATGGCGGCCTAAGAGCCTGACTTTTGCATTGGCTGATGCCCAGAGCTTCCGCTATATAATATTGTGGACCGGTGAAACTATTAACTTTGCTGTTGCCACCGTTTTTGGGGTACTCGCCGGTTCGTTACTCGCCGCTCTAATCAGTGGTACCTTTAATTGGGTAGCGCCACCCCTGCAACAGTTTAGATATAATCTGGTGGGCGGACTGCTTATGGGTTTTGGAGCAGTGATTGCTTTGGGATGTAACATTGGCCAAGGGTTGAGCGGTATATCAACCATGGGTCTCGGTAGTATCGTAACCATGACCTTCATCGCCCTCGGGGCGATTGCCGGGTCGAAATTCATGCTTTGGCAGATAATGAGGGACTAATTGGGATGGGAAATAAAAAAATATTGTATTTTACTGCCCGGCTTATCATCTCGCTTTCCATTTTTCTTTTAGCAGGGTGTGGTGCTATTCGGCCCGCTGCGCATCAAGATGCGATAACAAAACAACCAGTGGTGATTAAATCGGTGCTGGCAGATTATGATCAGGTCTGGGATGACTTAACTATGGCTCTAAATGGCCGAGGCTTGGTCATTTCATCGGTTTCCCATGTGGGAGAGATGCTGGATCGCACCGGTAAGGCTTTGGGAGAGACCAAACCAATTTTTGCCAAGGCCAAGGTTATGGAGTTTTGTAGTGCCGTTATTTCAAGAAAAATGATGGAGGATAACCCCAATTATATTGTCTTTTGCCCCTACCAGATCATGGTCTATTCTTTGCCTGCTGAACCTGGCAGGGTCTATCTTGCCTACCGCCGTCTATACTGGGGAAATACCGGAAATCGTAAGTCTTTGCAAATAGTCGAAGAACTTTTGTCATCACTGATTGATGGGACGATTGAAACTCAGAATGAGTATCAATAACTAGCACGATTGGGGATTTAGAACCATTATTTTACTGCTCAATCGTATTACGATTCTGGTAGCCTGCCGCTATTTGTCCTTTTACTCCAGGGGCAGGTGCTTTATGTCCTCAGCTATTTCTCGGCTGATGTTTAAAATAGCCGTACTAAGCGCTTTCACCAAAGACTCATAATCCTGGCCGCTGGGCTTTGCGGTTATATGTGATTTCCTGTTAGCCAAGATTGTTTTCCCCTCCCCATCCAGAAGGCTCCAGCGGGCTATAAGTAAGGCTTTCCCATCTGTGGTTTGTTCAAATTGAATAACATTCATGACCAATTGATAATCTATTGCGTGTTGCCGTTGCCATGGAAATGGTTCAACCTGATTCGTGCCCAGGAGGATTGAGAGGTTTTCTGCCATAACTTGAGTAAAATTATTTTTAAGCTGCTCCGCCCAATTATGGAACTCTGACAGCCTTAGGGTATTGCGGCTGGAGCGGGTGACAATCTGGCGACGGTCGAGATATTTGGGGATATTAATTGGCCCAATTCCCAAGGAAAGAGTGGATTCTTCATCCTGTGTGTTGGTAGACGCATTCGCATACGATCGTGGTTGTTCTGCTGATTTGGCCAATGAACTCAATAGATAAAAACGGGTGGATTGAGTGGTGGCGCATCCAGAAAATGTCATAAATGAAATACTTAGTATTATCAAGCTGTTAATTGGTATTTTCATGTCTTCACCTTTTGTCTCTCCCTTTGCCGTGGATTAACGACTCCGGGTGTCTCGCCAGATAATCTGCTAAGCCACGCACGGAGCGTGCAGCCGCCGCCAATTCATCCATGGCTGTCGTAAGATTCACGGCGGCCGGTGAGTTCGGATCGGCAATCTCCATGGCGGAACGGATAGTGGCCAGGGTTTTTTCAATACTTTTGTCCAACTTAACAACCTTCGTGTCTAGGCGTCGTGTTAGTGTGTCAAGATTATCAAAGCTTTTGCTTAAGGAACCGTCAGATCGCGCCAAGGCATGAATTTCATCAAGGGTCGTATTTAAGGTGTGGACGGCTGCTAATAACTCTGGGGAATTGGTGAATCGGTTAGCTCCCTGAATTGTTTCTAGTAATCCTTGCCCAATTTTATCGAAGGGGATTTGGCGTATTTCCGCTAATACATCAGTCGCGTTTTTCCGTAATTCATCCATGGTGGAAGGAACGGTGGGTATCTCTGGATATTTGCCGGTCATAAGCAACGTTTTTTGGGGAAGATTGGGATGAAAGTTTAGTTCGATAAAGAGTTGCCCCGTAAGTAAGCTGCCCATTTTTAGCTGCGCCCTCAGGCCGTGTTTAACCATAAAGGCTGTCAACTCGTGAGCCTTATGGGTTTTCAGGAAACCAGGAGCCGCCAGTCGTTCTGGTTCAAGCTCAATGACGACCGGGGTGTCAATATTCATGGTCTTGGGGTCGATAGAAATTGCCATACCTGTGACATAACCGACCTTAATGCCTCTAAACTCTACCGGTGCGGCCTCACTTAGGCCTCGCAAAGAACCGCTGAAGTGCAGCAAATAAGGTACCTTACGGATGTATTTTGATTCACCGATACTCTTAAAATTTTTGAATAACCGGCAGGTTGTCCCCGGCTTGACTGGTTTGTTGGAGCCACCAGCGGTGATTGGCGTATCAAAGGCAATACCGCCGGCGATCAAGGTGGCAAGTGATTGTACATTGACTTCTAATCCTTTTATACCATAGGATATTTCAATTCCTGTTACTTGCCAGAATCTGCTGGTGTCAAGTACGAGCAAATTGTATGGGGCTTTAATGAAAATGTCGATGAGTACTCCGTTACCATCCTCTGCCAATTTATAATCCACAACCCGTCCTACTTTAATACCTCGGTGTAAGATTGGAGTGCCGGGGAAAGCCGAGCCCAGTTCTGCCGCATGCAGCTTAAATTGAGCTCCCTCTTCATCAACGAGGACGCCTGGGGGATTTTCAAGGCCGGTAAACGTTAAGGTCGAGGGGCCGGGCCGGGGGTCTATGCTAATATAGGCGCCTGAAACAATGGTTTCGAGCCCGGAAATTTGACTCCCACCGATCCGGGGCCGAACCACCCAGAAATTGGTGCTCTTGGTCATAAACCTGGCACCTGACTTATCTATCTTGGCGGTAACGGTAACGCTATGAAGGTCTTTTATTGCTATTTTTTCGACCTGCCCAAGCGTTACAGATTTATATTTAATTTTAGTTTTCCCTGCCTCGAGTCCCGAAGCATCTTTGAAGGTAATTGTGATTCTGGGGCCACTTTCGGAGATTGTTTTATAGATTAGCCAGCCCCCGATGAGCACTGCAACCAAAGGGATTAACCAAATAATCGGAATAACCTGCGGCTTTTCCACCACCGCCTCTGGTAATTCGTCCGCTGGGGATTGGTGGGGCCGCTCAGTCATCGTTTCTCCTCCATGGCATCCCATATTAATCTTGGATCAAAGCTCATTGCCGCTAAAATTGTGCTTACAACGACGCCCGCAAAGAATATGGCCCCTGGACCCGGTTCAAATGTGGCAATTGCACCAAGTTTAACCAAGGCTGCAAGGATGGCGATCACAAATATATCAAGCATCGACCAGCGGCCAATACCCTCAGTGACTCTATACATTATGGTTCGTTCCTTGGGATGCCAGTGGGATTTTTTTTGTACCGAAACAAGCAAATAGGTTATGGATATAAGCTTGATGATTGGGACGACTATGCTGGCAAAAAAGACCAATATGGCAATAGGGTACATTCGAGCGGCAATGAGATGGGTAACTCCACTCAGAATGGTGTTAGGCTCGCTTTTACCATACGAGACTAAGGTCATAACAGGTAGGATGTTCGCAGGAATATAAAGGATAATGGCGGTCAAAGTCAAGGCCCAGGCCCGAGCGAGACTATTTGTTTTACGGGAATGGAGTTTTGTGCCACAGCGCGAACATACCTGCTGGCGTCCCGCTGACACTTGGCTCTGGTTTAACTTGTGGCAGGTGTGGCAGTTGATCATTGAAGCCTTGGCTGCTGTCAAGTGAGATTCGTTCATTTTGCTATCTCCAATCTTTCCCATATCTCTGTTGGGTTCAGGGCTGCAGATGTTAGGGTCATAAAGACAATAACAGCCGCAAAGGAGTACATCGATGCTCCTAGAACGATGGTGGCTAAATCAGTCAACTTTACATAAGCAACGATTACTCCAAGCATAAACACCTCCATCATGGCCCAAGGGGCGATGGCCTCTACAAACTTAAAGGTCTCCCGGGCTTTCCATAATTTGCGATTAAAATTTAGGGGGAGGAGAACATAAAGCGTTCCAGTAATTTTGAGGAAGGGAAACAATACCCCAACTATAAGAATCAAAAAACTCAATTCTCCAAACCCCTGTCGGCACAATTCAATTACCCCAGAAGTCAGGAATGTGACCTGCTCACGCCCTTGAAGTTTGAAGGTCATAAATGGAAAGACGTTTGCCAGTCCAAAAAAGATTAGAGCCGTAATAGAGTGGATTAGGGCTCGGCTAAGGGTATTGGCCTTTTTGTGGTATAAAACTGCCTTGCATCGTGGACAAACGGCCCGTTCACCGTCCCGTAAGGGTGGCAGGCGACAGAGGAAATCGCAATCGTGGCAAGCTATTAAGATGGGTCTGGCGGCTTTTGGCATATTATCTAGGCAGGCAACTTATAGGTTGTTTTCGTGTCAAAAATGACAATAAATTTAGTGCATTAGTACTGATGTGTCATAAAAGATACGAATGAAAAAAGTATTTTGAAATAAAGATGTTACGCTCTACTGTTAAGGCACTGATATGTGCCGAGTCCCTAAGTTTGTCGAAGTGCAGTCATGTGCCGATATTTTGTCCTGCTAATCATTCTTTTGTGATCCGTAAAAGAGTTATAAAGCCTATAACTCTGCCTTCATTATCCAGAATTGGCATCTCCCTGATGTTATGATTTATAATTTCACGTATCACTTCGTCAATTAGGATAGAAGTATGAACAAAAACTGCTTGCCATATTTTTTGAAGATAGGATGTTTTAGTTCGCCGCCTACCACAAAGCCGACTAGCCGAGGGATAGCGAATTGTTTGAAGACTATGCCAACAGCCAATCCCGCAATAAGGACAATTCCAAATAATTGTATGATATTCATGATGAGAGGCCTCCTCAATGTGATGGGATTCCCAAGGATTTGCTTGCATCGCTTGAAATTATGCCAAGTTAAACATCAACCTCATGCTATCATAATTGTCCTTTGCGCAACATGAGAAAGTTTATCTTTCGTGATTATTTAGTTGAACAATCTGCGGTGGGCCTCTTTGGGGGGAAGCCAAGTCAGATAATGCTGTGGAAAACAAACAAGTATTCTGGGCGATTATATTGTGACGGCTCGCTGACGTTGCTGATTTAGCGTGGTAAAGGGATAGGTAATAGCACCTATTGCAATTGTTGTTGTAATCAATTATTTTTCTTGGGATTTAATTTAGCTAAGCGTATATAATCAATTCATACAACTATATTTAAACCTATATAAAATTACTTAAAAAAGGAGAAAGCACATGGTTTTGGACCCGACAAAGCATGCTGATTGGGAGATTGCTGAAGAGGCTGAAAGCCGAATGAAGACCGTTTACGAATTGGGCGAACAGCTTGGTCTTGAGAAGGAAGAGCTGCTGCCGCACGGTCATTATGTTGCTAAACTTGATTACCGTAAAATTTTGACCCGCCTTAAGGACAAACCGCAGGGCAAATATATCGATGTTACTGCCATTACCCCTACGCCCTTAGGTGAGGGTAAATCAACGTGTGCCATGGGTTTGGTGCAGGGGCTTGGTAAACGTAAAAAAAGTGTTATCGGTGCTATTCGGCAGCCATCTGGTGGGCCGACCATGAACATTAAAGGTAGTGCTGCTGGTGGTGGTTTGGCTCAATGTATCCCCTTGACCCCGTTTTCTCTAGGCCTGACTGGGGATATCAACGCCATTGTCAACGCTCATAATCTGGCCATGGTTGCTTTGACTTCCAGAATGCAGCATGAAAGTAATTACTCCGATGAGATCTTGGCTAGACGTGGTCTGAAACGTCTTGATATACACCCCAAGAAGGTTGAAATGAACTGGGTAATGGATTTCTGTGCCCAGTCTTTGCGTAACATTACCATTGGCTTGGGCGGTAATATGGATGGTATGACCATGCAATCATCCTTTGCCATCGCCGTTAGCTCCGAGATTATGGCTATTCTATCCGTGGCTCGTGATCTGAAAGACATGCGTGAGAGAATGGGTAAAATCGTGGTGGGATATACCCGTCAGGATAAGCCGGTAACCACTGAGGACTTGGATGTGGCTGGAGCCATGACCGCCTGGATGGTTGAAGCGTTGAATCCCAACCTCCTGCAAACCTTGGAGGGCCAACCTGTTCTGGTGCATGCTGGGCCTTTTGCTAATATCGCCATAGGGCAGTCTTCTGTTCTGGCTGATCGAATCGGTTTGAAATTGGCTGATTACAATGTTACCGAATCTGGTTTTGGGGCTGATATTGGTTTTGAAAAATTCTGGAATTTGAAGTGCCGTTTCAGTGGACTTAAACCTAATTGTGCTGTTGTTGTGGCAACGATTAGAGCCCTTAAATGTCACGGCGGAGCTCCAATTCCTGTGCCGGGTAGGCCAATGCCCACTGAATACGACTCCGAGAACGTGGGCTGGGTTGAAGAGGGATGTTCGAATCTGATCCATCACATCGAAACGGTTAAGAAGGCCGGTATTAATCCTGTTGTCTGTATTAATGCCTTTTACACCGATACCGATAACGAGATCAAGGCGGTCCGTCGTATCTGTGAAGCTGCCGGC
>CAYTNB010000126.1:0-7743 GCA_964439085.1 uncultured Desulfobulbia bacterium | reverse complement strand
CCGCATGTAGTCAGCGGGAATCCAGGAGTTTCACCAACAGTTTTGGAGAAGTTACAATTTGGCCATGGTTGCGATTTTGCTGTAATGACTTATTAAGTGAGTTTCTCCCCATATTTGCATATCAAGAGTAATGCCCATTAAGCCTTTGCCGCAAGCATAGCCCTTTTAAAGGCAGGGGCTGAGGCAGTAATCACCTCATCCTCAATACAGAAGGCCAAGCGGAAATAGCCAGGGCATCCAAAGCCCTGCCCGGGAACGGCCAGAATTTTCTGTTCCTGAAGCAACTGCACAAATTTCACATCATCGGCCAGCGGCGATTTCGGGAAAACATAAAAGGCCCCTTTCGGCGGCACAAAGTCGTAGCCCGTCTCCGTTAATATATTACAAAACAGTTCACGGCGGCGTTGATAGATTGTGCAGTCAACCGAGACATCCAATAAGCTAGCAACTACACGTTGCATCAAGGCCGGGGCATTAACAAACCCCAAGATACGATTCGCCAAGGTCATAGCATTTAGCAAATCATCGTGTTCGGCGACTTCAGGGTGAACAGCGATAAAACCAATGCGTTCACCGGGTAGAGAAAGATCCTTGGAAAAGGATGAAACGATTATACTGTTTTGATAATTCTTCAAGATACTGGGCACAACATGGTCATCAAAGACAATTTTGCGATAAGGCTCATCTGAAATAAGATAAATAGCGCCAAATTTATCGCTGGCAGCCTCCAGAATATGCCCTAATTTATGGAGCTTTACTTCAGAATATATCTGACCAGTGGGATTATTGGGACTGTTAATGATAATCGCTTTGGTTCGTTCGTTTATCGCTGCGATAATCGCATCACAGTCCAGATCAAAATCATCGGCAGTTTTGACAATTTTGGCAACCCCGCCATTATTATCCACATAAAAATTATACTCTACAAAAAAGGGGCTGAGGATTATCACTTCATCGCCAGGATCTAAAATCGCCTTCAAGGTGACATTAATAGCCCCAGCCGCCCCGCAGGTCATGATAACGTCTCCTGCCCCCAGAATAACACCTTGCTCAGTGCCAATTTTGGAAGCCATCTTCTCCCGTACGATTGGGTAGCCAGCGTTGGGCATATACTTATGAAGGCCGGGAGTTTTTTCGGCTGCCAACTCTTCTAATATCTGTTGAAATTCCGGCGGCGGCGGCAGGTCAGGATTCCCCAGGCTAAAATCATAGACATTTTCAGCACCGTATTGAGCCTTCATTTTAGCACCCTCTTCAAACATCTTCCTAATCCATGAAGAACGTTTGGCAAATTCATTCATTTTTTTTGCAATAGCCATAATTTTCTCACTTAATTATTATTAAGAAACTGATAAGCAGCATTTATGTCCTTCATTTTTTCTTCAGCAACCTTTTTAAATTCCTCACCCAAATGTGCCACCTTGTCTGGATGATATTTCATGGAGAGCTTATAATAGGCCTTTTTTATCTCGGTGGGTGTCGCGCCCTTTGCCAAGCCAAGAACATCCAGACAGCGAGCCTCCTCGGAGAAACCTTGTGCAGCCCTCTGTGTGTAGCGGCTGCGGATAGTTTGTTGATCATATTGATTAATTTCGAGATAATTGGCTATTTTCTGGGCTAAATCAAGTTCCGGCTTAAGACGTTTTTCCCCGGAATATACTACCCGATAAATTAACTCCAACAGAATAAGGCGGGATTCATAGGCAAATTTAGATTTAAATTCGACAAGGAGACTGTCAAGGGAGGTCTGGGACTGCTGTGCTTCCTTCACCAATTCTTTGACCCACAACATCTGATCGTAATTGTAATTAAAACTGCTGCGAAAGAAATTTTCAATGGTGCTCAATTCTTCACGGCTCACCAGACCGTCAATCCTGGCAATCTGTACCAATATCTGAATAAGAAGAGAAACAAATTCGTTATGAGATTCAGTCTGAGAACGTTCATAACTAGAAATTTTGTGCCGTACCAGATACGAAAATCCCCAGAATGCCCCGACCAAAAATAGCAGAAAAATAAGGCCGCCGGACAAGAGAAATCCAAGAAGAGCAAAGAGGCCGCGAACGTTACCAGCCAGGAGAAAAAACAGGATAACAAACAGCAAACAGCCGCCACAGCCGGGCTGGCGGCGATATTGATAATTATATTTATTCATTTAAAATTGAAGCTTAAATTTATTAATTTTGAAGGAAATGGCAATGCGTGAGATTTCACAACTGAGGGTCAGCAAGAAAATAACCGGGCTAATCTTACATCTTGTCTTCGGGGCATCTTTGAATGCGGTTCAATCACAGGTAAGCGTAAACCCCGAGATCCTCAACGTAGCCCTGCTACGCCTTCGGTTTTGTTCAATCACCGCATCCAAACCTGCCCCAAATCTAAGCGTAATATCAGCCCGGTTATCTCCTTACAAACCCTAAGCGAACATCGCTTCGACAAACTGTTGGGCATCAAAGTCCCGCAAATCATCCATCTGTTCGCCCACACCAATAAAACGTATGGGAATATTAAATTCCCGGCAGATATTAACCACAATTCCGCCCTTGGCAGTCCCATCAAGTTTGGTCAGGGCCAGACCACTAATGGGCACCGCCTCATTAAATAATTTTGTCTGGGACATGGCGTTTTGGCCGGTGGTGGCATCAAGCACCAACATTACTTCATGCGGTGCCCCAGGGCACTTTTTATTCATCACCCTGCTAATTTTTTTCAATTCTTCCATGAGATTAACCTTGGTATGCAGCCGCCCTGCCGTGTCAACAATGATAACATCAAAATCTCGTTTCGAAGCGTACTCCATGGCATCGAAAACAACAGAGGAGGGATCGGCTCCAGGCTTTTGGGCACTTACCTCGACTCCTATCCGTTTTCCCCATATCTTAATCTGGTCAATAGCTGCGGCTCTGAAGGTATCAGCGGCCACCATCAATACCTTTTTATCAGCTTTTTTAAATTTTTGGGCCAGCTTGGCAATGGTAGTGGTCTTACCAACTCCATTTACTCCCAGGACAAGAATGACTAAAGGCCCTTCAGCAGGCATCACCAATTCGGAGTTCTCCGCATTAAGATTCAAAGAGGACAACATTTTGTCCTTAATAATCAACTTCAAAGCGGCGGGATCGGATAATTCCTTACGTACAACCCTCTGGCGAGCGTCATCAATTAAGTCGACTACGGCCCTGGCACCGATATCAGCGGTAATTAAAATTTCTTCCAACTCATCAAGGAGATCGCTATCAATAACCTTTTTCCCCAGGAATAAGGCATCAACCTTTTTCACAAGAGACTCGCGAGTTTTCTGCAACCCTTGTTTCAGCCTTTGAAAAAGGTGCTGACGAACATCTTCTTTCTCCCCAACTTCAGTAGTTTCAACTTTTTCTGACCCCGCTAACGGTGTCACCTCATCAGCTGTTATGTCATCAGCAATAGGGTCGACAGCAGCGGCAACAGCATCATCCGGGACTTTTTCCTTTTTTAATTTCTTTTTAAACCAACCAAGCATATCCTTCTCCACAACCGCATAATATTTAAATTAAAAGGCGTACCCAAGCCAAATTGACCCAGCCATGATGATAAAAGATGATTCAAGCCCGAATTCCAACCTTACCCCTGGGGTATAATACCCTTTTTCATAAAAGACAAGAAGGACAGCCAGATACAGAAGAGACGGAATTAAAAAATAACCAAGAGGAGCAACCATTAAACCCAACATCGTCATAACCACAGACAACAAGAAAAGAAGAACCACAATAGATTTCAACAGCAGCATGGTCTTGGGCAGACCAATTAGAACTGGCAAGGTTTCCTTGCCAACAATCCGATCTCCTTGCATATCAAATATATCAAAGATTGAGTTACGCACTACCACCAGGAGAAAAATAAAGGCAAATACAGCAATGGTACGAACTCCTGCTGAATCGTTGATTAAGGCGGGTAATACTACCAGAACAGAGGCCCAGGCCAGGGCCACAAAAAAAGTTTTTGAAGCAGGAATTTCCTTAAGCCGCTGCACCTTTAAGCGAATTGATATAAAATTGGGAATGAATTTAATGCTGTACAATATTCCCAAGGCACTCATTATTGCTAATAAGACGAAAGCCCCGCCATTCTCGACAAAGACCAGCCCCAGTGATATTAGCAATAATAGAATTGAAAAGCCCAACATGATCCAGCGATATTTTTTATAAAAAACCAGTAAGATAGGGTCATTAAATATCTTGGCTCGCTGATCGGTAAAGCGATTCAGATTGTGCATCGCAAACAGATAGCCAAAGGCCACCAAACCACATTTCCACCTTGGCGCAATCCCCTGCAATAAACTACAGGCCGAGACTAATAAGCCACCGGCCAGGGCCACATAAAAATTACTGAGCATAACCAGACGAATACATTGGAAGAAAGAACTGCGTATTACGCCCTCCCCTCGTCCCGGAACTGCTTCCAAAACTCGGACTACCCGATTAATCATCCAGGTTGGTGTCGAAGCGCCGGCGGTTACCCCGACTCGATTAAATTGCGAGAGGGTACCCCTATCAAGTTCGGCTTCAGTTTCGATTAAAAATACGGTCTTACCAAGACCATGGGCAATTTCAGCCAATCGTTTCGTGTTGGCGCTGCTCCGCCCACCCACTACTACCAGAGCTTCGACATTTTGGCATAATTTGCGAACCTCGTCCTGGCGTTTATGGGTAGAGTCACAAATTGTATTAAAAATTTTGCCATCCGGAAAACGAGCTGCAATAATTCGGCAGATTTCCGCAAATGAATCCTCTTCCTGAGTTGTCTGGCTAACAACTATATAGTCACCACTAAGCTCAAGACGTTGGGCATCTCCCTTATTACTGACCACCTTACATTCCGGCCCGGCATACCCCATCAGCCCTTCAACCTCGGCGTGATTACAATCGCCGACAATGACAGTTGTCATCCCTTGTTTCCGGTACTTGCAAATAATAGCCTGTACCTTCAAGACCCTGGGGCAGGTGGCATCTTTTACCATTAGCCCCATATCAAGCAGGTTTTTCTTTTCCGCAGCAGGAATGCCATGGGCACGAATAATTACGGTTCCAAAGTTTGATGCATGTTCAGGAGCCTTGTCCAATATCCCCACACCTTTGTCAGCCAGGACATCAAGGACTTGAGGGTTATGAATCAGAGGGCCATAGGTGACTATATTTCGCTCACCATTATTCACCAAATCGAGAGTGAGATCTACGGCCCGCCGCACGCCCATGCAGAAGCCCGCTTTCTTTGCTATATATACCTTCATTAAATAATCAGCTTAAATATTCGGTTTAAGTACGAAAATCTCAAAATCCACTGGACTGTAGATGTTTGGCAACGATCGTATGCGGTGGAGTTAATGGTAGTTTATTGCCCTGCCAGAGAAGTTACTAATCATTTTAAATCAATTCTTTTCACCGTGATGACTGGCGTGGCTTACCCTTATCTTTTCAGCTACACCACTTCCCAAAGCGAGACGGGTACCATTTACAATAACTACCTGCTGGCCGGATGGACTACTGCTGATAACCTCAAGATCGGCACCAACAATCAAGCCCATGTCGGCAAGTCGTCTTTTCACTCCCTTGCCGCCCATAATATCAGTAATTTTTACCTTCTCACCAATTGCTGCCATATATAATGGCAAACTAGGCTCTCGCAATGCCAGACATTTGGAACATAAACCATAGATTTCTGTTTTATGCTGGAGGGGATGAAAGTTAAAGCTATCGGCAATTTCCAACTGCCTATCTTCCAATATATCATCATGGAATTCTTGAATCAGGCCACATTTAGTACAAATAAAATGATCGTGGTGTTTACCAAGATGCAGGTGCTCATAGAGTGTTTCTTTATTCTCAAAATTCAAGCGCTGAGCAAAGCCAAACTGACAGAACATGCTCATGGTTTCCTGAATAAAAGCCTCATCCAGCAGCTCAGGATGGGTGGCACTTATAATCTCCTCCAGCTGAAAAATAGTTACATGCCTTTCATTAGCCAGAAATGCATCCAGTACCAGCAGACGATCCGCAATTCTGGTAGCCTTAAAGGATCGCAGGACAGTTTGAAACTGTTCCCGGTCGAGACGATGCTCGACCTTTATTTGGGGGTGATCATCCTTTTGAGAAGTTGACTTGTTTTTGTAAAATGGCCAGAATCTTAAATTCACAAATCAGCCCTGCCTACCAAAATCATCATCAAAACGAACAATATCATCCTCGCCTAGATATGAGCCGTTTTGTACCTCAATCAGTTCCAGGGGAATAACACCAGGATTCTCGAGACGATGCCGCTCACCACAGGGGATGTAGGACGATTGATTTTCCGTCACCAAATATACTTTTTCACCGCAGGTAACCTTAGCCGTCCCCTTTACCACGACCCAATGCTCGGAACGATGGTGATGCATTTGAAGAGACAATTTCACCTTTGGCAGGACAGTAATCCTTTTAATCTTAAACCCTGACTGTTCCTCCAGGACCGTATAACTGCCCCAGGGACGATAGACCGTGCTATGGTATTTATATTCCTGCCGATCGTCTTTTTTAAGAAGACCAACCACCTTTTTTACGTCCTGGGCTCGATCCATTGGCCCCACCAAGACGGCATCATCAGTCTCAACAATAATAGTATTTTTTAGACCCACTGCTGTAACCAGGCCTTTTTGGGAGTAGACCAGGCAATTTTCCACATCTTCGAGGATTGCGTCACCATGCACCACATTTCCACAGGCATCCTTATCAGAGACTTCCCAAAGTGCCCGTAATGAGCCAACATCGTTCCAGCCCAAATCAGCAGGTACCACGGCCACCTTATCTGATTTTTCCATCAGGGCATAGTCGATAGAATCATTGGGAGAAGCCTCCATGGCCTCTGGCTGTAGTCGGAAAAACGTGCCGTCCGGCAGACCATTTTCGACGGCCTGCCGCATTATGCCACTTATTTCTGGACAATACTCATCCATCTGCTGAATCAACATTTCGTTGGTAAAGGCGAACATGCCGGAGTTCCAAAAATAATTTCCATCAGCAAGATAGCCTTTCGCCGTCTCTAAATCAGGTTTTTCCACAAAAGATAAAACCTTATGATGATCCCCCTGCCTTATATATCCGTAACCAGTTTCCGGGGCCGTAGGCTTAATGCCAAAGGTTACTAATTTCCCTTGTGCCGCCATCTCCGCGGCCTCACGCACCGCCGCAGCAAATCCATCAGTGTTTTCAATCAAGTGGTCTGCTGGCAGCACCAGCATTATCACAGGCTCTTTGTGCAAAGACCGGCAATAACAGGCCGCAGCATAAATAGCCGGAGCGGTATTACGGCCCACTGGCTCCAAAATAATAGGTAAATCACCACATCCCATTGCTTCGATCTGAGCCTTGGTAATAAAACGGTGTTCTTCCCCAACTACCAGAATAGGCGGTGCTATATTGGCAAGATCCATAGCCCTGGCGATGGTTCCTTGCAATAAAGATTGATCGCCCACTAACTGCAAAAGTTGTTTAGGATATAATTCCCTGGACAGAGGCCAGAGACGAGAGCCAATGCCGCCAGCCAGAATTACAGGTTGAATTTTTGTCATTATTTATTCCTCAGAATCGTTGGATTGATGTGGCTGCAGGGGGGCCATTATGGGTACTCGCCGGACGCACAAAAAGTACCCATAATGAGCAGTCCCACAACTTAATACCGTGCGAAAGTCGTTTTCCAAAAACGCTCTAGTAAAAAACCGTGGTGTCAATA
>CAYTNB010000125.1:0-7756 GCA_964439085.1 uncultured Desulfobulbia bacterium | reverse complement strand
CAATGGCCCCGAAAATAGCCAAAGCAAAGCAGGCATTAAACCTGGTCTGGGCATGTTCCTTCAAGGTCCGCATATAACCCATGGAATAAAAAGCGGCTAATATCCACAGGGTAGAGGCTACCAAAGCAAAAATCATGGAGAAGGCATCGGCCCGCAAGGTGATCGACAACCCAGGCAGAATCCTGAACATGGTATAATGCAAAGTATGACCATCTAAAACCGTCGGCCCAATAGAAACAACAATGGCGAAAAGACTAATAGCTGCCACCACCGTACATGTTTCACGCACATTAGGCCGCTTGCCGGTGAGCATTACAGCACCCGATGCCAGCAATGGCACTAGCACAGCCCACACTAACTTGCACGATTCAATTTGTCCTGATACGGCGTTTATGTCCATACACCTATTTCCTAATTTAGTACCTTACAGATTGTTTTCTTGTTTTTTAGAAAATAATTTATAAGGTACTTATACCCCCTCGTGGGGTGTTAGTGCCTTATGACTTGCTACATGTCAAAAATAACAGGTAAGCGAAGACTCCGAAAAATTTAAAACCTCTTGTAACTATTCAGGTCATGCCAAAGAAGCTTGTAAAACCACGGAAGCGTAACTGTTCAGATGAAGTGCAACTGAATGTTACAAACTTTTAGACTATCCCCTATAGGGGAATTAGCCTTTAAGATCGTTAAGATCTTCAGCGGCAATAGATTTATAATTCCGGTAAACCGCAATAATAATACTCAAAGCGATTGCCGCTTCCGCAGCGGCAATACCCATAATAAACAACGTAAAGATTTGCCCCACAACCGGATCAGGGGCCAGAAAATAATTAAAGGCCATGAAATTAAGTGATGCACCCGACATTATAAGTTCCGCCGAGATCAACATACCGATGAGGGTTCGCCGATTAATCAGGCCATAAAAGCCAATGCTAAAAAGAAAGGCCCCCATAATCAAATAGGTATTTAGCTGCGAACTTAAATTTAGGATATCCATCAGTTCCTTCCTCGGCGGCCCAAGGCCAAGGCCCCAATAATCGCAATTAACAAGACAACAGAAATTAATTCGAAAACCATACTATAGGAGGTCAGCAACGCCTTACCCACTTCAAGCATAGAACCATCGTTAACCTTGACGGCAGCATTCATCCAGTTGGTTCCCATCCCAACAACTATCAGGCCCCAGCACAGCAGGCCTCCACCAATAAAGCCAAAAAATGGCCCCAAACCAACAGCCCGGCCCGGCTTGTCTTCCTGCTTTGGTTCTGCCAGCATAACCGCAAAGGCGATTGACACGCCAACGGCGCCAACATAAATCAGTAACTCCATTGCCGCCAAAAAGGGACTATTCAAAAAATAATACAAGCTGGCAACGCCAATTAACGATAAACACAACCCGGTTACCGCCCGAATCAGTGATTTGGAGTTCACCGCAATAAGAGCGCCAAGCACCGTCACTGCGCAAACCGCCAGAAATACCAGACCGACAAGCCCTTGTTGGGTCAACAACTCTTGATTCATTTATTCATTTCCTCCAGCCGTTTCAGCAGGTCGAAGATGTAATCCTCTTTTCTGGTGCTGGCCAGATTGTAGTCCTTAGAAAATCTTATGGCACCAGGCCGACAAGACTCAACACACATGCCGCATAAACTACACTTGGTAAAATCGAGTTGATATTTGGTCAAGACCTTACCCTTAACCCCTTCCCGTTTTTCGCCCTGCACAGTAATGCATCCCGATGGGCAAGAACGCTGACACATCCCACAAACAATACATTTATGACCTCCATCCTCATTGGGATCCAGCTCGATATGGCCCCGAAAACGGGCCGTCATCCTAGGCACCTCATGGGGATATTGCTCAGTAACCACCTTAACCATCAGCATCTGTTTTATGGTTATTCCCAAGCCCACAAAGAGACTCTTGGTGCCGGTGAAGATTTCTTTAAAATATGCGCCCATCTTAAAACACCTTTAGAAAGCCGGCAGTCAGCAGAAGATTGAACATGGAGATGGGGATCAATACCTTCCAGGATAAATTCAACAGGCCGTAAATCTGAGTACGTGGATAGGTCCAGCGAATCCAGATGACCGTAAATATTAAGAGATATAACTTAATCAGGAACCACCAGACACCGGGAAAGAGGCCAAAAGGATCCTGCCAGCCACCCAAAAATAATATCACCGTCAGAGAACAGCCAATAACTATATTGGCATACTCACCCATAAAGAAAAGTCCAAAGCCCATACTGGAATATTCCGTATGATAGCCAGCCACCAACTCGCTTTCCGCCTCACCTAAATCAAAGGGGGCACGGTTTGTCTCAGCCAGTGAGCAGACAAAGAAAATCAAAAAAGCCACTGGCATCAGCGGTGAGGCACTGAAACGAAAAATATACCATTGGCTAATATTGGGCTGCTGAGCCACAATTTCGTTTAAATTCAAGGTACCGGTAATCATTACCATGGTGATTACCGTGATCAGCATGGGAATTTCATATGCAACATTCTGAGCTACAGAGCGCACCGCTGAAATAACCGCATATTTATTGTTTGAGGCCCAGCCGCCCAGAAGCAGGGCCAAGACATTGACCGAGGCAAATGCAAAAACCATGAGCAGGCCAATATTGAGATTCCTAGCTACCAAAGTTTCGCTGAAAGGAATGGTCACAAAAGACATGATCGCCGGTACTATAGCCAGAATAGGCGCCAAACGAAAAAGAATCGGATCAACACCATCTGGTATGAGTATTTGTTTACTCATCAACTTGATACCATCCACCATAGGCTGCAGCAGACCAAATGGGCCAACTTCCTTGGGTCCAATCCGCCGTTGAATATGAGCTGCGCCTTTCCGTTCAAGCCAGACCAGATAAGCAGCATTCAAAGCGGCGAAGGCAATAATACCAACCAAAAATGCTATTACTCTTATTAATTCAGAATCCATAATTACCTGTCAATTTCCGGAATTACTAAATCAAGACTACCCATGAGCGCCAAGGCATCAGCTAGCATCATTCCCTCACAAGCCTCACCGTACAGGCTTAAATTGGAGAAGGTGGGGGAGCGAAGTTTCAGACGATAGGCCTTGTTGGTACCATCACTGACAATCCGTATGCCAAAGGAGCCGCGGGCAGCCTCCACCGCCTGATAATAATCACCCTTGGGAGGTTTAATGATCTTGGGGGCCTTTGCTGCCATCACCGGGCCATCAGGTAATTTATCCAAGGCTTGCTCTATAATACGCATACTCTGCTCGATCTCGTCCATTCGCACCATATAACGCGCCATGGAATCGCATTCATGATAGACGGGAACATCAAAATCAAACTCTGGATAAATAGAATAAGGCTCGTTCTTACGCACATCGTAATCAATACCGGAACCCCGAGCTATCGGCCCGGTGGCGCCGTATTTACGAATGGTATCCTTAGAGATGGGGGCAATATCCTTTAATCTCTTAATTAAAATGATATTATTGGTAACTAAATCGTGATACATAGGAAGACTTTTGCGCATGGTCTTGATAAATTCCCTCGTACCATCCACAAAATTTTCATCAATATCATTATAGACCCCGCCAAAACGGAAATAACAATATGTGAGGCGTGAACCAGTAACTGACTCCAGCAAGTCAAGAATTTTTTCACGATCATCAAAAGCATAAAGCAGAGGTGTAAAACCGCCTAAATCAAGAATAAACGCCCCGAACCAGACTAGATGGCTGGAGATGCGGTTTAGCTCCACGGTAATAACCCGCAAATACTCAGCCCGCTCCGGCACCTCAATTCCCATAGCCCTCTCCACCACTGTCGCATAGCCGTGATTGTATGACAGAGCACTAAGATAATCCATCCGGCCCGTATTGGGCATATACTGCGCCCAAGTGCGGTTTTCAGCCATCTTTTCATGCATACGGTGAATATAACCCAGAACCGGCTCCGCATGGACAATATACTCGCCATCCATGGTAAGCTTGACCCGGAGAACCCCGTGGGTCGCCGGATGCTGCGGCCCAAGGTTCAGGACAAAGGTCTCCTGATTATCTATTGCGGCCTTATTCATTTACCTTAAAATCCTTTAAAAGCGGATGAAAATCCGAGTCTTCCGGTAAGAGAATCGGAATAAGATTAGGATGACCGCTAAATTTTATCCCAAAAAAATCGTGGGTTTCGCGCTCGTGCCAATTGGCCCCAGGAAGTACTTCCGAGATAGTGGGGACAACCGGATTTTCTCGATCCAGACGAGTTCTGATCACAACCCGACATTGCGGCTGCCAAATACAATAGTCATAGACAACCTCAAGTTGGTTCTCTTTAAGCCAGTCCACCCCGGTGACGGCCTCCAGAAAAAAGCCCTGCTCATCAAGGATCTTAGCGGCTTCAACTACCTTGTCGGCCTCCACCTTGACATCAAGATCAAACCCCTTGGCCTGATGATCCACCTCGTTTATGGCGGGGAGTTGCTGAGGCTCCGGCACAGACTGCGCATCTAAGTCCGCCGCACCTTCTTCCAGCTCTGCCTCCACGATCGGTGTCTCTTCAACCACAACATCCTCAAGAATGGCCAACGGACGGAGCTGCACTTTTAGCTTAGCAAAATCCATAATTACTCACATTTTACCCTTGGCCAACGCCTCGAGCCGGTAATTTTCTCTTCTAATTCCAGGATGCCCTCAATAAGGGCCTCGGGGCGCGGCGGACAACCGGGAATATATACATCCACCGGTAAAAACTTATCTGCTCCCTCCACCACTGCGTACTGGCCCGGAAAGGCAAAGGGGCCACCAGAAATGGCACAATTCCCCATAGCAATTACCCATTTGGGTTCCGGCATCTGGTCATACAGAGTCTTTACTGCCGGGGCCATCTTATGATTTATAGTCCCTGCGACAATCATTACGTCACATTGCCTGGGCGAAGGCCGAAATACCTCGGCTCCGAAACGCGACAGATCAAAACGAGAGGCACCAGTCGCCATCATCTCTATAGCACAGCAAGCCAGACCAAAGGTCATGGGCCATAATGAATTGGCCCTTCCCAAGGCAAGGAGCTTATCCAGAGGTGCAAATTGGACTATTGCTGGTTGTAAACTTTGCGATTCCACTGAAAAACTCCTTTGCGCCAGGCATAAATAATGGCGAGCGCCAAGATTCCGACAAAGATAACTACTTCAATAAAATCACGAATTACCAGACCGTGATTATAGGCCACTGCCACAGGAAAAAGGAAAAGGACATCGACATCAAAGGCAAGAAACATCAGGGCATATAGATAATAAACCGCCCCAAAACGTATCCAGGCCCCGCCAATGGGATCCATGCCACACTCGATATATTGCTTTGATTTGTTGGAAATGTTGCGGGTTCCGCGCGGCGCCAGAATATTAGCCAGGATAAGTGGCCCTATCGCAAAGCCCAGTCCACCTAGGAAAAAGGCAGCAATGTAAAGTAAGTCTATTAACGATTTTTGATCCAAAATCAAGACTCCAAATTTTTTGTAGAATTACGGAGAATTCCGGTAAACTCAGGTTGTTTGTATATCAACCCAAAATTGAAGTCAAGGAAATAGTGAGTGGTCGTTCATTTTTGTGTACGTATTTATACTCACAACAAGTTTAAATGTTTAGTTACAGTGCCTAAAAAGGATGACTAGAGAGCCAAAAATGTTTTTTTCTCTAAACATTCCAAGAGGCGGGTATGAATATTATCAAATCCACCATTTGACATGATGGCTATGACATCGCCGGCAGAGGCTGAATCACTCAAATAAGCCAATATTTCCTCGGTAGAGGCAAAATACTTGGCAAGACCCCCTTTTTTTTGCAGATCAGCAATTAACTGCCGGGCAGAAAATTGCTCGTCAAGCGGCACATTGGTCAGAGGGGCAGGCTCTTTAACTATAATTTCATCGGCATCGTCAAAGGCCTGCGGGTAAATGTTTTGGAATATCTTACGGCGGCTAGAGTTGGTACGCGGCTCAAAAACCGCCCGCAACCTACGACCCGCGTAGGCAGCTCGCAGGGCTGCCAAGGTTTCACGCACTGCGGTGGGATGATGGGCGAAATCATCTATCACCAAAACCCCCCCTACCTCACCACGTACCTCCTGACGACGGCATACTCCTGGAAACTTCGTCAGATACCGACCACAGTCAGCCGCAGACACCCCCAGTTGATCCAGCACCGCCAAGACCGCTAAACTATTCATAGCGTTGTGCCGCCCAGGCATGGGGCATCTAAAACGTCCAAAAAGACCGCCATCTTTTAAGGCCGTAAAATGAGCGCCATCTTCTTTTAATTCCAACTCGTCCAGAACCCAACTCAACCCCTCGGTCTGCCCATAACCCAGCACCGGACAAGCGGCATCCCAAACAACCTCTTGCACCACAGGATCGTCTAAATTAACAATCAACCTGCCATCGGCGGGCATAATCCCCACCAGCTTACGAAATGATGTTTTTATGGCTTCCAAATCGGTGTAAATATCGGCGTGATCAAATTCAATACTGGTAATAATGGCAATTTGCGGTTGATAATGTAAAAATTTCGGCCCTTTATCAAAAAAAGCGGTGTCGTACTCATCACCCTCAACTACAAATGGCCCCCGACCAAGGTTAAAGTTACGGCCAAATTCCCTCACCAAGCCACCAATCATAAAGCCAGGATCAAAGCCGGCAAAATGGAGAAGGGTTGCGAGCATGGAGGATGTTGTAGTTTTGCCATGTGTGCCGCTCACGACCAAAGAGGTCTTGCCCGCTAAAAAAAATTCCCCCAGAGCCTGAGGCATGGAGAGATAAGGAATGCATTTAGTAGCCAGAGCCAAAGCCTCGGGATTCTGCATGCTAATGACATTACCTACAATTACCAAATCAGGTGGGGGGGATAGATTTTGTGGGTCATAACCCGACATAACCTTAATGCCAAGGCTGGCCAGGAAATCACTCATAGGCGGATACACTGCCTGGTCGGAACCAGTCACTTTATAGCCCTGGGCCTGCAGCATACCAGCCAGAGCACCGACTCCGGTACCACAGACCCCCATGAGATGAATATGACCGCATACGACCTTTGTCGTACCGCTAATTTGTTCGGGACAACAATTTAAGGCAGGATCAAGTAGCACTGGTGCTCCTGAATGGTTATGATATTTTGACGGTTTCTTTGATGGCGGTGAATACGTCCCTAAAGGTCTTGTTGAAATTTTCAGGTGACAACCGACCTCCCTCAATAAACTTCACCACCACCTCTTTTGCCACTTTCAGAACAGCATCATCGGTAATGGGTTTATTGTGGGTTTGTTGATTATTTTCTTGGTTAGTGCTCATAACAAATACCCTCAAACTGCTTTTTTCTGTGTGCCCCTCAGGTAAGCGACGACTCCGAGTGGTATTGAACTGAAGATACTGTGATTATAATCCAAACAATGGGTAAAAGAATCTCTGTCGGCAGTAAGAAGGCCAATTCAAACCTGCCGACAGGATCTTTTCCCCAGGAAAAACCGACGAAGCCCTCCCTGGCGGAGTCTAAATTACCTTAGGCCAATTGCCGCGTCAAGACCAAAAAAAAGAGGACACAGTAAAACCTGTATCCTCTTTTTTAATATCATGGTGCTAAGCTCCCTTTAACTCAGCCTTTAACCTGTTGTTTGTAGTAATAGTACTTCGCCTGGTTTTCGAAAGCCCCCAAACCTTTTGAATTTTATGGCTCCTCGCTGTTTCGGGTGGGTAACCTCGACTTACCTGCTTTGCCGGTAGCTG
>CAYTNB010000124.1:0-7923 GCA_964439085.1 uncultured Desulfobulbia bacterium | reverse complement strand
GATTAACAGGAAATGGACGACCGTAAGGTCCTCTGAGGCCTACAATTGCGCCCTTGGTAAGGAGAAACATCGCCCCGGTCAATTTACCGGAGTTACGTACGCTTAAATGGATTTTGCCAGGTCTGGTCGGAGTTGAGGAAAAAGAAATGGGCGCTTCTCCGAAATTGGGGATAGAAACCATCATGAACTGACCGGGCTGATATACGAACCTCTGGTTGTACTCCTCATCGGTAAAAGAGAGGACAAAGGTCTTGATCTGCGAATTTTCCTCAATAATCTCGTTAATAACGGCTGATTGCGGTTTATAGTCTTCTGTATGCAATAATTCCATTGGCAAAACTCTGTTTTAAGTTGATATTCTGGATTTAAATTGACCAGGTTATTTTTTTACAGGCCCTATGGGTATTTTGTAGTCCCACCTGAAAAAATTATTCGCTGGCCATCTGGATAAAGCGGACAATATCGGTGCCACCGAAGCAGATGCCCACGCACCTGCCGCAGCCGACACAACTGGGACGGCCATGTTGACTCACATCATAGGCCAGCTTGTGCATAAAGCGCTGCCGGATGGCGTCGGTTTTTTTATTTACCGGGTTATGGTCGCCGGCCATCCTGGTGAAGCCGCCAAGTGTACAGGCATCCCACGACCGGAGACGTTCTCCCTCCTGATCGTTTATCCGGCGATCGGTTATAGTGAAGCAGGTACAGGTTGGACAGACATAGGCGCAACCGCCGCAATCCTGACATCGTAATGAAAGATCATGCCAGAGCTTTTCCGGTACCAATCCTTCGGCCAGACGATTGATGGCCTGATCGGCATGAACTTGTAGACGAAAACTTCCTCTAGCCTCAAGAAAAGCCTGATATTGAGAATTGACATCATTATCTTTTGCCGGGCTGAAAAACTGGATCCACTTAGAAACAACCTGTTCCCCCTTTGTGCGCCCCACCTCGACCATGAAACAGTCGCCTAGATCGGTAAGTTGCAGGTCAAAACCATACTCAAGAAATGGTCCACTCTTCATGGCGTTGCAGAAACAATTCTCAAAAGGGGTATTGCAATTCAGGCCAATTATCAAGGTATCTTCCCTCTTTTCCCGATACTGGCTGTCTTTTATGCCTTTCAGGAAGATTACGTCCATATATAGGAGTGCGGAAAGATCACAGGGCCTGACTGCAAAATAAACCGTTGGAGGAGGCTTCTGATGAACAGATTTAAACTCGTAACTGGTCCTAGTGTTCTCATAGCCAAAAAGTATTTCCTGCTGCGGGAAAAAGAACTGTTTGATGGAGTTTTGAGGCTGCGCATCAAGATCCGGTTTGTCCGCATCAAGCGAGCTTACCGGCTGAAAGAGAGTATCTCCGTGATTGTTTCTAACTGGTGCCACCAGTCGATATTCCTTCTGGAGTTTGCGGAGAAAACTGGTCAAATGATCTTTTTTAAGAATATATTTATCGTTCATTATACGCTAACCTTTTCCACCTTTACGGCACATATTTTGAGTTCCGGGCACTTGGCCAGGGGATCTGCCGCACCAATGGTCAGCAGATTAATGGGAACCTCACAGAAGTGAAAAGTTGAATAAACCGAGCCTGGTTGCACTTGACTGGTAACGTGAGCCTTCAAATTAACCTCTCCCCGACGTGAGGATAGACAGAGCATGTTACCGGACGTGATGGCAAGGGCTTGGGCGTCTTCAGGGTTGATCTGCAGAAGGGCCTGATTGTCCTCACGAGCAAGCATATCACATTTTCTGGTCATGGTACCTGTGTGATACTGATGATAGATACGGCCAGTCATCAACAAAAATGGATATTCTGCATCCGGCAATTCGCTTGGTGGTAGATGTTGGTTCGGAATAAATTTGCCCCTGCCACGGGTAAAATAATACTTGTGCAGAAATGTGGTTCCCGGATGTTTTCTATCCCAGCAGGGCCACTGAATCCCCCAAGATTTTTCTAATCGGTCATGATACATACCACCGTAAATGGGGGCCAATATGGCAATTTCTTCCATAATTTCCGCCGAGCAATTATAATCCATACGATATCCGAGACGTTGCGACAAGTCCATGATGATATCACTATCAACCTTACTGTTTCCCTGGGTTGGAATTGCTTGGCGCACCATCTGCACCCGCCGTTCCGAATTAGTAAATGTGCCGACCTTTTCGGCAAAAGACGCCGCCGGGAAAACGACATGAGCAAAACGTGTCGTCTCAGTCAGAAAAATATCTGAAACCGCCAGAAATTCCAGATTACTCAGGGTCTCTTCCACCCGGCTCAATACAGGATCACTCAGCATTGGGTTTTCGCCCATAATATACATGGCACGTATCTGACCATCGGGGCCACTGTGAGTCATGTCCATAAGAGTCAGGCCAGGGCTTTCGGAAAGGTCTGTCTTCCAGGCCCGTTCGAATTTTTCTTTGTACTCCAGGTTATCAACCTTCTGGTAGCTGGGATACACACCGGGCAGAGTGCCCATGTCACAGGCGCCCTGGACATTATTTTGACCACGCAAGGGATCGACGCCGGTATCCTGTTTCTCAACATTACCGGTCATCATGGCTAGATTGGCAATCGACTGGACGTTGTTGGTACCGCAGACATGCTGGGTGATACCGAGACAGTAACAGATAACCGCTTTCTGAACCCGGGCGTACAGCCTGGCAGCCTCAGCAATCTGCTCAAATGGTACACCAGTTATCTTTACAGCTTCGTTGAAATCAACCTGGTAGAGCATATCACGCAGCGCCAGATAGTTCTCTGTCCGCATTTCGATAAAAAGATCATCGATCAAGTTTTCATCGAGGATCACTCGCATCATGGCATTAAGCAGAGGAATATCGGTGCCGGGCTGGAGAGCAAGATGCAGGGAGGCACATTCGGCCAGTCTCGTCCTGCGCGGGTCAATGACTAGAAGCTTGGCTCCTTTGTCTACCGCATCGAGCATGCGGCGAGCAATCTGCGGGTGTGCTTCCGTAGTGTTGCTCCCGATGGCCAGAATAACCTCAGCATCTTCGATCTCATTGATCGAATTGGTCATCGCCCCACTGCCGAAGGTAGTGGCAAGACCTGCCACTGTTGGTGCGTGTCAGAGCCTGGCGCAATGGTCAATATTGTTTGTTTTTAAAACCGCTCGGGTGAATTTTTGGAGGAGGTAATTTTCTTCGTTTGTACATTTAGCTGAGGAGAGAACGCCAATGCTGTCTGGACCGATTGTATCGCGGATTCTGGCAAGTTCCCGTGCTGTGAAGTCCAAGGCCTCATCCCAGGAAACCGGTACGAGGTTACCGTTTTTACGCATCAGCGGCTCACTGAGACGGGCAGAATCATGAATGAACTCATGGAGATGCCACCCCTTAACGCAGAGGTTGTTTCGTGAAACTGGATGATTGCGGCTGGCAACAGCCCCGGTAATTCGACCGTTCTCCTCATGCAGGTAGACACCGCAGCCACAGCCGCAGTAAACACAGGTGGTCAATATATCATTCATGAAAGCAACCTCCTTTGGTGAATATATCAGGTGACTTAAACACAAGCTGAAACAGATAGTACCTCATCGATCTCCTGAATGTAAAGGCTTTGCTACAATTTATTAGGATACAAGCTGCAATTAAGAAAACCGAGTACATCAACTTTGGACATACCGTGAATCTGGCCGCCCCGCCTCCAATTCACTCCATTCACATTGCGTTTTCTCTGCTTTACAGCCGCCGGTATTGTTCCGGCGTGAGGGCGACTTGGCCAGTCAAAGCGGCATCTATCATCTGTAACACCTTTTTCTTGTCTCGGCTCAATCTAACGTTGATAGGCAGATAATTGGAGGCGTGATTGCTCTGAAGTTGGACTCGTTCAAGATCGATGTGCTCAACCATGGCCCGTAGTTCTTGAAGAAGAGCGGCAGGAGATGGGAGACAGAAGCGTCCATCCTGCTGAGCTGCATAGAGCTCAGTGTTAGGGAGCAACATCAGGCTCAAAACCCCAATCTGGTTCGGGCCCATAGCAGAAAGTACCCGGCCAGTTGCTTGGGCGTGAGACAGGGAGTCCGTATCGCCAGCAATCCCCAAAAGCACGGTAACGGACAAGAAAAGGCCAGCCTTGCGAACCCTGCGGCCTGCCGCAATCATTTGAGTGCTGTCAGCACCCTTCTTTATAGCGCTTAAAACCGGGTCATAACCACTTTCAAGGCCCATATAGATCCTGTTGAGCCCCATACCTTTCAACTCGCAGAGCTGGCCAACAGTCTTGGCACGGATGGCCTTGGCGTTGCCGTAGAGGCTCACTCGGTTGACCCAAGGCAATTGCTGCTGAATCTTGCCAAGGAGTTCCATCAGTCTATGTTGAGTGAGAATGAGAACATCACCGTCGGCCAAAAAGACCCGTTTCTGACGTTTACAATATGAAGCGGCAAAGGCGAGATCGTCATCCACCGTTGCCGCTTCCTTAATCCGGAACGGTTCATCCTTGTAGGTACCGCAAAAGGTGCAGCGGTTGTGCGAACAGCCTACCGTCACCTGGAGGATGATGCTATTTGCCTCGCTGGGCGGTCGGATGATGGTTCCCTCGTAGTGCATGAATCAGCCTTTTTTCTACTTATAAATTTTCGCATGTAAACGCCGTTTTGCGTCGGCAAGCTATAATTTTTGATTATATGGCCAAGATAAAAAACGATCGAGCCAATTGCCATAGTTTTTCTTATAATTTATTTTTTTATCTAACGGAAAAGAGGCATCCTCATCGTATTTTCACTTCAAAAGATTGGGGCCACTTCTCCCCTCGTGGGTGTTGGTAATGTTAAAGTCAAATTTTTATAGCACAGAGAAAATTTTGATTCAAGAACTGTTTAGATGAAAAAACAACGTAACAATTTGTGATTTTATAAAATGGAGAAAGGCCAATAGATGAACGAGGTAAAACCTTTGGAACTGCGACAAATAGTATATGAGTCCAATGGAATTTGAAAAAAGAGATTTTTGCAAAAAAGCCGCTTAGAAAAACGCCTACTTTTACTTGACCAGTTAATTACATGACATTGTACTATTTTGTCGCAATACCTTCTTTTTTGTCTCATTTCTTACAGCGATCATTATTTTTAACCAGCCAGCTAAAATGTATATTTCACTCTTCAACCTTCTGATATTACACAACTAAATATAATCTTTCATAAGTTGGCACAAGGCTTGCTCCGTGGGTTAGTAACTGTTTAATCTTGAACCGGGAGTATCCCATGCCAGCAGCCATTCTTACAGAACGCCAAGACCAAATATGCAGAACCGAGCGGGGCGACAATTTTAGTATCGTCTGCGACAAGGAGTCTCTAGCCGGAGCTATAAGTCAGCGGGCCTGTGTGTTTTGCGGCTCCAGGGTGGTGCTTTATCCCATTGCAGATGCCCTGCATCTCGTACATGGCCCCATTGGTTGTGCAGTCTATACCTGGGATATCAGGGGGGCTTTATCCTCGGGGCCGGAGTTGCATCGATTGAGTTTCTCTACTGACTTGCAGGAAAGAGACGTAATTTTTGGTGGCGAAAAAAAATTGTATGCGGCCTTAATTGAGCTCATTGATCGTCACCAGCCCAAGGCCGCTTTTGTCTATTCCACCTGTATTGTTGGGATTATCGGAGATGATTTGAACGCTGTATGCAAAAGAGTTGCCCTGGAAAAGGGGATTCCAGTACTGCCTGTGCAATCCGAGGGATTCAAAGGTAACAAACGGGACGGCTATCGAGCGGCTTGCAATGCCATGTTTCAGCTGGTTGGTACTGGCGATATCAGTAACATCCCCGCCAGAAGTATTAACATCTTAGGAGATTTTAATCTAGCGGGCGAGATCTGGATGATTCGGGAATTATATAACCGGATCGGTATTAATGTTGTTGCTAACATTACTGGAGACGGACGGGTGGCTGATATTTGTCGGGCGCATGGAGCATCCTTAAACGTTGTGCAATGCTCAGGCGCCACCATGCATCTCGCCCATATGATGAAAGATGAGTACGGCACGCCAACGATCAGAGTCTCCTATTTCGGGGTAGACGACATGGCAGAATCCCTCTATAGCGTCGCCACATTTTTTAAGGATGATAAAATCATGGCCAAGGCTCGGCAGGTGGTCAAGGAAGAGCTTAAAAAGATATATCCGCAACTCATGCTATATAAAAAAGCTCTGGCCGGCAAAAAGGCAGCGATTTACGTCGGTGGCGCCTTTAAGGCCTTCTCCCTAGTCAAGGCATTTCGACTTTTGGGAATGGAAGTGGTCATGGTGGGCTCCCAGACTGGCACTGAAGATGAGTACAAAGAACTACACGAAATTACTGCGCCAGGAACCATTATTGTTGATGATTCCAATCCCCTAGAGCTCTCCTCCTTTCTCCAGGAAAAAGAGGTGGATATCTTTGTCGGCGGCGTCAAGGAACGTCCCATCGCCTATAAATTAGGAGTTGGTTTCTGCGATCATAATCATGAGCGCAAGGAGGCTTTGGCCGGATTCAAGGGCATGCTCAATTTTGCTAAAGAGGTTTATAGTACGGTCATGAGCCCGGTCTGGAGGTTCATGCCCCGACAGAGGGATCAAAATGACTAATAACCACCCCCCCACAACGAAATCAGAACACAGGGTAAGCAAGAAAAAAGCTGGACGCAAAATTAAATTGCGTCCCAAAACGCCGAATTACATCTCTACAACCAACGCCTGCAAACTCTGCAAACCAATGGGGGCAGCCCTAGCCTTTCGTGGTATTGAGGGAGCCATGCCTCTTCTGCATGGTTCCCAAGGCTGCGCTACCTATATGCGACGTTATATCATCAGTCATTTCAACGAACCTATGGATATTGCCTCGTCATCTCTGGGCGAGAAGCATGCGGTGTTCGGTGGCGGCCCAAATTTAAAGCTGGGATTAAGTAATATTATCAAAAAGTTTCATCCCAAGCTTATCGGTGTTGCCTCAACCTGCCTCACCGAAACCATCGGTGATGATGTGCCTATGCTCATTAGTGAATTTACAAAGGAAAGTGGCCAAAGCTCAAAATTGCCGGCCTTAGTTTCGGTTTCCACACCATCTTATAGCGGAACTCATATGGAGGGCTTTCATGCCGCAGTGAAGTCGGTGCTTAAAACATTGGCCAAGCCTGGAGAGAGCACTGATAGCATCAATCTATTGCCGGGATTCATTTCTCCAGCCGAAATTCGCCATTTAAAGGAAATTTTTGCATCCTGGCAACTATCATGCACAATTCTGCCCGATATATCCGAGACATTGGACGGCCCAGCCTTGAAAGATCAGGAGCTTATCCCCCACGGCGGCACTAAGATTGCGGATATTCGAGCTATGGGAAAAGCCAGGGCCAGCCTGGAGTTTGGCCGTACAATGGCCGATAAAGACTCCGGCGGAGTGTGGCTGAAGCAGGACAAGAAGGTGCCGAATTACAGAATAGGGACGCCCATCGGCCTACGTGAGACCGATATTTTTTTTAATATCCTGCGGCAATTGAGTGGACGTAGTATTCCCAAAAACATCGCCGATGAACGGGGTCGGTTATTGGATTCATTTGCCGATGGCCATAAATATGTTTTCGGCAAACGGGCCATTGTTTATGGAGAAGAGGATTTGGTCGTGGGGATAACCTCGTTTCTGGCTGAGATAGGTGTCCAACCTATACTCTGTGCCTCAGGCGGTACCTCCGGCAAATTGCAGGAAGAGGTACACGCCGTATGCCAAGACATGACCCTGGAATATCCACAGGTTCATGAAGGATCTGACTTTTACGACATTACAGAGCAAGCCGCATCCTTAAAACCAGATTTTATCATTGGTCATAGCAAGGGTTATCATCTGGCCCGTAAACTTAATATCCCCATAGTAAGAGTCGGCTTTCCAATCCATGACCGCTTAGGTGGACAGCGCCTGATGCACATTG
>CAYTNB010000123.1:0-8119 GCA_964439085.1 uncultured Desulfobulbia bacterium | reverse complement strand
ACGCCGGCCAGATCAAGGAAAAAATCAGTCGCTGTGTAGGGATTCCCGTTTCTGTGGGGATGGCGGCCACTAAAACCCTTGCCCAAACAGCCAATCAAGCGACCAAAAAAAACGAATCATATCAAGGTGTTCTTGATCTAACTGACAATAGAAATCTTGATGAAATATTAAAGGTAACCAACGTCAAAGATGTGTGGGGCATAGGCAGAAGATATGCCGAAAAATTAAACAAGCATGGAATATATGATGCGCTACAACTCAGAGGAACCGATGATAATTGGCTAAGAAAAAAAATTACCATTTCAGGCTTGCGGACAGTTATGGAATTGCGTGGAATATCCTGTATCCACCTTGCCGATACCACGCCCTCTAAAAAATCCATAGTGAGCTCCCGGTCATTCGGGCATTCGCTATAAGTTCTTTCACTGATTTAAGGGAGGCGGTCTCGTTCCACGCCTCAACAACAGCTCAAAAACTACGCTCGCAAGAATCAATTGCCAAGTCTATCCAAGTGTTTTTAGCAACAAACTGCTTTAGAAACGATCAGCCCCAGTATTCCAAAAGCATTACCGTCTCCTTGCCACCAGCTCTTGAACAGCTAAACCTTTTTTGTACAGATAGCAGCAAAAATACGCCCCTAATGCAGGCGATTGATTTAATTAACAACAAATGGGGGGAAAACAATCTGTAAAGTACTAAAAAACTCCAGATATCTACGCTGTTTTAGGAAAGGAAACGGTAATAAACGTCCCTTCTTCACTGGAAGAACGCATGGTGATATCAGCCCGCTGAGTTTTGGCCATGAGCATGGCGCTATATGTCCCCAAACCAGTACCACATTTCTTGCCCGCCGTGGTATATTTGCTAAAGAAACAATCCCGCAAGTTGTTGGGTACCGTACCTAAATTATGAATTGTCACACAATATTGATCCTGGCTCTCCAGGAAGATTTCAATTGTCTTGGCAGTAGGCGAGGCCTCCAGGGAATTTTTAACTAAATTTGCCAGCATACTATAGCAAAGCAATTCATCTCCCGGCACCAGGAATGAGGAATCATCACTGACGGGCTTACCATTCAAGCTAATCAGTAATTCGAGGCGTTTAGTCTGCATCTGCTCTGCCAAATCAAGACCAATTTTTTTAAGCAATGCCACCAAATCAACACCAATCGGCATGAAGTCGTATGTTCCGGCCTCCATCCGATACATGTCTAACGATTTATTAATCAAATCAAGCATCTTATAGCCGCTGTCCTCAATCATTTGCAGCCATCTTAACTGATTAACACTTAAATTATTTTCCCGCCTGATAAGATACGGGATGTTAATAACGCCATTAAGCGGTGTCTTTAGATCATGGCGGGCAATACGTTCCAGGTCTTCCCGCAATTTTTCCAACTCCTTTTGACCGCTTATATCTCTGTCATAAGCCAGGATCCCGTTAAAGCTGCCGTCTTCCTCCACCAAGGTTCTGGCCTTCCGCCATACTGGTCGCTTGTCTTTATCATTACCATGCAGAATAGTAATTTCTTCTTCCACGTCAGCATGCTCGTTCTTTAATTTCAGGAAGTTTAACTGGCAGACTTCCCAATTCTGCGGATCAATAAAATTCAGGGAAGGCTGGCCAAGCATTTCTTCTCGGGATACCCCATACAGTTCACAACAGGCGGGGTTAATATCCGTCACATTACCGTCCTCGTCCAAAAGACTGACAGCGTCTGGAGCGGCATTAAACAAGGTTTTATATCTGCGTTCACTCTTTTTCCGGGCCAAAATTTCCTGATCCCGACTGCGAATCATATCGTGCAGACGGTGCTTCATTACCTGAAGAGATTTGGCCAGCACCCCTATTTCATCCGAGGCGGAGGTGTCAATTTCCTGTGCCCAGTCACCTTGCGCCAATTGATTGGATACCCTTGACAAATCCAGAATTGGCCGGGTTATGCCTCTGGCCAGGAGGAATGAAACTACCAAGCATAATGATAAGGTCATGAGAATTACTGCCAGATAGATAAATACTAACTTATTGGGAATTGCCAGAAATTGCCGACGAGGTAAAGAAGCATTTACAAAAATGCCAACTTTGGGCAAATAGACAATAGCATTATATTGATCCAAACCAAGGACGGACGCCCGCTTGAACATAGTTGCCCCACCCTGCTTCAGATTTCTCAGCCTCGGGAATACCGTGAGGTCAGCGGTTTTCAGCAAGCTACCCCTGTCAGGATGATCAAGAACCACGCCATCCTGATCTAGGATGGTGACAAAACCGGTTTTTTCAAAATGAAAGGTCGATAATCCCGGTGCCAAGGCACTAACAGGAGCCATTGCCATTACCGCTCCGGCAAAATCCCCCAAATTTTCGGAATAATAGCTAAACCTGATATAGGGCGGGGGCAAGTCCGTGTCGTTATCTGCCTTGGTAACAATTTTGAAAAATACCTTATTTGGCTGGCTCTTAGCAAATTTAAAGAGCGGCGAAGAGCCATGATCAAAAAAGTGCACCGCCTTCTGGCCGTGCAGCACCTTAACTTCCTCAAGACCCTGCTCATTGAGATAGGCCACTAATGGTAGCCGATCGGCGGCCTCTCTGGTTAAATACAAGGTTAAAGCTCCCTCCCAAAAGGTACGTGAATAGGCCTTCACCTCATCACTTTTAGCAATATTTTCTACGAGATTAAGCTTCTGAACGAAATTTTGTAAAATCTGTCCCCCCCAGCTCTCGGCGACATACTCCGCCTTCTCCCGCTGACTTGTCATTAGGGATGAGTAGAGGATTACATAACCACAAGCGGCCAATGCCACAGCCCCTAAAAGAGCCATTAATAACTGCCCCAACATGAGTTTGGTGTTTATGGATCTTGACATAATTATTCCCCGGCCTTGACCGGTAAGATATTATTGGCCATAATCAATTGTCTGGCCCTCTCGGTAAAAAGAAAATTCACAAAATCCTTTTGCAGCCCCTGTAACTCTTTGAGGTACACAATACTGAAAGGCTCAACTAATTTATAGTTGCCGGAGGCAACATTCTCAATATTAGGTGTTTTGTTGTCAATTTTTAAAATATGCAGACCCGCATGTACCGCTTCCGGCATGGGGAGAAAACCAATGGCTCTTTTATGATCAAGGAGAGCCTGCACGGCATCAGGAGTGGAGTAATAAATCGGCAGCTTATGGGGAGGCAGGTTCTTAAAAGCCGGGAAAACTTTTTTTACAATTCTTATGGTTGCGTCGCCAAACTCCCTGGTAATTGGATATATGCGACCAAGAGAGCCGAGACGACTGTCCAATTCTTCCCAGCGCTTAATTTTCCCTTCATACAATGCCATAATCTGAGCAGAAGAGATACCATCAAGTTGCCAAGCCGCCTGGTTGACAGCAAAAACTACCGGGCTTGCGGCAAAGATAAGACTAACCAACCCCTGTTTTTTCTCTTCCTTGCGCAAGGGTCTGGCAATCCGCGCCAGACAGGTCTTACCCGCCAGCAGAGCATGAATACCACCGTTGGAGCCAACACTCTCTGGCACAATAATTTTGTCTTCAGGGTGTGTTTTTTGGAATTCCCGGCCCAAAAGAAGCAAAACATGTTCAGAGTCGCCGGTTCCAGCCACAACACAGGTTGCAGCATTGGCCAGGTTTTGTAGCAATACAGCCCATAACAAGAAACAGGAAAACAGGGCTATGATTAAACGGCGTTTAGGATTATTTTTAAAAAGGTGCATGACTAAAATTTACTTACTGGTTAAAAAAGGTTATCAATTATTTCGTTTCCCAAAAAATGATTATACAGATAACTGCTAGTACCTGACAAATAAAAAATAACAATTTTCACAATTCCGTATGTTTAAACGAATATTACCGATTATAGCCACAATTATTGTGACTATAATTGCCCCGCTCACTGCCACATCCTCCCTTGGCATGACCAACGACGGGCTCCTTAATCTCGATCTGAAGGTCTATATAGCTGCCAGGCCCATATCCCTTATTTTGGTGGAAAAAAATTCACTCGCCATTAAGGTACTTCGGCATGACGGTAGATTGCAGGTAAGCCACGAATATCGTGTCGCGCTTGGCGAAAATTTTGGCCCCAAAAAGAAAGAGGGCGATGAAAAAACCCCTGAGGGAATATATTTCATTACCAAAAAATACATCGATAACAAGATCACGGTTTTCGGAACCAAGGCCTTTCACCTAAACTACCCTAATATTTTTGATACACTAGATGGTCGGGACGGCAACGGTATTTATATCCATGGCACCAACAAGCCTCTACGCTATAACAGCACAAACGGCTGCGTGGCCCTTAACGACCATGACCTAAGCAGCCTGGCTAATTTTTTAAAAGTAGGCAAGATGCCGGTTGTTATAGTGCCAAGCCTTTTGGGACTTAAAACCAGCCCGGCCAAACTGCCAAATTTGACCGGCCATAACTTTGCCCTGGCCAAAAAATTATTGATGCCCGAGGGCATTAGCCCCAAAGTTAAATTTAACAGTTTATATTTACTGCGGGTAAATGATCAAACCGTTGTGGCCGGAGAGTACGGCGAAAACGAAACATCCAGCAGTTTTGCTGCCAGCTATATAAAGTTTTACCCAAAAAAAGGCTGGGCTGTTGTAGAAAGAGTACCTCATTTTTTGTCTGAGGATACGCCTCCAAAAAAATTGGCTGCACAAAATTACCAAATTTTTTTACAAAAAGATGCCGGCACTAATCCAATATACAAAACTGGCAAAAAGGCAGGAGAAGACCGTCCCAGCCTTTGGTCTTGGCCACCCCGAGAAAAGGATGTATACCTGTCATGGTATCGCAAATCGTTACAACAAAGACAAGTCGTTATACCTCCACAACCAAAATTTAAAGGCAAAGAAACTATAGAAATCCCCTCTAAGCCAGTCCAAACAAACAATTTCATTTATTCTTTGCTTTTGCTCTGTTTCCTGCTGGCAGTCACCCTGTTTTTCACGGTGACCAGACTGCGAAGGATCAAAAAAACAGCCGTTGGCACCTTAAAAAACAACGGCCAACAAATCATTATTGATAATACTATATGCCAGCGGCAGACAGACAATCTGCAAAGCGATATTAATATTCTAGAGAACGCCATAAAAACCTTACATACGTATTTAGAGGAGACACGGCTTATGGACAAGCAGGAATTGCAGGCCAGGATTGACGGCCTGGAAAGTAATTTACAGGCAAAACAGGCAGAGATCGAGCAACTGATCACGGAAAAATCAGCCCTAAAGCTCCGGAGCATGTCCCATTTATCAGTCCAGGTTGAAGAACTTGGAGTCATGCGCCAGGATTTACAAGACTCGCAGAAAAAACTTGATGAATCCAGACAAGACCTGGAACGTCTGCCAATGCTTGAGCAGATGCTGGCCGCAGAGCAGGAAAAAGTCCAACAATTGGCCATTAAAAATGCCACCCTAAAGAATGGTAATAGCTCAGAAAGTACAACCTTGAAAGCTGAAATTGCCAATTTTACTGAGGAGTTGAGCATTCTCAAAGAAAAATTACGCATCAGTGAGGCAGAAAAGGAAACTCTGGATAACAAAGTTGCGGAAGGACTTACATCTGGATTACATGAAGATGAGATGCGCCGTATGATTACCGATGAGCAACACAAGAGCAGTCTCTTATCAGAAAAATTGGCTGGCTTTAGCACCATTGAGGCAACACTAAAAGAAGAACTTGCCATCAGCCGCAGGCAAAATAACGAGTTATCGGAACGGATTGAAAATTTGGCAAGAAGTCATGGTGAACTGTCAAAGACAGAAGAAGAAAGAACAACAAACTCTTTAGCCCTCCAAAAAGAACTAGATATGGCGCACCAGGAGATATCGTTATTAACTGCACAAAACAGCAGTGCGACAGCGACCTTATGCGAACGAAATAGCGATTTGGAAGATTTACTCTTGGCCAGACAGGTTGAGGTAACAAGATTGACCAACGACATGCACCTTCGTGAGCACGCCACTGAGCAGCATAAAGCAGATATTGCCGCCTTACGCAGCCAATTAGAGGGGGTGCATGAAGACCTGATGGCCGAAAGTGAAAAACGGCAGGAGGCACAGCAACAATTAACAGAAATACTGGCAACCAGAAAGCGGGAAGCGGAACACCAGCAGGCAGAATTAATAGCAGCCGAGAGGCTGGAAGTTGAGAAGCAGCAACAGCTAGCGGAGACAATGGCGGCAAAAGAGCAGGAAATCAAAAAAGTTGATCTGCATGAATTTTCTGAGGAAACAGCGGAGACCGAAGACGCACCTCCTGCAGCAGAGCCCATAACAACAGAGGCCTCAGTCTCTCCAGCACCACCCACTGAGCATACCGACGCCCCCCCGAAACAAAAGTCCGCAGCCAAAATTTCGGAACGTTCGGCATTACTGCCCCAGGATATACTTGACAAATGGCTTAGCAATTAACCAGTTCAACTGTTCCCCAGGCCCCTATTTCCTCACCACGAATAATAACGACTCCCAAAATTCCGGGAATCTGGCCAGCCAGTTCTAAAACGTCATTAAGGGAGTGATCTTTTTTGACCTCATTGCCTAAGCGAGTAGCGGTGGCATCGGCCAAGGCGGTGGAAGCTGACAATACCGTAACAGCGTCGGCCTGCCCCATACTTAAAGAATGGCCAACTGTGGCGGACGATGTACAAATACCCAGAGGCATCTTCATTGCCGGTATTCTGATGCCAACTTTATTACTTAAAGGCGATGGGCCGGCAAAAATAGCAATGGTACAATCGGTGCGGCGCTGTAGGAATATGTCTCCACCGTTTTCGACCATAATTTCGGAAAAATTCAACGATGAGACAAGTTCCCGCCCCACGAACTCAGAAATAACACCGGCCACCGCCGCCATTGGCCCCACCCCGGCGGTCTCTGATGCCAACATCATCTCCCTGATTATGGGAGGGGCTATGGCATCTTGAGGTAAAGGCACAAGAGAATAAAGAAAGGAAGGATTTTTACTAATATAGTTGTCTAGCTGGTTACGATATTGCCAGACCAAATTTTCGGCACCAGCAGCAACATCCACAGGCGCCAAAATATGTAAATCCGTTTCACGCACCCTGACATTACAAGATACCAAACCACCGGCTTCCACCAATTGCCGATAGGTTCTGTTCCAGTAGGAAGCAGGCTTATATTTTTTCTTTTTATGGGACATTATTGATGCACTCGTAAAAAGTCTTGGGATGGCGAAGTAGCTATGCGTAGACTGCGAAAAATTTGATATACAGGTAAGCGAGCCTGCCAGACTCCGAAAACTATGATTTTCCTATACTTTACAATAAAATTACTTGAGAACTAAAAAGTCCGTTTTTGTCCGTGTGGATCCGGAGTCTCGCGGGCTCTCTTACCTGTAACCAATTAATATATTAAATATGCCCAACTCTCCCAGCGACATACTGATTATCTTTACCAGATTTCCGCAGCCCGGCAAAACAAAAACCCGGTTGGGCCGGCAAATTGGTGATGAAGCGGCCGCTGATTGCCAGCGACAAATGACTGAGCATATTGTTGCTCAAGCCCGCACGCTAACCCAGCATCAGGCAATTGATCTGCAAATTCATTATCATGGCGCCGAGCCACGCAAGCTGGCTGCCTGGTTGGGAGATGATCTCACCTATTATCCTCAGACCAACGGAAACATCGGCCAGCGAATGGCGGCGGGGTTCACCATTGCCTGGCAGGGGGGGGATGCGAAAGTAATCCTCATTGGCTCCGATTGCCCTGACATTTCTGTAGATATTTTAACGACTGGATTTAAGATGCTGGCAAGGGCAGATCTGGTCCTGGGGCCAGCCCAGGATGGAGGTTATTATCTTATCGGTATGACCCGTCCCCATCCAGAGTTGTTCAACAACATCGCCTGGGGGACAAGACAGGTGCTGAGCCAGACTTTAAATATAGCAGCCGGCCATAAATTAATTGTCAAAAAGGTAATAACTCTCCATGACATTGACCGCCCGGAAGACCTTAAGTATTTCCGTAATTATACCCGCCCTTAATGAAGCGGACAATATTGCCACAACAATCCAGCGTGCCGCCAGTCCGGCCACTAAGGAAATTATTGTTATCGATGGTGGCAGCCAAGATGC
>CAYTNB010000122.1:0-8175 GCA_964439085.1 uncultured Desulfobulbia bacterium | reverse complement strand
TATCGGGGATCCAGGAAGGCTGTTTTTTTGCTGCCATACAGGCTGTATCTTTTAGCTATTTAACCACCGAGGCAATATTCAGGTCATGCCCAAAAAGCTTATAAAACTACGGAAGCGTAACTGCTCAGGTAAGCGTAGACTCCGGATGGGGTGCAGCTAAATAGTCACCACTATTTGAAATATTCACTGTGAATAGAGATATCAAGCAATGGTAAATAAAACAGGGTCATTATAGACATCACAAAGCACAGGATATAAACGACGGTCGCCTTTTCACCCCGCAAGTGAAAAAATCTTCTTAAATGCAGATACATCCCGAAAAAAAGCCAGGTAATAAACGACCATGTCTCAACAGGATCCCACCCCCAGAACCTTCCCCATGACTGATAAGCCCAGATGGAACCGGACAAAATGGCATTAGTCCAGAAGATAAAACCAAAACCGGCAAAGCGGTAAGCGTAAACATCTATCACCTCCAATTCAGGCAGACGCTTCAGCCATTTGTATCGACATCTCTTTTTTAAGACATAGAAGATGGAGAAGGCCAAGGCTATGAGCATTGTGGCCACGGCAATTTTTATAAAGAGAATATGGGCAACCAGCCAAATACTCTTAAAGGTGGCCGGTAATCTGATAGTGGCTTGATTTAAAAATATACCACAGGCAATGAACAGGAAGGCGGCCGGAAAGATGACAATACTGGCCAGACGTATCCGGGGAAAAAATCGTAAAAAAACCAGAAACAGACAGAGCGTAATCCAGGAATTGGAGGAAAAAACCTCATAGCGGGTGATATACGGTCCATGCCCAGTAACCGCCACCCAGCGGTACAAAAGAGCCAGGCCATGAATCACAAGGCCAATAACGGCCAGACGGTAACTACGTTTCTCAGCCTGCGGTCGTTCAAAGACAATGCCAACAGCGTTTGTAATGGCGGCTGCAATATAAAAAACAACCGCCAGCCAATGGCCGCCTACATCTATCATTAATTGATTTTGCATCATTTTACGTGCATCGATTTTCAGCAGACAGCAGATTTGAAATTAGCATCTTGTGTTCATCTTCATAAAACTTGGCAAATTTACTTGCCGACCAGGTAAAAGAAAAACCATGACCGAGTTTTTTGACTACGAGTTTTCTGGGAGGACAGAAAAAAATCAGCCCGGCACCCACGGCCAGTAGAATGAATCCCAAAAAAATAAAAGGCATGGCATAGAGCCTGATAAAAATAAATCCAACCCATCTGGCGGCGTTATTAAAACGAATTGTATATGAGCCAAGATGGCCAGTCTGCCCCGGCTGTAATTCCAACTTTTGTTCCACTGTACTATTCTGACGGGTATCATGCAAACGAAGAATCATCAGGGGACTCCGGCTCAGCATTGATTTTTGCTCGGCGTCGGGGAAATATTTAGCCTGCAAAAGGCCATTCTTATCAATTTCTATTTCTTCAAACTGCGGCTTATTGCGTTTCAGGGCGTTTTTAAACATCATTGCTATTCTTTCCTGATACCCATTCTCTCCTTTAATGGTCAAGAAACAAGCCAAGCCGTAGTTTGTCGATTGGAACAACCGAATACCACCAGAATACCAGCTTTGAGTGATGGTAAGGGTAGATTGAACAATCGGTTGGTGTGGATATTTTGTACTGACAACGGAGGTTAAATCCTTAAGATCATCGTTTGGCCAATATTCCGGCACAAGACGATCCAATCGGAGGGCATAGGGCAACCGCAACACACTCGATAACGAACCATGTTCTTCAACAAACCAACTGTTTTGTGGGCTGAATGTCTCTCCCTCTACAAGCCGCAAAACCCCGCGCTGCTGAAAGAGTAATATGAATAGAGAGGCAAAAACTATAAGTATTATACTACAGTGCAGAATTGCATTCCCCCAAAAACCCCAGGGATGTTTAACAAAGAGGAAAGCATCATTGCTCTCGGCAGTCTTTATATAACCATTTTTTTGGCATATTTTATGGATACCTTCAAGGGAGATAACTAAATGCCCCTGTGGCAAGGACGAAGCACCAAAACCATGAAAAGTTTTGGCAAAAGAGATCTTAAATTGCCGGGTGGTCGACAACAGAAGCGAAAGAAGAAATAAACCTAAAACAAATAAGAAAATGGGGGAAGTAAAAATGTGCCCGAACCCCAAAAAGGTCATCCACGAAGACCAGTCTGAATATATTTCGGGCCATTTTTCAATTTCCCAGGGGGAGAGGGAAAACGTCTGTGGCGAGACGAGGGAGAGGAGTACCGCCCCCAAAATCAGGCTAATAATGGCTAATATGGTAACTTTATGCAGCAGGAAGCCTTTAAGCCGCGTAACCATTCAGCTGCACCCCATCTGCGCCCGATTAGGGCTTCCAGCATACCGACGTATAGCTGAATGGTTACTAAGCCGCTTCATAGAAGACAAAAGAATCACCAATAATTGGTAGTTGCTGGATTTTTACTACTATGCCTATAACAACTACTACCCGTTGTTCGGCAGTCGGATGAACTATAACTACGATATGATCTGCGCAGAAATTTTAGAATAGGCCCGGCCGAGCCGAATCCACCACCATTGCCGTCTGGGTAATACCTGGCAGGCAGCGTGCCACCATTATTAGCATTGACCAGGCGCTGCCCCTTGCCGCCATGCGGCACCCTGATATGGCAATTGGTGCAACGACCTCTGGTGGAACTATTGTGATCCCCCTTGGTGTGAACACTATTGGAATTAGTGCTGCCAGGATCGGCATGGCAATTACGACAAAAGGTAATATCTGCGCCGAGCAGATAGGCATAGGTTCCGGTAGAAGTACCGTTTTTGCTGGTGGTTGTAAAGGGCCAGTTTTTATATGTGCCCTTGAGCAACCATTTTGTGGCAGAGCCGTGCGGCCCGGCAACCGTAGAATCACCAGCATGGCAATCCGAACAATACATAGTGCTGCCAGGCTTCCAGGTATGATCTACCCCTACAAGCTGAGTCGCATTAAGCGAAGACGAAATAGCCTGAATTACGGGATGATATGAGGCATTAGCTGGATTGAATTCAAGAGCCAGATCCGTCCATGCCGTAGGACCGCTGGCTGCATTATCCCAATCATCCGTATTACCATTGGCACTTGTGTGACATTTAAAGCAAATCTGGTATTCCTTGCTGGCAATAGCAAAACTATTGGCGCCGCCAGATGCAATCCAACTGGTAGTATTACTCCAGTTGGTGGGATAGGACGAGAAACTAACCCCGTAAACCTCTTGCAAGACGCCAGAAACATCGTTTTGAGTTGTGTCAGGCGTGTTGGCCGGATAGGTACCATCATCGTGCTTAGCTATTTGCGCCACATGAGGATTATGGCAATCCATACATTCAACGTGTGCTGAGATGCTGACTCCAGTGACGGAGGTCTCAGCCGCTCTATGCCGACCGGAATTACCCATAACATTTAATGTGGTACCGGTTCCATGACCATATTGTTTGACAGCATCGGTATTAACATCGGTTGCCAGACCGCCACTCTTATGACAATCCAAACAAAGATTCTCTTCTATAAGGCCGCTGAGATAGGCATAGGGCGGATGAGTTGTTGCTGATGAGCTTACCACCCTGCTCGCATGTTGATCATGGCAATGGGCGCAATTGCCGACAGCAAAATAATTGCCACTACCATCTTTAGTGCGGTTCTGCACCCCGCTTGTGGTGTTACCGTGGGCCGAGGCAGAATATGTCCCCGCCAAGCTGGCACTGCCCCCAAAAGATATCAGGATGCTTACCGCCGCCAAGAGATAGCATAAAATTCTATTTAAACTAAATAATTTCATAATATTACAGGAAATTTTTTATAATTTAATTTTCAAGTCTTTCCCTCTGCCTTTTCAATCCGCTCTACCAGAACAGAAACCGTATTATTTATGGCCAATGCCAGATCCTGCATGGGATCATTTCTGCGTAGTTTAATCCTTTTATGGAGAGCGCCATCCCTAATTATTTTCAAATCTTCCTCCATTCTAAACACTGGGCCCGCAATCTTCTGAGGTATAAAAATAACCACCAGCAATGCGGCCAAAAAACTTAAACCAGCCCCACTTACTATAATGGTTAATAGCAAATCGCTTAGATTTTCAAGCTGAAGATGAACATCATAAAAAGAATCTTCTATCCTTTGATGAGCATAAAAATAAAGAATAACACTAGAGATCAGGGCACAAATCAATAAGGCCCCTGCTATTCTAACCAATATCCAGGTCTGCAAGCCCTTTTTCACCCGCAGGTTTAACTTTTTACGTTTATGTTTCATAGTTCCTCGTTATATCTTTGCCAGATGGCAGCTAATACACAACTCACGCTTTGAAGAACGCACCAGCCGATACTCAAAATTAGAGGCATGAGCAGCATGACAGGTCATACAGGTAATATCACCGTTACTCAAAAGAAAGAAATCCTTTGGTATAGCCATCCCCGGACTTATGGTAATATTTATAGGATGATTTCTCTTTGCCACATACTTGCCGTGACATTGTTCACACACCTTATTGGTTGTATCCACTAAAACCTTCAAATTATGCCTATCTGGAGCCGGGCCGTTGGTCTTCATGACACCCGCCAAATGGCTGTCCTGCTTTTTTTTGACTCCCACGCCTATAAATATCGCCTTGTTGGTCTTAAATTTCAGTAAGATATTACCTTTATTCTTAAATATCCCGTATTTTATGCTCATCTTTTTAGAATCATTGGGCAGTATTTTACCCACTGAACCATCTTTATGAATGTCCTTTCTGGCGGTGGAAAACGCTAATAATTTGGACTGACTGCGATTGCCAAAGAGATCCGCCGAAATCACCTTAAAATTGTACATCTTTCCTACCCGCAGCCCTGGCACAATTGCCAAATGATCCCTGGTGAGATTGGCATTAACATTGGTTTTTTTATTCAATTTACCCAAGCCGTAAATAACCTGTGATGATGATTCTTTGTTTGTATGCCAAGCCAGAGTGGCATGCAGGAAGAGGCCACGTTGAAGGTTCATAATTCGTACCCTGGAAATTTTAGGGCCATGATGGTTATTTGGAAATCTCTTAATTTTTGCCAAGGACGGCATTACAATTTTTTTTCGTATAGTGCCCACACCAGGTTCCTGAATGTCAATCAATAAATCCCCATCAATCTTTTCACTGGGCACCGAGAACCAGTGGCTAGAGGTATTCAAGCGACTGCTTGCCAGCCAATTAACTCCACGGTCACTCATAAAGCCCCTTACCGGCTCAACAGTCCCAGCATCAGCAATATGACATTTACGACATTGTTTTTTAAAAAAAGGCGAATGAATATATAGCTTTTGAATCTCCTTATCCCATAAACTTTGATGACAATCGACACAATCGTTATCCGGTTTAGAGTAAGGAGCAGCCCATGCCATTGCAGTAAAGAGTAACAAGGCCATAATTAGCCCCAGGCATCGGCAGTACGACCATGATCGTATACGAATGCTAATATTTAACGTTTTAGATAAAGGCATTAAATATAACCAGATTTTATTGAATAATTGCAATATCCAGTGGGTCTGCCTGCAAATCGATATTCGCAGTCAGACGTTGGGAGGTCGTGTCAAGCACGGTGAGACCTGTTTCATTGGCGATATAGAGCCAACTGCGGCTGCTCGATACGGCCATTTCCGCCGGGCTACCCCCTACCCGTAAATTCCTGGCTACCCCCGTCTGGCCAGGAAGCAAAATAGAGACCGTGTCAGAGCGATCATTACTAATATAAATATGATCATTATAGGACAATATACGAGTTGGGCCAAGACCTACGGGGTGACGTTCTATTTCACCAGTGTTGAGATTATATCGTGCCACATTATTGGCTTTATATTCAGCGATATAGAGATATTTATCATTTACCAGCAATCCCTGAGGGCCACCGCCATCAGATACACTTTGAGTGACCTGTAGATTATCAGTGCTAATGAACAACACCTTTTGAGAAAGTTCGGAAGATAAAACCAGAGTGTCATCATCAGCCACAGCCAAAAAACCGGGCTGCTCAATCACCCGCACCCGATTCACTAACAAACCTGATTGCAGATCGATCTTGCTTAAATAATCACTTTGCCGATCAAGCAAAAAGGCAAAGCGGTCATTGTTGCCCACCACCATAAATGTTGGCATACGCATCATGGGGAGATTAATCGTATCTTTAAGGCGTCCGGAAGATAATTCAATAATCTTAATTTTGTTCTGTTCAGGGGCTAATGCGATTAATTCATTACGTGACTTCGACACGCTTAAATAGGTAGGATGGCCGCTCACCCCCCACGACCCACAAATTCTATTGGTATCAGTTCTCACGATATAGATCGTATCTATATCTGGACAGGAGACAAAGGCCAACTCCGTGGTGAGAGGAATCGGCTTGACAATAGCGCGAATCGCCGGAGTATTACCGGCGTGGCCTTGTTGCGTGATCGCCGCATCCCAGGTGAGGAAAAGGCAGACGCTATCATCGTTATGCAGAGTCATAGCAGGGATAAGCGGCTGTTCTTTAATGACCTGCTCTGCTTTATGGTCACCGCTACCAAATGTAAAACGTAGACTTTTGTAATTACCAGGTGGAACAGATAAACGATTAATAAAACGCTGGCTATTACCAAGTTTTTCAGCGCTAAGAGTCAAGAGCTGACTGTCAAGCAGGGATATCCAACGTTCTCCTGCCAGGATCTCGACATTAGCCAAATCCAGTTTAACCGACGAAGCCATATTTTCTCGCAATGCCAGAAGAAGTGACAATTGTGGCTGGCCGGGAACACGGGTATGCCTAAGAGAGATACTAGCCTTTTGAGGGCCATTATCCATGCTCACGCAACCGCCAAGGGGCAATAAGGCAATCACCACCAAAAACAATATTTTTTTCATAACACCTCTTGAATAATGGGCGTAAGTACCCGGAAGTGCCTCGTAAAACTTAAAGTGTCGTAAGATTACGAAGTGATCAGGCGTGCCAACAGGGCACGCCTGACGACACATAGCAGTGCTATGCAATTGAAGTCGTAACGCCGTTGGTGTATCAAATAACAAGTTAGGTACAACACTTTAAGTTTTATGCGGCACTAGCTTTTATCAGTGTGGCAATAGGCACAGCCATTAACCCAACTACTACCCGAACCCCGATAATCCCAGCGCATTGCAGCATAATAAGGACTGGCATGAGCCCTGTGACATGACAGACACATAACAATACGGTCATTGGACACAGCCATATCAACCGTGCTGGTAGTCACATCTGTACTGGCCAGAGGAGTTGTAATATTATATGAGGGATAATAATAGGCCTTTCCTGAGGTGCCAATGGGCATGGTGATATCGATTGGATGTCTAATCCAGGGGCTTGCAAAGGTGGCATCGGCTACCCCCTCAGTACTGGCTCCACTATGAAATAAGCCATGGCATTCGGCACAAAAATAACTTATGGTTGCCGTATTAGTGGCTGTATCGGCTGATCTTGCTGCACCGTAGTAAACATTATGTTGACCATTAGTTCCATTAGCCTGATACTCATAATCTGAGTCTTCATAGCCTTTTATACCGTACAAAAAACGATAGCTATCACCCACAGTACCAGCGCTGGTCATCGCACCCGTAGTGGGATGATTATGATGGGCACCTGTAATGCCGTTATCGATGTGTTTACCATGGCACCCATATGTTCCTGAGCAACTTAGATTATTCGTCCCCCAATTAGGACTACCTCCACCCACCTGACCGTTGGCCAAAAAGCCACTTTTCCAGCCTGGGGGAGTACTCAGAGTGGTATCAACGCCGTTATTGAGTTCAACAGGGTTATGCCCATTACGTTCATTAACAATATCGGCATATTTAAAATTACCTCCCGCTAACTCTTCCGCTCCCGTTGTATAAACATAAGGCGTGCTTACTCCATCATTAATACCGGTATGGCATCCCTTGCAGGTGTCTTTCAGCAAAGAACCATACGGGGTGCTGGCTGTCCCTGCCTGGCTGGCATGCATAACATGACAGTTAGCACATTGCCCGGTCACTGAAGCCAATAAGGTGCCCGGCACCAATAATATAAATAGAGTTAGTATAATAACCATAACACCTCACCTGCCAAAAACTGCTAGGCGACCATTCCCCTCATCTAAGACGCACAATCTCCCCCAGGGGT
>CAYTNB010000121.1:0-8202 GCA_964439085.1 uncultured Desulfobulbia bacterium | reverse complement strand
GGTATTACAGAGCCTGTCCCCTGGTCAGCAAGTTATCAAGATTGTTCATGAGGCCTTGATTGACCTGCTTGGTGGTACAACTGCAGAATTGCAGCTTGGCGGTCAGTCTCCGGCAGTTATTCTTATGGTGGGATTGCAGGGGTCTGGTAAAACGACTTCCGCTGCCAAGATTGCTAAGGTTCTTAAAAAAAGAGGGCGGCGGCCCTATTTAGCTCCGGCTGACGTATATCGGCCTGCCGCTATTGAGCAGTTGCGGGTTCTGGCGGAGAGTGTTGAAGTGCCAGTCCATCCGTCTAAGGCAGAGCATGATCCTGTTGATATATGTCGGAATGCAGTTCTTGTCGCTCAACACGAAAATTATGATACGGTAATTATTGATACCGCTGGTCGTCTGCACGTTGATCAGGATTTAATGGGAGAGCTGGTCCGGATCAAGGAGGCGGTTCATCCGAACGAAATCCTTTTGGTGGCGGATGCCATGACCGGGCAGGATGCTGTTACCGTTGCTGATAAGTTTCACCATGAATTAGATATTACTGGAGTCATCCTCTCCAAGATGGATGGCGATGCCAGGGGCGGCGCAGCCTTATCTATTAAGAAGGTTACTCAATGCCCAATAAAACTCGTTGGTACTGGCGAGGATCTTGATTCTCTGGATGTCTTTCATCCGGATCGTATGGCTTCGCGGATTTTGGGAATGGGCGATGTCTTGTCCCTCATCGAGAAGGCAGAAGAGGTTGTCGATAAGAAGCAGGCAGAGCGTCTGGCCAAAAAGTTACAGAAAAATACCTTCTCATTGGAAGATTTTCGTGACCAGATTCAACAAATAAAGAAGATGGGTAGTCTGGAACAGATCATGGGTATGATCCCAGGACTGAACAAAATGAAACAGATTAAGGACATGCCCAAACCTGACGAACGTGAGCTGGTTAAAATTGAGGCGGTTATTAATTCTATGACTCCCAAAGAACGACGGAGCTATCAAATTATTAATGCCAATCGTCGTAAGCGTATTGCTGCTGGCTCTGGTACTTCAGTGCAGGATGTAAATAAGGTTCTGAAGAGCTATAGCGAAATGCTTAAAATGATGAAAAAAATGCGGGGACCAATGCTCGGAGGAGCCATGGCTGGTAATAAAATGAAGAGACGGAAAAAGCCAAAGGGGCTTTTCCGTTAAGGATTACGAGGCACTAGTTGCACTGGTTTTAATTTCTTGTAAAAAAATGTCTATGTGCGTTAAGCACCGTTAATAAAATATAGGAGAATTACGTAATGGCGGTAAGGATAAGATTAAGCAGATTTGGCCGGAAAAAGATGCCTTTTTATCGAATTGTTGTACAGAATGCCAATGCCCCCCGGGATGGTAAATTTTTGGATATGGTTGGTACCTATGACCCTATGCAAAACCCAATAGTCCTGAACATTAAGCTGGATAAGGTACAGGAGTGGATTGATAAAGGTGCCCAACCGACAACTACGGTAAAGAGCCTTCTGGCTCGTAACGTTGCTGCTCCGGCTGTAGCTGCTGAATAGCAACGTGTCTCCTATGAGAGAATTGGTTGTTTTTATAGTAAAGGCCCTGGTTGACAAACCTGACGATGTGCAGGTTGACGAAGTTGACCGTGACGGCCTGATTGTTGAAGAATTGCGGGTGGCCAAGGAAGATCTTGGCAAGGTTATTGGTAAGCAGGGACGGACGGCGCAGGCCATTCGGACGTTACTTACGGCTTCGGCAAGTAAAATGGATAAAAAGGCCCGGCTTGAAATTATTGAGTAATTGATTTGTCAAAAATACGGGCGGACAATAAAGCGGATTATATCCTGGTTGGCAAATCATTAAAGGCACAGGGAATTAAGGGCGAAATTAAAATTCTACCATTTTCCGATGATCCTGCCGACTTGCTTGGCGTTACTCAGTTTGAGTTGCGGCAAGGGGGTACAACCCGGTGCTTTAAGGCTGAGAAATTGCGCTGTCATGGTAAATATTTGGCGGCGAAATTTGTTGGGATTGATGATCGCAGTAATGCCGAGACCTTGACCGGTTTTGAGGTTTGGGTGCCTGGGGAAGACTTGCCTGAACTTGCTCCTGATGAGTTTTATTGGCATGAAATGGAAGGGTTGCAAGTAATTACCACAAAAGGACGTACTCTGGGGCGGGTTATTTCTCTGCTGGCAACCGGGGCGCACGATATTTTGGTTATAAAAGGTGGGGGAGAAGAATATCTAGTACCTGCCACCAATGGTATAATTGTCAGGATCGATGAGCAGGATGGTGTTATAGTTATCGACCCGCCGCCTGGACTTCTAGAAATTAACGAGCCCGATGCACTTTGATCTTCTGACAATTTTCCCGAATCTGCTTGAATCACCCCTCAATGAGGGAATTATCAAAAGGGCCAGGGCTTCGGGAGCCTTGGAAATTGAGACGCATAATATCCGCAATTTTGCCCTGGATAAGCATTCCTGCACAGATGACCGCCCCTTTGGGGGTGGTGAGGGAATGGTGATGAAGCCTGAGCCGCTGATGGCGGCTTTACAGGTGGTGCATGAGAGCAACCCTGGTGGTCATGTCGTATTGATGACTCCCCAAGGGAGGCCATATAATCAAAAGGTGGCTCGTGAATTTGCTGCCAAAGAACATTTGATTATTATATGTGGCCGTTATGAGGGCGTTGATGCCCGGATGGAAGAATATATTGATGATGAGGTGTCCATAGGAGATTATGTCCTCACTGGCGGAGAGTTGGCCGCTATGGTTCTGATTGACTCTGTCACCCGCCTACTGCCGGGGGTGTTGGGCTGTGAGGATTCAGCTACTTCTGACACCTTCAGCCGGAACTTATTAAAACATCCACAATATACTCGTCCTCGGGTGTTTGCTGGAAAAGCGGTTCCAGAGGTGCTCATGTCTGGCGATCATGGAGCCATTGAGCGGTGGCGGTTAGCTCAGTCGGTTCAACGTACCAGATTGAGACGTCCCGATCTTCTAGGTGAGGCCTCTTTTTCGCCTGTTGAGTTGAAAGGGCTGAAAGGCGAGGGTGTCGATGTTAAGGGCTTGCAACGCTCTGAAAAGCAGAAGATCAGGCTGGATATTGCCCTGGTGCATTATCCGGTTTGTAATAAAAATAATGAAATTATAGGCTCGGCAGTCACAAATTTGGATCTGCATGACATTGCCAGGGCTTCGGCAACATACGGTGTAGACACATATTATGTTGTCACTCCATACGCCGACCAACGCACCTTGAGTCGTGAAATTATGGCGCATTGGCAGAGTGGTCAGGGGGCGGAGTATAATCCCGACAGAAAAAGAGCTTTTCGCAGTGTGCGGGTTCTGGAAAGTTTGGCCGAATTATATGGAGAAGTCACTAAAAAGTGGCATCGAAGGCCGCTAGTTTTAGCAACTAGTGCGGCAAAACAGTCGAAAAGCCTGGACTATTCTGAGACACGCCAGAGACTTGTGGCTGGTGAAAGGATGTTGATTCTGTTCGGTACTGGTTGGGGGCTGGCCCCAGAAGTTATGGAACAGGTTGATTTGGTTTTGCCACCCTTGGGTGGTGAGGGTTACAACCATTTGTCTGTTCGTTCGGCCGTTTCGATTATTTTAGATCGTCTGCTGGGTTAGTGCCTCTTAAACCTTAAATCGTCGCATCTTACTTGTTATTTGATGCGCCAACGGCGTTCGACTTCTGTTACATAGCGTTGCTATGCGCCGCCAGTCGTGCCTTATTGGTACGCCAAATCACTTCGTAATCTTGTGCACTTTAAGGTTTACGAGGCACTATGAACATATTTTGTGAAGAATTAAGAGTTTATATATTTATTTTGTAACTATTCAGGTAGGGCCGGAAAATGCCCTATAATGCGTAAGTGTAACTGCTCAGAGGGGCTCCATCCTTGTTCATTTTTGACTTCGAAGCATACTAGTCGTATTCGAGAAGGCCAAAAAAATGGGTAAAGATGGGGTGTACCTGAGCAGTTCTTTATTTTAAATAAAAAGGTGATGAGAATGGCAACTGTGCTTGATAAAATGGATAGAGAAAGTATGCGTTATGATGTTCCTGAATTTCGTACCGGGGATACCGTTAGCGTATATTTAAGAATTATTGAAGGTGCTAAAGAGCGAATTCAGGTATTTAAAGGCGTGGTTCTTGGCCAGAAGAGAGGCAAAATGGGGGCATCTTTTACCGTTCGTAAGATGTCACATGGTATTGGGGTGGAAAAATCATTTCCGCTGCATTCCCCCAAAATAGAGAAGATTGTTGTTGATAATCTGGGCCGGGTTAGGCGCTCAAAACTGTATTATCTACGTGAGTTGCGTGGTAAGGCCGCTAGAATTAAAGAAAGAAAGTTGCTGTAGTGGGCAGGGCGGTTTATGAACCTCCCACTTCAATTGCCGGGGGGCGATTATTTGATAATCGTTCACTGAGTTTGTCGAATTGCTCATTTGCAAATCCCTATTATCAGGTAAGCGAGTGCGAGCCTGTAAGACTAAGGGACGTGGATAATTTTTTTATCTGCATCCTAAGATTCATACTGCTAATTGGGGTCTGATGCATGAAAAATGAAGGGACGTGGGCTGTTCCCCAGAGCTTGTTCCCTCTATTTATAGAAACAGACCGCTTTTCTTTTGAGCGTGAGTTGAGCCGGCAGGGCTTTTCTGCAATTGCTGGTACTGATGAAGTTGGTCGTGGCCCCCTAGCTGGGCCGGTGGTTGCAGCCAGTGTAATCTTGCCGGTGGATTGTGATTATCAGCAGTTTGATGATTCCAAAAAACTGACTCCTAAAGAGAGAGATAAGCTCTTTGATCTGCTTAAAGAAATGGATGTTGATTTTGGTGTAGGGATTATTTCTGAGGCTCAAATTGACAGATATAATATTCTGCAGGCCTCGTTGATGGCGATGAAAAAGGCCTTGGAATCCATGCGCACAAAGCCTGATTTTGTTCTTGTTGATGGTAGATTTCCTGTCCCTATCGCTGTTTCCCAACAATCCCTGATTAAAGGGGATTCTCGTAGTGCCTCCATTGCCGCAGCCTCCATCGTTGCCAAAGTTACCAGGGACGATTTAATGACGCAGTATCATCGGCAATATCCTCAGTATAATTTCAACCAAAATAAGGGCTATCCTACGGCAGAACATCGTCGTCTCCTGGCCCAATATGGCCCTTGCCCCCTGCATCGTAAAACCTTCGCTGGGGTGAAGAAATTCTTTAATCCTCATGACTGATTATCGAATTTCATTGGGCCGGAAAGGGGAGGAATTTGCTGCGCAATATTTAATGAAATCAGGATATCGTATTGTAGAAAAAAATTTTCGGGTACGAAGCGGTGAAATTGATATTATAGCCAATGATAGAGAATATCTTGTTTTCGTTGAGGTTAAAACTCGCTCTAGCATAAAATTTGGTACTCCGGCTGATGCCGTGACTTATCATAAACAACAACAGATAATTAACACTGCTTTGGTGTATATGTCGCAGCATAATCTTCATGAGGTTCCTGTCCGTTTTGATGTGATGGCTGTGATGATGGAAAAGGGTAAGGCGCCGAGGGCGGAGCTAATTCGAAATGCTTTTTGAAATTATTGTTAACAGGCATGCTTTTCTTGGGCATTTCTGATCTTACGACAATCAGCCACAACCTACCTGAAATTCTACTCATACGGCATTCAACATTGAATATCATTTTGTTTGGGTGACAAAATATCGTTACAAAGTAATGGCTGTAGATGTCGCTTTGCGTATTCGAGAGCTTGTACGGCAAACATGTGAGTCATTTGCAATTCAGATAATCAAAGGTGTTGTCAGCAAGGATCATGTTCACATTTTTGTATCGGCACCACCAACGATGGCACCAAGTGAAATAATGCGTCGAATCGAAGTGCGAACAACGAGTAAATTGTTTGTAGACTTTCCCCGTCTACGCAAGAAATTTTGGTCCTCATCTTTGTATACGGGGCTACTTTTGTGCAACATCTGGTCAGGTAACAGGTGAGAGGAATGATCTCTGGTTGATTCCTCAATAATTGAATTTTTCAACAATCTCATCTACAACATCATCGGGTATATTATGCTTTCTGAGAATTTCTTTGGTGCAGTTGAAAAAGAGTTTCCGCTTTACTCCTGGCATGGCACTCGAGATGCCTTCGGTAACATAACGGGTTATTAAATCCTCTTGGGATAAACCCGTAGCCTTGACTACATCATTAAGCCCTTCAACTAGTTCCGTCGGCAGCGTTATGCATACTTTTATGGTGATCGAATCTTGAGTGCTCATTGTTTTTTCTCCTTGTTAAATTGTAATTTTAGAAGAGTATAACTTAAGGGTGACGAGGAACATTAAAAATTATCAATAAAAACACTGCATTAAACAATAAAAGCGTCTGTGATGGTGGCAGCTTATACTCACGAGAAAAAACACCATTATAGAGGCTCTCTCATGCACCACAAGAATATCAAGGCCATCATCAATAAGCAACTCAAAAAGCGCCACCCTAATTTCTTCTAAGTACCCCCCCCCGGCTTCGCCGGGGAACCAAAAAAGTTTGACAGTTCCAGTAATATGAAGAAGCCTCCATGAGGAAAATGTGAGAAGAATGGGGGCAGGCCACGATTTCTATGTTTGCTGCTTTCGTGGTCCGCTGACTTTACCGGAACTTACCCGTCGTCTTAATGCTTGTCCCCTATTATTCCAAGTGTATGATTTTTAGACACAAAATTACCCCAAGCCCACGATAGTCTATTTTTTAGACACCCATCTTCTTTATTTGCGCCAATCACATCACCCGTAAAAATATTTTGTTTTCTTTGATTACAGAAGGTTAGCTTAGTATGTGGCGTATTGCATTTTTAAGTGGCACGCCTAATGCTGTAAGAACATTACAAATACTGACGCCACACAAGATGTAACATCGGAGACAAACATGAGAAATCTATTTATGGTGATGCTGCTCCGCTTTTACTAGGGATGGCCCTTACTATCGGGGGCTGCGGCTGGTGCGGCAGCGGTTATCACCAACATGGTTATAAGCAGGATCACATGAATTACAATAGGCCCATTGGCAATCACGCCTTGAACGACAATAAATTTTTAGGAGAAAGATTATGTGGTGTAACTGGGGTTTGATGGGAGGCCGCATGTGGTGGTCCCACAGTTTTGGTTTTATAGGCTTACTCCTGTTACTAGCAGGCATGGTGTTTGTTTTTTTCTTAATATGGAGGAAATCGAACACTCCCGCAAAACTGGAGTGCCCGGCCTGCAAAGGCCTTGTGCAGCACGCTTATCTGCGCTGCCCTTATTGCGGTACCACTCTGAAGCGTCATTGTCAGCATTGTGCTGGCATAATCGAGTCTGGCTGGGAATATTGTCCATCGTGTGAAGCGAAGAGCAAGGTTCAGAATCGCTAAACCAAATTTTAGAAAAGTAGGTGTTGAAGCATATAGTCGTTGTCATTTAACAAAAATTAAGCATAGGAGAAAACATCATGAAAACAAAAACTATTATCACCGCATTGGCAATTGGACTTTCCATCGGCATCGTATCTCAAGCTGGAGCCTGGGTGGGTGGCTCTGGGCATTACAACGGCGGTGGTCGAATGTTGGGCCGCATGATGGGGGGCAATAACAATTTTTCTTTGTCTCCCGAACAGCAACAACAGGTCAAGGACATTGACGTTAGGCATCAGGATGAACTACAAGCCAAAGAAGAGGGGATCCGTCTGAAAATTGCCGAATTGGATAAGGCCTACGCCAACGACACGACAACCATTGCCCAGGCCAATGCCCTGCGAGACGATCTCTACAACTTAAGAAAAGAGTATAGGCAAACCAGAATCACAATTAACAATGAGATCAGCAAGACTTTGGGCAGCGCATATTTCGATTGTGGCGGCTGGGGGCCTCAATACTGCCTCATGGATGGCATGTACATGGGCGGCGATACCGGAGGATCAGGCCAGATGATGAACTACAATTCCGGTTATCGCTGCCGCTGGTAGTTATTTGATATGAAATGAACTGCTGGGAAGACCGAGCCAATTTAGCTCAGTCTTCCCTTTGTTATTCATGGTTTCTTTCCCTGGTTTTTTTGATTAGTATACGGGGAATGCAGTTATCACCATATAGCGGAGATATCCCTAACCCAGACAAACTGGAAAAGATCAAAACTTTGATAACAATCCCTGGATAAGTATCTTAACGGT
>CAYTNB010000120.1:5696-8210 GCA_964439085.1 uncultured Desulfobulbia bacterium | reverse complement strand
GGCCGGATTTTATTGATCCGACCCTGCATAAAATGGTAAGCGGCCGGGTATCAAGAAATCTTGACCTACGCATGTGCGGCGAAAACTTTGCAAGATCATGCTTTAATCGGCATCGTTTGACAGCCGATGCCACTTTGGTTGAGGGGGTAATGGGACTATTTGACGGGGGTGAGGCCAGTAGTGCCGCCCTAGCCAAGACTCTGGGTTTACCGGTCGTACTTATTGTGGACAGCAGATCATGCGCCGAGAGCATGGCTGCCGTTGTGAAGGGCTTTGAGAGCCTTGACCCGCAAGTCAAACTAGCTGGGATCATCCTAAACAGAGTAGGCAGTCCTCGCCATCTTGAACTATTGCAGAATGCCATCGAGGCATATTGTCAAACCCCGGTAATAGGTGCCCTACCCCGTGATGACGATTTCACCATACCGGAACGGCATTTGGGACTTGCTATGGGGCAGGAATCTCCTCTGACAGGGGAGCAGGTTCAGCATCTGGCCCAAACAATCATTGACCATATTGATCTTGATCGTTTATTAGAGGTGTGCCAAATCTCCCTGCCAGATGTCAATGAGATAAAGCCCAGGCAAGATGCAGCGATACGACCACGATCGTATGCGAAGGGAAAAATACGCTTGGGGATTGCTCAAGACCCGGCGTTTTGCTTCTATTATCAGGACAATTTAGATATTTTGGCGGCGCAGGGTGTGGAGTTGGTGCCCTTCAGCCCCCTGCGTGACCAGACGTTACCCGCCCTTTTGGATGCCATTTACCTGGGTGGCGGCTACCCGGAGCTATACGCCGGAGAACTTGCTGACAATGAGGCAATGCGGCGTGAAATTCGAGAGTGGTCATCCAGCAACCGGCCAATCTACGCCGAATGCGGCGGTTTTATGTATCTCTGCAAGGGGATTATCGATCTTAATGGTCATAAATGGCCAATGGCCGGGGTTTTCCCCAGCTTGGCTCACATGCGAAAAAACCTTAGCCGTTTGGGTTACCATGAGGCACAAATAAAAAAGTCCTGCCTCTGGGGTACGAACGCAACACTCTATGGCCATGAATTTCATTATTCGGATATCGAACCAATGCCACCGGAGATTGCCATGGCCTACAACCTGCCGAATGGCCGTCAGGAGGGTTATCAAATCCGTAATACCCTAGCCAGTTATCTTCATCTGCATTTTGGCCGAACTCCTGAAATAGTGAGTTTTTTTATTAAATATTGCCAGCGGTACGACCATGATCGTGTGCGATCGTAGTGCGAAAAACGCCCCAATGAAAAAACCAATCAAAATAAAACCAATGGCCATCGAGTCCAAAAGTTTTGCCATAATCGCTGAGGAATTTTTCCAGCAGACCGGCAAATACCCCAACGATTTTTCGGCGGCACACTTTGCTGTAATCCAGCGGGTTATCCATGCCACCGGCGATTTTTCATTTGCCCAAAACATGGTCTTTCACCCAGAGGCCATTAAATCTGCCTTAGCCATGCTGCGGGCAGGCCGGGATATCGTTACTGATGTTAATATGTCAGCGGCGGGTATTAACAAAAAAGCTTTAGGGAAATTTGGTGGAAAGGTTATCTGCCAGGTTGCTGACTCCAAAATTGCCGAACTTGCTAGCGAGCAGCAGGCGACCCGTTCCGAAGTTGCCATGCAGGCGGCTATGGTCAACAGCCCCGGCATAATCGCCATTGGCAACGCCCCCACAGCCCTACTTCGTGTCATTGACCTACTCCAAAACACCACAGTTGCCCCCGCCCTGGTCATCGGGGTGCCAGTTGGTTTTGTTAATGCCGCCGAATCTAAAGAAATACTTGCCGCTCAGGAGTTCCCATTTATTACCGCCCTAGGCAGAAAAGGCGGAAGCCCTGTGGCCGCCGCCATTGTCAACGCCTTGATGAAATTGGCTGCTGCGGGAGAGAACTAGAAATGCCGCCCCGCAAAAAAAGACTTCGTTCTGGCTTCACCACCGGTGCCTGCGCCGCTGCCGCCGCCAAGGCAGCCGGTCTGCTGCTGGTAAGCGGTACGCCGGAACAAAGTGTTGCAATCCCTTTTCCAGATGGCCAGGATAGGCAGTTTGCAATTCATCGCTCAGAAATTTTCGACCAGCAAAACCCCAAATCAGCCATGGCTTCGGTAATAAAAGACGCTGGTGATGACCCGGATGTTACCAACGGCGCCGAGATTATTGCCACTCTGTGTATCGATCAAAATAAAGACGAGTCCAAGATCGCCCAGGATAATTTAGGTATCACCTTCCGAGCCGGTGAGGGGGTGGGCAGAGTTACAAAACCAGGCCTTGCCTTACCCGTAGGACAACCTGCCATTAACCCAGTGCCACGCCAGATGATTGCCGCCGCCATAGGCCAAATACCTTTGCCAGTAGACATGTCTCTGCCGGGTTCTACGATCATAATTGAGATCTCCGTCCCTAATGGCCGCGCCCTCGCCGAGAAAACATTGAACCACCGTTTAGGCATTGTCGGCGGTCTGTCTATTCTTGGTACCACCG
>CAYTNB010000120.1:0-5686 GCA_964439085.1 uncultured Desulfobulbia bacterium | reverse complement strand
TCCGGCCTATATCGGCTGATGCCTGGACAGCCACCATCCAGGCATCCATGTCCGTGGCTCGTAAAACTGGTTGCGAAGAAATTGTTATCTCTACTGGACGCACTTCGGAAAAAGCCGCCCAGTCATTCATTGACCTCCCCGTTGAGGCCTTTGCCATGATGGGTGACTACCTTGGTTTTTCTCTGAGCGCCGCCAGGGAAAATGGTTTTCGTAAGATTCACCTGGCTGGCATGTGGGCCAAAATTGTTAAGGCCGCCCTGAAAATTCCACAAACCCATGTCAGAAATGGTGCACTAGAAGTGCAAAAAGCCGCGGAACTCATTGGCAAACTGGCTCACGATCCGAATATGACAAGCAGTCTTAAAGACGCCAATACAGCCCGCGAGATATATGAACGCCTAAAGAGTGCTAAGCGCCATGACCTCATCCGTCTGGTATGTCTCACCGCTCAAGACTTTGCCCAAGAGACAGCCGGGTTACCAGTCTCGATCTACCTTGTGGCAAGCCCCGGCAAGGTGATTGAACATGTTTAGGATTATCGTTATTGGCATTACCGAAGGAATGACCGCCGCAGGAGAAGCCTCTTTAAAAAACTGCCGATCCGCCTTTGCCACCAGTCGTTTACAGGAATTCCTGGCCAATTTTAATGGCCGGATTCATCCCATTTCACCTTTATCCACTGCCCTGGAGCAGATGGACAAGGAGTTGGCCCATGGTGATGTAGCGGTGCTGGCCAGCGGCGACCCCCTTTTTTTTGGCATTGGCCGCCGACTGCTGGCGCACTTTGGCAGCAAAGAAGTGAAAATTTTTCCGGCCCTCTCCGCCCTCCAACTGGTATGTGCCCGCTTTAACGAGCCTTGGGATGATGCCCAATTGATCAGCCTGCATGGTCGAGATTGTACAAACTTCAGCGCCCGGATCATCCAGACCCCTAAAAGCATTCTACTGACGGACAGGGATCACAACCCGGCCATGATTGCCGCAAGCCTCTTAATAGATTTGGCCAAAATTGATGCCGACCAGCAGGATATTCAAATCATGGTGGCGGAGAATCTGGGCATGCCCCAGGAGAAGATTAGCCAGGGCAGCCCAGAGAAGATTGCCGGACAACAATTCTCAGACCTCAATATCATTATAATCAAGAACAAAATTGCAACCAATCTGCCCACGCACCGTTTTGGTTTACATGAAGATGACATTCGACATAGCCGTGGTCTGATTACCAAGGACGAGGTACGTGCCGCCACCCTGCATCGGTTGCAACTACCGGAGTCAGGGGTATTATGGGATCTTGGTGCAGGCAGCGGCTCCATCTCCATTGAGGCTGCCCGTCTCTTCCCGGATCTAACGGTTTTTGCGGTTGAGAAAACGCTGGAGGGGCAAGAAAATATCCGCCACAATATCAAGCAGTTTAAGTTAGTTAATCTTACTTTAATCGAGGGTCAGGCCCCGGAAGCTACCGCTGCCCTACCCGACCCCCAGCGCATATTTATTGGCGGTAGCGGTGGCCTACTGGCCGAGATAATAGCCAAATCAGTACCCAGATTATCAAAACCTGGCATCATTACTATCAATGCCGTCACCAACAACACCAAAGAGACCGCCCCCGCTCTGTTACACGCTCAGGGGCTTATTGTTAGTATGAGTACCATCCAGGTATCACGCTGTTCCTTCCCGCCAGAGGTACGACAACGATCGTATGAGAAGGCGGATGGAGCGGTTGATTTTAAACCAATTACAATTATTACAGGAAAAAAATGACTGGAAATTTCTATGTTGTAGGAGTAGGCCCCGGCGATCCGGAGCTTTTGACTGTCAAGGCCATCCGAATGCTAAAACAATGTCAAACCATCATCGTGCCCAAGGGCCACGAAGACGGCAACTCCACCGCCTTAAACATTGTCGAACAATCCATATCCACAGTAGATAAGGAGGTCATCGAAATATATTTCCCCATGCAGAAGGTACGCATGGGAATACCCCCGGCTCCTGAAGTTGCAGCCGCTTGGCGTGAAGCCGCCTCAATCATTATCGACCGTCTGCGGCAAGGCCGTGATGTGGCCTTCCCGACCTTGGGCGATCCCTCCATCTACAGCACCGGATTCTATACCTGCCAGACTCTGCTGGAGCTTGATTCTTGTGCCAAAACCATTATCGTGCCGGGCGTAAGTTCCATTAGCGCCTGTGCCTCGGCCGCCGGCATTCCTCTCTGTCAGGGTGATGATATGCTTGCCGTGATACCAGCCACCTTTGACAATGAGAAATTGACCGAGGTGTTCAATTCATTTCAAACCGTTGTCCTGATGAAAGTACACCGGGTAATGCCCAGAATCACCACCCTGCTTAGCCAGATGGGGCTACTTCAGAAGGCAGTTTTGGTGGAAAGAACTGCTCAGAATGAGGAAAGAATCATCCACAATCTAGATAATTTGAAGCCCAACGAACTCCATTATTTTTCCACAATGATAGTGAGGACAAGATGAATCCAGTCTATTTTATCGGAGCAGGCCCTGGCGACCCTGAATTACTAACCATCAAGGGCCGTAGGCTGCTTGACGAGGCCGATCTCATCATCTACGCCGGGTCATTGGTAAACCCCGCTCTGCTAATCGGTTTATCCGCCGAAATTCATAACTCAGCAGGCCTGAATCTCGATGAGATTATCGCCCTTATGACCAACGCCCACAAAGGACAGCACAGAATCGTTCGTCTCCATACCGGTGATCCGGCAATTTACGGAGCCATCAAAGAACAAATGGTGCGACTGGCTGAGCTTGGAATTGCATACGAAGTTATACCTGGTGTAAGTTCGGCAGCCGCCACTGCGGCTGCCTTAAAGGCGGAAATGACCCTGCCGGAAATCTCGCAGACGGTGATTATTACCAGAATGGCTGGCCGCACCTCAGTGCCTGAAAAAGAGAAACTACGAAAACTGGCTGCTCACCAGGCCACCATGCTTATCTTTTTAAGTGTGGGAATGATTGCCAGAGTAGTAGAGGAATTGAAGGCTGGCGGCTACCCGCCGCAAACACCAATAGCCGTGGTGGAAAAGGCCAGCTGGCCGGAAGAAAGAATTATCCGGGGCCAACTCGCAGATATCGCCGTCCGGGTTACAGAGGCGGGGATTACCAAGACTGCCATTATTGCCGTAGGACAGGCCTTTGGAAAGGAAGATATCACGGCAGTTTCTAAACTATATGACAGTAATTTCTCGCATGCCGAACGTAGTGCCCCAAAAAACAATTAAGGTGAATAAGGGTCTCGAACTGCCTCCCAGCCATTCAACAGTTTTAATTCATCTGTCACATGAAGCACGAACGGAGCCTCGTAAAAGGCCCCGTTCGTTTAAAAAAACTTTACATTTTTTAACTAACACCCACCCCACGAGGGGGTATCGGAGTCTACGCTTACCTAGTACCTTATAAATTCTTTTCCAGAAAACAGGAAAACAATCTGTAAGGCACTAATTACGCCACTTTTATTTCGATCTGACGGGGCTTTGCCGCCTCCGATTTAGGGAGATGCAAGTGCAGGACACCACACTTTAACTCGGCATTGACCCTATTTACATCTATGGTCTGCGGTACCGAAAAAGATCGGCTGTACTCCACATCACCAAATTCCTCCCAATTGGCAGCACCATTTACCACAAGCTTGCGTAGTCCACTAAACTCCAATTTGCCATTGTCAATATTCACTCTAACTCCATCCTTATCGACGCCTGGCATATCGGCATACAGCAAAATCTCGTCATCATTTTCATAAATATCAACTAGCGGAGCCGCCATGGGAATACGGTGTACACGCTCAGTTCCCTCTTCTCTTGTGACAATATCTTTTCTTTCGCTCATAACAGACCTCCTATCACTTTATTATCAAAAACGTTAGTTGCTATTCAGGTCATGCCCAAGAAGCTCATAAAACCATGGTTACAAACACTATAATAAAAGACTTACCGCACGGTAATCTGCTTAGGCTTTGCAGCCTCTGCCTTGGGCAAAACCATGGTCAACAAACCATCAGAGATGGTTGCCTCAACCTTCTCAGCATCCACCTCAGACGGCAGGGTGAAACTACGGGTAAAATCAACCGACCCTCTCTCACTGCGATGAACAGAATAACCATCTGGTACATTAGCCTCACGTTTACCGCTGATTTCCAAATAATTCCCCTGAATTTTAACGGACAAATCCTCCTTCGCCGTACCAGGAAGCTCAACCTTAAGCTCGAAATGATCGCCAGTATCATAAAAATTCGTCAAAGGCAAATCACCACCAGCAAGCACCCTGCCATAGCTGCTACGGTCATAGTCGTCAAAGAATCTGCTCATTCTTGACTGAAGCAGATCAATGTCCCCAAACATACGATTAACATCGCCAATTCTCGCCCACATATCACACCTCCCTTTTACATTTTTTCAACGAACAAACAAAGACTTACAGGCATATGAATCGCCCTCAGCCCTTCCCTTTGCAGCAAACATTAATTACTATTTTTGCTATGTCAACAGCATTATTTTTTAGCATAAAATAATCTTTCCTGATCACATCAGTTTGAGTCCTTCTTGCCTTTTTAGGGGGATCTGTAATGGTTCATAATTCCAACCAATTACCGTTTATTTCAAGTGAAATATATAGAATAGTCACGCCGGTTAAATAGAAAATTCCTGTAAAAAAAATGGCCGCCATGTGTTGCACCCCTACCTTAGGAGAGAGTATAAAATTGGCGGCTCAAATTTTTGACAAAGAGGTCAAGAAGCTCTCTTGCTGTACATCATAATTTGCTAAGCAACAGTCATTTTAATCGTTATGACGATGTCTTCTGCCATAACGATGCATTCTGCACCACCGCCAATCATCACGATCTCTAACAATAACGGTCTGAGCTATATTCACCTTGTTGGTCTGCATACGCCATTCACCATCTACCAGACAGGCAAGCCCAGTGACCTCTTCCGCCTCACCATCAATTGTGGCCAGCATTTTAGTATTACGACAAATGGGTCTTTCATAAAACCGAACAGGAGCAACAATGGGGTAATACCTGATCTGCCGCCGCCGCACGGGACTATAGGCCCTATTCGTCCGATAAATTGTACGATGCTGTACCACGCCATTCTTATCCATTTCATTGCCAATCATATAGCCAAACATCGAACCAACCGCCGTACCAATCAATGTTCCGCCCGTATTATGACCAATGGCCTGCCCGATTATAGCGCCACTCCCTGCCCCAAACAATAGTCCATTCAAACCATTATCCCGGGCCTGCGCCTGTCCCACAACACTCAAAAATACAATAATTAATAACAAGACAAATTTTTTCATGATGTTTCTCCCTTTTTGATTTTAGCGTTGAACTTTCGCCCTTTATTAATTTAATACGGCTAAAACTGAATAATAAATAGCGGACATCGGGTAAAATCGGCGTCTATACGGCCCTAAATCTACCCGACATGCCCCGAATAACCGTCTGCCAGCTTGCAATTAAGTGCCAAGCATGGTTATTATCAAAAGGTTTTTCATTTACCATTTGCTTAGCTTTGATCGTCTCGTAAAAACCAATGGGATGGCTAAGTAAAAATTTCGATATACCAAGGAGTGGGGTATTTTTGAGAGTGAGGCCATACATATATTGCCCCGGTGGTTAAATATCTAAAAGATACAGCCTGTATGGCAGCAAAAAA
>CAYTNB010000119.1:0-8255 GCA_964439085.1 uncultured Desulfobulbia bacterium | reverse complement strand
GCCATTTATCAAATGAAGCCGCCTGTCCTTTTGATAAAATAAGGCTGGCTAGCATGGCGTTAGTCATAATGATCAAAAACGTCAGGCCGTTATGGCCGGTAAGGTCAGCAAATTGGATCAAGAAGGGATGCTGGTATTGGGAGTAACCCAGATCCTGCCAGGGAAAGCCCGTAAAAAGGTGGGCTTTAATCAGATCCAGCCCGACCCAAATTACGGGGGCACTGAAGACCATGGGCCAGCGCCGCAGTAAGGCCAACAGGGCCGCAAAGGCCGCCATGTACAGGGCCATATAGGCCGCCAATAGCACCAAAACCGGGATTGCCACCCACATGGGCAGGCCCCCGTAATTATTTAAGGCGATTACTATCCAGTATATTAAAGAGAGGTAATAGGCTAGACCGCAGAGGAAAGCGAGTTTGGCGGCGGGCCGCCACGAAAGGTTTTTGCAGGCGAGGAACAGTGGAATTATGGCAATCCAGGCTGTAGATGGAACGGCCCATTGTCCCGGAGCAGCGGTAAAGAGTAAGAACGAACTCAGGAGGGCTAGGATGTATTGCCGAGGGCTTGTGGATGAGCAGCTAGTTTTTCCAGATTGAGACATTGTTAGAATTTTGACGCAGGGACTATTGCACCTGGTTGGTGATTTTTAGAGTGGAGATTCGTCGTTTGTCGGCTGCCATTACTTGCAGTAGCAGATTATTAACCTCAATATGCTCTCCTCGCTCCGGCAGTCGCCCCAATTGGTGGATAACTAGTCCGCCGATTGATTCGTAAGGGCCTGCCGGGAGGTTGACATTAAAGAATGATTCCACCTCTTCAATATCAACCTTGGCATCGGTCAAGACTGTTCCTTTGTCGATTACCCGCCAGCCCATATCCTCTTTGTCGTACTCGTCACTTATTTCACCGACAATTTCTTCTAAAACGTCTTCTAGGGTAATTAGGCCACGGGTGGCACCAAACTCATCGGTGACAATGGCCATATGAGATTTTTTATCTTTAAAATCACGAAGTAATGTGCCAATTTTGTGGTTTTCCATGATGAATAGAGCCGGATTGCTAATGTCACAGGCTCTGGGCTGCGGCTCATTTAAAACGCAGTGAAGCAGGAGGTCTTTAGCGTGTAGAATGCCGGTGATATTGTCCAGAGTGTCTGTGTAGATTGGGATTCTGGTAAAGCCGTTTTCGGTGATTAGTGAGATTATTTCAGTCGTCGTGGCTGTAGCTGGGGCACAGATCATCTCCGTCCTTGGGGTCATGATTTCCCTGGCCAGGGTGTCTCGCAGCTCAAAAATAGAATTTATCATCATGCCTTCTTGAGCACTTATCAGTCCATGTTCTTCGCCATCTTCCAGCAAGTCTTGGATCTCTTGCTCCAGGTCTTCGGCCGTGTCGGGTGATTTTGCTAAACCAATGATATTTAACAGACGTTTGATGAACGAGGAGTCCGAGGCTTCCGGGGGGGGTGATGTGTCCATATGGAGGTGTGTAAATTTATCGGGGTTAGGTTAGGATTGTTCTAAATGTTAATTTAGATTATAGTAGCCGAAAAAAAATGCCATGGCTATGGGAAAAAGGATGAACCTGGCGAGAAAAATGATTGACTGGCCGCCTGTAAACCATTATACCGCATGGCGGCGGCTATAGGCCGTTTTGTGCATGGACTGGAAAAACAAAGTTTGTGTGGATCTTGAACTTTATCTGGAATAGTTACACTACGGAGTTAAGGGTCATTTGTAGCTCCCTGCCTAAACGGTTACCAGTAGTGTCCGGTTAATGACTTGCATTGACTTATTAGGAAAAAAGCCTCGCTACTCGTCATCCAGAAAGACGGTTTTTGGGCTTGAAATAGTCCTAAATTGTGCTCGCAACTTTGTAACCGGACATTACTGAACAGTTACAAAAAAAATTTACATAAAAACAAAGTCTGCCCCTACGTGTCTGTGGCTGAAAAAATATTTTTGGCCTGAAGGACAGCAAGTTTTAAAAAAAATCAATGAAAGATAAAATACTAATTGCCAATCGCGGAGAAATTGCTATCCGTATTATGAATGCCTGCAAGGCTCTTGGACTCGACTATGTTGTGGTGTATACCAAGAGTGATGAGGACTCCCAGCATGTCCGACTGAATCTGGATAGTAAAAGTAATGCCAACAGAGCGTGGCGGATTGCAAGCTATACCGATCCCAACGATATTTTGTCTGTGGCCGACCACACCAAATGCACGGCCATTCACCCTGGCTATGGCTTTTTTTCTGAGGACTTCCGATTTGCCCGCCGAGTGACAATTCGGAACAGGGCCTTGACCTTTATTGGCCCTAATTGGGAAGTGATCAAAAATCTTGGTGACAAGATAAATACCAAGAAGGTGGCCAATAAGCTTGGCATTCCGACTATTCCAGGAACCGATGCGCCTATCTATAATGAGATGGAGGCGGAAGAAACGGCTGTCCAACTCATGGAAAATCAGCTAGCGCAAGACATTAAGAAACCTTCCATCCTCATAAAAGCGGCAGCTGGCGGCGGGGGGATGGGGATAGAAGAGGTCTACAGAATTGAGCAGTTCCGGCGGGTTTATCGGCAAGTTCAGAATTACGCCAAACGCCAATTCGGGGATGGTGGGGTATTAATTGAACAATGTTTGCGGGACTATAACCATATCGAAGTGCAATTGCTCTGCAGCCGCCACGGGGAAAGACTGCATTTTGGCACTAGAAATTGTACGATCCAGAGTACCGGTCGCCAGAAACGTCTGGAAGCCGCACCGGGGTTTGATCCTTCCTGCTTTTCTTATGGCTTTGATCCGCAAGAGGTCATGGATCAGGTAGTTGAATACTCTCTGAAACTGGCGGCTCATGTTCGTTACGATAATATTGGTACCTGGGAATGGATTGTTGATCGGCAGGGACGTCCTTATCTGCTAGAGGTCAATACTCGGATTCAGGTTGAGAACGATGTTTCGGCCCGAATAAGTTATTTGCAGGGTAAACACCTGAATTTGATTCAGGAACAGATCCGGTTGGCCTTGGGTGAAAAAATAGGCTATTCGCAAAAGAATATTAAATTCAAGGGTACGAGTATTGAGTTGCGCCTCGTCGCTGAAGATCCTGCCAGGGGATTTGCCCCCTGGATTGGCACCATAACCAAATTTTCACTGCCCCAGGAGGAGTGGTCAGCGACATATACGCACGTTCCCTTCGATAGGCCATATGTGATCCCCAGTGACTATGATCCTAACTTGGCTCTGGCTCTGGTTTGGGGCGATAATATGGCGGAGGCTAAGGGACGTGCCAGACAATTTTTGGCCTCCGCAGTGGTAGAAGGAGAAAACAGCAGTGGCAATCCTATATCTACTAATATCCCGTATCTTCGTGATAATTTGGACAGACTACTGACATTCTAGTGCCTCGTAAACCTTAAGGTGCTGCAAGATTACGAAGTGATTTGGCGGGCCAACAAGGCACGACTGGTGGCGCATAGCAGCGCTATGTAACAGAAGTCGTAACGCCGTTGGTGCGTCAAATGCAAGTAAGATGCGACACTTTAAGGTTTATGAGGCACGAGTGTCTTGGTACGGATGTGTTACAAAAAACACGAATGAAAAAAGTACTTTGAAGTAAAAATGTTACACACTACCGTTAACGCACTTATACCCCCTTGTGGGGGTTAGTTAATCATTGTTTAAAGAATGCTGCGTCAAAATATCAGTCAAAACCTTAATAAAATCTAACACCCCACGAGGGGGTTTAAGTACCTTATAAATTTTTTTCTAAAAAACAGGTAAGCGTAGACTCCGAGAAAACAATCTGTAAGGTACTAATCTAAAATTCCACATATAGAATATGGAAGATATACGTAAAAGAGTTGCTAAATCTGAGGAAAGGCTGGAATATCTCTCTCATATAAAGGCTGGTTATGAGTGGGGGAACCTCTCCAGTCTGAAGGCCCATATTGATAAAATAAAAGAAGAGTTTTATGATTTTTCTGATGAAGATCTTCTTGCTGAGGCACAAAAAGTAGAGGACTCATTAACCTTCCTTGAGGCGCGTTGTGAGGAAACACTCACAGCCATGGAGCGGGTAAGAATTGTGCGTAGTCCCTTACGCTTTTCCTTGAAGGATATTCTTGAAAATGTCTACGAGGATTATACCGAGTTAGGCGGCGAGGATGAGGCCAATATTGATCCGGCCATGGTGGTTGCCAAGGCTAATATTGTGCGTCGGGTCAAACAAAAGATCTATACGCAGCAAGTTATGGTTATTGGTCACGAAAAGGGGCACGGCGAGGAGTATCGCAACGGTGGTTCCAGTAAGCCGTGGGGGAACGAGAAAGCCCTGCGTTATATGCTTGTGGCTCAGACCGAGGGAATACCCATTCACTTTTATATCTTTACCCCCGGCGCTTTCCCGGTGGAAGAGTATCCTGGTGCTGGGCAGCAAATTGCCAGAAACCTTTATTGTATGACTAAATTGCGGGTACCAATGGTTTCTGTGATTTCAGAGGGCGGTTCTGGTGGGGCCGAGGCTGTTGGTCTGTCCGATTTTCGTTTGATGTTTTCGCATGGCTATTATTCTGTCATCTCCCCGGAGGGGGCAGCTGCTATTGAGGGTAAGATCAAGGAAAATGAGACCATGACCCCAGGGTTGGTAGAAACTTGTGCCGAGCGTCTCAAGATGACGGCCCTGGATAATTTGACTCTTGGTTCTATTGATCGGGTTGTTGATGAGCCGTCTTTAGGGGCCAAGCATGATGATTTTGTCTTTTTCAAACGACTGAAGTATGAGATGATGCGGGCTACCGACGAAGTGGTTCTTAAGACCAAAAGCTTACGGGCATTTCGGGCCTATGAATTGAACCGTAAAAAACTTGATGATGCCTCGTCGTCGGATGCTTTGTCGATGGAAGATAATGCCCATATTGATATTTCCTGGGATCTGAATGATGATGAAATAAAGAGGCTGGTTCTTCTCCGAACCAGAAAATATAGGGGCATGGCACTTGACGCTTTCGGAGATAATCGCACTGGCTTTCAAGAATTTATCAGTAAGGCGCATCGTAGAACTGCTAAGATTTATTATACCATTGTCTATGATATCTTAAAACACCAGAAAAAGCAGGTCGGTAAGGTTTTTCGTGATGTCTCCAGTGAGGGTTCAAGCTTTTTTAATCGCCTGACTGCGCCGTTCTCTGCTGCCTATGATTTCATGAGTCCCAAAACGGCAGCCAAGATCCTTACCCGGCAAACTACCTCGCATGGCAATAAGCGAATCTCCAATGCATTCGGCGGAGGCTACACTAGCCCCCTGGCCAATGAAGACCGCACGGTTACCTGTCCCAATGCTGCCAAACATGGTTGTAAAGATCTTTGGGTTCCGGATCTTTATGGCGAATTTGCTGGGGTATGTGAAAATTGCGGCCACCATTTTCCTTTAGAGTATCAATGGTATTTAAAAAACCTCTTTGATCGTGATTCAACTAGGGAATTCAATAGTGAAATTGCTGCCGGTAATCCCCTGAACCACCCTATTTTGGATAAAAAAATCAGGGAAGCCGTAAATAAGACGCACCGCAAAAGTTCTATGATCACTTTCCAGACCAGGGTTATGGGAGTCGAACTGGTTGTTGCCATGCTTTACAGTAACTTTCGTAACGGTACAGTGGGTGCGGCGGAGGGCGAAAAATTTGTCCAGGCTTGTAGTTTGGCTAAATTGCAGCGGAAACCCTTGTTGGCTTATGTTCACACGACCGGCGGTATCAGGATTCAGGAGGGCACCATGGGTGTTATCCAGATGCCCAAATGCACCGTAGCGGTTCGTGACTATGTGGATTCAGGTGGCTTGTATATTGTGGTGTATGACAATAATTCTTATGCCGGGCCAGTGGCAAGTTTTCTGGGGTGCTCGTACTATCAGTTTGCGATTCGTTCCAGCCGTATAGGCTTTGCAGGGCAACGGGTTATTAGAGAAACAACCGGGCAGGAAATTCCACCCGATTATCATAGCGCCAGGAATGCGTTGAAACGAGGCCATATCCAGGGGATTTGGGATCGTCGCGAGTTCCGCCGCAATCTGCATAAATCATTGATGACTATGGGCGGCAGGAATCTATACTATAGGTAGGCTTTTGGGGGCTGCCATAATCTAAATTTTTCTCAATCAATTATGCAAGACGATACCTATTTTGATGAAATACTGAATAAATATCGGGCTGATCCCTACGATTATATCGATATATTTACCGCTCATACCGGTCGGATTCGCTTTAGTATCGATGATAATGATGCTGTGGACGGGCCATCAGGCGAATGGCACCATATTTCCGGTTCTCTGCTCTATGAGCTGGAACGAGAGAGAAACCTGAAGAGGATCTCATCTTCTGTAAATGGTGTTGTGGCCTCTCTTGAGAAAGATTTAGATGGGCAGTTTGTTGAGGCGGGTGAAAAAGTTATGACCATTCGTCATCCCCTGAAAAAGCGTGAAATTATAGATAGTATTTTACGACACGTTTTGTCCATATTTGAGGCTCCTGAGCGGGCTAAATATTTTTTCTCTATGGATATTCAGAGTAAAATAGAAAAATACGGTCAGCGCGGGGTCTCAATCAAACCAGGTGACGAGTTATTAACAATGTCTTTGATGAAACGTGATACCCCTATTTATTATGAGGGTGAGCTCGGCATTATTCACTCGGTCTATTTTACTTCCGGGGTTAATGTTGATAAGGGTGAGGCAATGGTTGGTATTTGCCCGCAGGACAAATTACCCATGATTCAGAAAATCATAGACCGGGTAAAGGCGGAGTGGGACTAGTGCCTCGTGGGGAGTTAGTATCTTAGGGCCTGTAAAAAAATAATCTGGCCAATCGTACATCTTAATCTTCGGGTCATCTTTGAATGCGACTCAATCACAGGTAAGCGTAATATCAGCCAGGTTATTTCCTTACAGTCCCTTAGCACCGATGTGTCATAAAAAACACGAATGAAAAAAGTATTTTGAGATAGAGATGTTACACTCTAATACTAAGGCACCTATACCCCCTTATGGGGTGTTAGCTGGTTTATCTCCCGATTTGGTACGGCAGGCTTTGCGGCATAAGGTTTCTTGCCAGACAGCATCTTTTACCAAAGATGCTGTTGCCGATATAACCCGTTATGGTCTGCCTATTGGCAGTGAAATTGAGTATCTGCCAGAGACCCAAAGATGTATGGATGTGGCTCGACAGAGGATTGTCGCAGCCGAAAATGCCGGACAATCATTTGCCACAGGTTCTGTTTTCTTGGCTGGATCTCTTTCTGGCGGTCAGGGCCGCTTTCGCCGCTCCTGGCATGCTCCTGTAGGTGGTCTTTGGCTTGTAATCGTGCTGGTAAACACCTTGCTACCGGCGAATTCAGCTCTTTATTCTATGGCGGCGGGAGTAGCATGTTGCGAAACTGTACGCCATTTTGGTATAACGGCTCATGTAAAATGGGTGAATGACGTGTTGGCCGGCGGCCGGAAGCTGGCAGGTATTTTGGTGGAAAGCATGCGTGGACCCTGTCACGGGGAAGAGTATGTCCTGGTCGGGATTGGTTTGAATGTTAACAATTGCGAATTCCCGCCGGAGCTGACTCGTCAGGCTGGCGCTATGGCCCAGTTCTTGAGCAAGCCGCTTGATTTGACCAGGGTAGGAGCGCAGTTATTGGCTGATTTAGCCTGGAATATTGGGTTGCTGCATTATGTGGAAGCCGAACAACTGGCTGCTGGCGGGGGCGAATTTGCAATGGATAATAAGCACCCTGTCCTGGAGTCATGGCGAGCCCTTAGTGATACACCTGGGCGCCGGGTGCGCTTTGGCTTTAATGCCATTGCCAGTCCGCAGTTCAACGCCCAAGCCCTTGATGTTGATCACTCCGGCGGCCTTATTATGAGACTTGATGACGGCAGCACAATTACAGAAAATTCCGGTGAAATTATCTATGTGTAAACCTGCCAGGTACCGTGACAAGAGGCGGTCCACCAGATAATTATGCCAACGATAAGCGTTATTATCCCTACTTATAACCGGGCCGAAATGTTGGTCAGGGCCATTAATTCCGTCTTGTCACAGACCTGTCAGGACTTTGAATTGTTGGTAGTTGACGATGGCTCTACCGATGATACGCTTGAGGTTACGAAGGTCTACGGGAAGTCTATTACCTGCATCCGGCAGGAAAACAGAGGGGCGGCGGGTGGTGAAACTGCGCATTCCGTGGTTGGCCGCCAACAAGGCGCCATGCA
>CAYTNB010000118.1:0-8447 GCA_964439085.1 uncultured Desulfobulbia bacterium | reverse complement strand
TTATTTCAATATGTTAGGCTTAGAAAACGCCTTTTTAATTTTGCAAGAGGCTCCTTTTCAAACGAATATTTATTAGTCATGAGGGAAATGTAAGCCCATGTTGCCATCCTGGAAGACCTGGAGTGGGCAATATCAACGAGCACACAATTAAAGAAATTTGGAACGGAAACTTATACAATAATTTTAGAAAGGAATTCTATTCATCGAATCCGCCAGATTGTTGCAAAGATTGTCCCAGCCTTACACAAGTGCCCAAGCAAAATTTTCTAACATCACTGCACAAAGATTTTAAATAAAAAGAGAGAGAAGTTTGTTCCAAATGGTAAAGTCATAAAAGTCAGGGTAACTTCTCCAAAAGTGGTGGTAACATCTATTCTTGGCATAACTGCTGGCGAAAATTTTTGACAAGAGGAAGGCCGTATACAGCTTTGATTGAAGTTAATTGCTTTCGTGTTTTGTTGTATTTACCCCGACCGGAGGTGTTGCTTAACAAGTAATTAGCCGCCCGATAACAGGTCCCTTTAAAAAGATCAGTGTCCCAACAATTTGCCAAACGCTTTTTAACCGTTAGAGAAGCTGCATTACTAACCGGGTCAAATTAGAGTTTGATTTATTCAGGCAAATATGGGGTGGGTGAAATTCTTGACAAAGAATACATCGAGACAGAAGTTGGTTACCAATGAAAAATTATAAAAGTCAGGTGGTTGACCAAGCTAAATACTTGATGAAGTGACTTAACGAAACTTTTCTTATTGAAAAGGACGAAAACAATTTCTAAGGTATTTACATAGATGCCCTTTAAAAGGGCTAAATTCAATACAATTATTAAACAGTTGAGAGAGAATATGTTACTAAAAAACGAATGGTTCAAGACTGTGTGCAAAAGTTATAATTCACCACCTGTAGTTTATAAAGGCACTGAATTACCAGGCTTTCCCTCCGATACGATTCAGACAAATACGACAGGGCAATCAGGCGTCAATACATTGAAGGAAGCCTTTGTCTTTTATCAGGATTGCATCGGAGCATTCAAAGAGCTTGGTGTACCACTTGAGTCTCAGCATAGTTTACTTGATTTTGGAGTCGGTTGGGGACGGATTGCCCGCTTTTTTCTACATGAGTTGCCTTTGGATAATATCTATGGGGTGGATGTCATGGAGGAGTTTGTGCAAATATGCAAAGAGACTTTCAGAAGCAAAAACTTCTCTACATGCACACCATTTCCTCCTTCATCCATGGCAGATGAGAAAATTGACTATATTGTGGGGTATTCTGTCTTCTCGCATCTCTCGGAAGAGGCTTGTGCGAATTGGATGCGCGAATTTTATCGCATTCTAAAACCTGGTGGAATCGTTGCGCTAACGACAAGAGGTCGTCCTTTTTTTGACTACTGTGAGAGCTTGAAAGGTGGTGGACATACAGGTTATTCAAATGCCCTATCAAAAATGTTTGACAATTTTGATGATGCTCGTTCTCTCTATGATAGTGGCAAGTTTGTTCATTGTAATGCCAGCGGGGTTAATGGTGGCGGGGCAATGACATCGGATTTTTACGGTGAGACATTCATCCCTGAACCGTATGCTAAAACAGCATATTCAGCTTTCTTTGTGTTGGGAAAATTCCTCTTTGATCCGGCACGTCAAACACACCCTATAATGTTCTTTCGTAAGAAATAGATGCGGTTTTTACATCAGAAGCTAAACTAAAGTACTGTGGTTATATGTAGCCGTGCTTTATATATCAAAAAAAGCAGCTATGAAATCATCATTTCCAGAGCATTTACAAGTAGAATCAATCTCTTTGCCAAGACTGGAAGGCATGGAGGGGTTGCGGGCACTAGCGGCTCTGATGATCATAACCTTCCACACTGTTTTATTGCCCAACATTCAAATTCCAGAATATTTGAATGTTATTAAGCAATATTTGGGGCAGGGAGTGCCACTATTTTATGCATTAAGCGGCTTTGTGTTGGCCTATGGCTATCTAGATCGGTTGAATAGCCGGAGACAGATTGTCCAGTTTTATATTAGGCGCTACTTTCGTATCGCACCGCTATTTTATTTCATGATTTTTATCTGGATAATTGTTTCAAAACTTAAATTTGGGAATTCGCCTTCATTTCATGAAATTATTATGAATGTCTCATTACTTTTTGGCCTTGTGCCTGGAACACATGAAAGTATTGTTTGGGCTGGATGGTCTATTGGCGTTGAAATATTATTTTATTTATTATTTCCAATTATTGCTGCATTTGTAAGGACCTTGCATTCAGGGGGGCTTGCATTGACAATCATGATCTTGGTTTCATCTGCGTTTTATACAACTGCGCAAGATATGGACATAGGTTCATATGCGTATATGAACATTATTACACAGTTACCAACATTCCTTTCCGGAGTAATGGCCTTTCTGATTTGGAGACAAACTGGCTTTTTTCAGAGTATAAAATGGGGTGCGTCCTTATTTGTATTTACAATAGTTGCCATCCTAACCGTTGTTTATGTGCCCTACGCACATAAAGTTTTGTCTATAGCTAGTGGCGTAAGACTTGATTTGTATATATGGGGCATTCTTTTCATGATGCTCATTCTTTCAATATGTTTATGGCCAAATCCATTGGTAGCCAACCGCATAACAAATAGAATGGGACGAATCAGTTTCAGCCTCTATCTTTGGCACCCACTTATTATCGTGCTTCTAGTAGGTGTTTATGGCCAAATCGGACAGGTTCTCGGATTGGGATTATGGAACATTATCGTCTGCCTGGGCTTAACCATAAGTGTGGTCATTTTAATATCCTATTTTTCATATCATACAATCGAAATGCCCGGCGTAAAATTTGGTAAGAGGCTTGCTAATGAATACTAAGCAAGTGTATTGGTTGGTATTAGTATCGGTGCTTGGAGCGTGGTTTACGCATAGCCCAGTCGACAAAGTTTTTTCTACTAGAGTACAACCAAAAGTCCATATCGATGTTACACCGGTCTTAAAAAAACCTGCAAATCTAGGCATCACACAAGATCAGTGGCCTATCGGTGGAAAATGTAATATCGAGCGAATCAATGGTAACCTTATGACATCATCTGAGTCCAACATAACAAGAGACACTCCCTTGATGTTAACAGGCTGGGCGATGGACATCACAAAATCCAGGTTGCCAGATTCAACAGTTATTCGCTTTGCAGGTAATGACGGGACAAGTTTTTTTGCAGCTACCACATCAGGTATTGACCGTCCAGATGTCACAAACCATCTCAATCTGACAAAAAATCTCGTTTCATCTGGATACAAGGCAAATATAAATTTAAAGAATATCCCAAATGGTGAATATAAACTTACCGTGTTGATGAAATTTAATGATGTCGTCTATATTTGTGATAATGGTCGAAAAATACACGTCATGTAGCGTTCAACATTAAATCAGGCGAAAATAACAAACAGCCCCCTGGGTAAATGACAGAATTGATTTTCAAAGCCCCTAATATTTTATCCAGCGGCATCAGAGAAATGCTACAAGAATTAATCGAGATCATCCCTACAACGATCACAAAAAACTTAATTACTGAATTGACATGAGCATTATAGACGAAGGCAGCCAATTTGTATCTGAAGTGTATGACCGGCGTAAACAGATCTACGACCTGACAAAAAGGGATTTTACAAGCCGTTATGTTGGCTCCTTTTTGGGACTGATATGGGCCTTTCTTGAGCCGTTGGCCATGATGCTTGTTATGTGGGGGGTGTTTTCCCTGGGTCTAAAGGTAAGACCAAGCGGCGATGTGCCCTTTGTCGCTTACCTGTTCACCGGCATGTGCGCATACAACTTTTTTGCTGAAAGTGCCGGGGCCAGTTCCAATGTTATACGAACCTATGATTTTCTGGTTAAAAAAGTAAAATTTCGGATAGCCATTCTGCCCATCGTCAAAATACTATCTGCCCTCATTATCCACTTAATTTTTCTGTTTATCGTCATGGCTGTCATTTGGATCAGCGGAATAAAACCGAGTTTTTATTGGTTGCAAAGCATTTATTATCTCATTGCCATGCTGGCTATGTTACTGGGGCTTGGCTGGTTATTATCTGCCCTTGGAGTTTTTGTGCGAGATATCGCCAATGTCATTGGCATTTTGCTCACATTTGGATTTTGGCTCACCCCGATCTTTTGGGACAAAAGTATGCTCCCGCCCGCATATCAAAAATTTCTTTACATAAACCCCATGTTCTATATTGTCCAAGGTTACCGTGACAGCTTTCTCTACCATATACCTTTTTGGGAACATCCAATAGGCATGGCCTATTATTGGGCTTTTACCTGTATCCTGCTAATAACAGGTATCGTCACCTTTAAAAAACTTCGGCCCCATTTTGCCGACGTTCTATAACTACACATGCATTTTTCCAAGCCCTAATCAGCCAACCCAAAAGCCGGAAATACAAGTATGGCGAAGTTGTGGGTACGTTAAGGGGAAAAGGCATACCAATACAGCCAATTCATGCACACAACGAAACCCCAATGCCCCTAAGCGTATTATCTTTTATATTCCCTATTACTACCGCAAATATTTTGCGAAAATTTTCAAGAAATTTCAGATGGCGCACCCACGCCATTACACTTCAGCCCCATTGCGATATTGAGATTATAGGTAACAACGAATACCACAGTACCGGCCATACCCCGCAATTTTTCCTGCAAAGCTCATATTCATCCCCGCCCATTGAATGGGTTATACTCCGAGGCAAAGTATCTGCAGATACTCCTTTAAGGCTAGAACTATTCTTCTTTGATCCCAACGGCAACATTTCAAAAAAAAATAATATTTCTTTAAAGGTTAACCCTGACGGCAAGATAAAAGAACTTATCAGGATTCCTAATAACGCCTCAAGAATATGCTTGGATCTGCAGGAAACAAAGAGCAATTTCACAATTAAAGACCTTTCAATAAAGGAAAAAGGTCTGTGGCAAATTGCTCTCTGGCATATAAAAATTCGGTTGAAAATAATATTTCTCACTGATTACCTGGAACTTTTTCGCATAGTCAGAAGAGGAATCGAGATTTACAAAAGCCAAGGTTGGCAAGGGATCATGCTGGGCCTGGATCGAGATCGTCGGCAATTGGGGGCAAAAGCTGTTTGCAATACTCAAATTCCGCAATTGAGCTACAATGAGTGGTTGGAGAAAAATAATAAATTAACGGCAACCGATATAACCAGCATAAAACGCCAGATAGGTACATTTAAATACCGGCCTAAATTTTCCATCATCATACCCGTTTATAAACCCCATGTGGATTTGAGGGCCACTTCGGCAAAATCAGTGAAAGATTGTATTGAACTGCGTGCCACAATTGGCTCTGTTTTAGAACAGTTATACCAGGATTGGGAGCTCTGTATCGCCGACGAGGCATCATCTGCCCCACACATTAAAAATATTTTGGCAGAGTATGAAAGCACAGATAAACGCATCAGGTTAACAACATTCAGCACTAACGGCACACAAATGGCCAAGGCCGCAAATACGGCCCTGCAAATGACGACCGGTGAATATGTCATATTACTTAACCATGGAGATCTGCTGACAGCGCACGCCCTGTTTCTCAACGCTCTTGAGATCAACAAATACCCCGAACTCATAGTCGGCTACAGCGATGAAGATAAGATTGACGCGACAGGCCAGCACCATGATCCCTACTTCAAGCCAGACTGGAACCCCCTGCTCCTTCTGGGTCAAAACTATTTCAATCATCTCACCGTCTTCAAAACAGATACTGTCAAGCAGGCCGGAGGATTCTGTGAAAATCACGAAGGATGTCAAGATTGGGATTTGATTTTACGAATTACTGAAAATTGCACCGCTGAACAGATACGTCACATTCCCCATATTCTTTATCACTGTCTAGTTACTAATGCTTCAACCAGCATGGCAATTTACAAGAAAAATTTTATAGAAGATGCCGCCCAGAGAACTCTTTCCGCTCATTTTAAGCGAAAAAATAAGCAAGAGACGAAAATCTCAATTATAGACAAAAAATACTGGCGATTCAGATACCCTGTTCCCGAACCGTTTCCTCTGGTGAGTATCATCATACCTACCTGTAATCAATACAAAGTTTTGTCACAATGCATAGACAGTATTATACAAAAAACAAATTATGCAAATCTGGAAATAATAATTATCGACAATCAATCTAACGACAAACAAACCATTGACTACTTCGGCACTCTCTCAACAATACCCAATATCCGAATTTTAAAATATGATGCGCCGTTTAATTACTCTGCGATTAATAATTTTGCCGTGAAACATGCAAAAGGTGACATTCTTGCTTTTTTAAATAATGACATTGAAGTCATCACCAGGGACTGGATTTTGGAAATGGTCAGCCACGCCATACAACCAAATTGCGGAGCCGTTGGCTGCATGTTGTATTACCCGGATAACACAATACAACACGCAGGTGTTATATTGGGCGTAGGCGGCGTTGCCGGTCATGCCTATCTGCGCAAACCACGCAGGTATCCAGGGCAAAGGCACAGAGCCCGTCTAACCCAAAATTTATCCGCAGTCACTGCCGCCTGTATGCTTCTAAGAAAAAGTGTTTTTGAAGAAGTAAACGGCTTTAACGAAAAAGACCTTGCCATAGCCTTTAACGATACCGACCTTTGCCTTCGTATTATTGGGCGGGGATATCAAAATGTTTTTACCCCCTTTGCCGAACTATATCACCACGAGTCGTTAAGCCGGGGATACGAAGACACTATTAAAAAGCAGGCACGATTTAGCAATGAAGCCAATTACATGAGATTAAAATGGGGAAATATCATTGACAACGACCCAGCATTTAACCCCAATTTGGAAATGAATGCCAATAAATGGATTTGGGGAACAACCAGAGTAGCCCCAAAACCCTGGGATAAGGAATGCCGATAATATAAGACTACGCAGTTTTAGTACCTTAGTGGTAATTTTCGTGTTTTTTGTGACAAGAAATATAAAAAGAAAAATATTTTAAAATAGTTACGCTTTACTGTTAAGGTACTTATCTGGGTTAGTCTATACAAAACAACCAAACAAATTCGAAGCAATCGCCCATATGTTGAAAGACCTGAATCCGCCTCCCAGTTATTGTTGTGTCCTTGTCTTATATAAACCAGCTCCAAATATAGAGTTGAAAATAAAACAATATGCTATTCTTTTCCCATTTTTATGCGTTGTTGATAATAGTCCCCAAAGCATAATCGACGACTCGTTTAAATCTTCTTTCTCCGAAAAAAAAGTTTTATTTATTCAAAACTCTAATATCGGAGGTATTGCCAGAGCCTTAAACCTTGGCGCCAAAGAAGCGATGAAGCAAGAATTCCCCTGGATGATGACTCTTGATCAGGATAGTGAACTCACAGACGTGGCACTGAGGACAATGTGGGAGGTCTGGAGAAATAACGGCCAGGAAAAAATTGCGATGATTGCTCCTTACCTGAAACTAAAAACCGACTTTGTGCCCAATAATATTCCAGACTATGAATTCCCCCTTACGGTTATGACCTCTGGTACTATCCTGAGTATGGAGGCTTACCGAAAGGTTGGACCTTTTGATGAAAAATTGGTGATTGATTATGTTGACCATGAATACTGCTTGCGGCTTCATATTAGAGGCTACAAGATAATCCGGGCAAATAAGGCTATTCTGAATCATGAACTTGGCAGCGGGGTCAGCCATAATCTTCTAGGCAGAAAATTATTGAGTACTAATCACTCCGCATTACGAAGGTATTATATAACGCGCAACAGACTCTATACAGCATTTCGATATAAAAACTATTTCCCAAAATTTTTCTGGCATGAAATAAGGTTAACATGCAGCGATTTCATTATCATAGTCCTCTATGAAGAAAATAAATGGCTGAAGACCAGAATGATATTTAGAGGAATAAAAGACTTTTGCAGGGGCAAGACAGGTGCCAACCATGATTAGTAGTTCAATTCATTAAAATATTCGCATTAGGCGATTTTGAGGTCAAACTTTTTCCATCAAAATACAACAGGAGATGAATTGATCTCTTGGGTTCCTTTGAGGATACGTTCCTTAAGCTCATTTTTGCTTGAAACCCTGATGTGACGAAGACTGGTATATGTAGTAAATTTACCTCACCGCTAACAGATACTCAGCACCTTTATTTGACTGCATTACGCTTGTCGGAAAATGACTTACTTGGGTAAACATCAGCTATTCCCGGTTTAGCCAGTTTTAACTGAAGTCATCCTCATCGTGGCCATTTTTTTACAAAAAAGTTTCATTATTGATGATAAAATCTAAAAATGAGCGGGCTCAAGCGTTTTTTGTGAATTTTTATCTGCAAGCAGTGCTTTTTGAGCGCAACTCCCCATCCGTCCTGTCAAGCTTAAATGAACAGGGCACGTTCTTTGACATCTCCGAAGTCGTTATGTGTAT
>CAYTNB010000117.1:0-8649 GCA_964439085.1 uncultured Desulfobulbia bacterium | reverse complement strand
TATGTTGCTACGGCAACCGTTTGGACTGATGCGGGTGGAAGTCAGGCTGTGAGTGTAGTTGACCTCACGTTGAATAACCCTCCAGCATTTGGTTCGACCTCGTACACCATGGCTAACGCTACCGAGAATACTGTATATAGTGCAACTATCAGTGGCTATGCTACGGATCCTGAGGCCGATCCAATTACCTACTCCAAGTTGAGCGGCCCGGCCTGGTTAACGGTTGCTGCAGATGGAACACTCGGTGGCACGCCAGCCACTGTTGATGTTGGTGCTAATGTCTTTACTGTTCAGGCTGCAGCCACTGGCGGTACAGATACTGCAACGCTTAATATTACTGTTAGTGCAGCTACTACGTGGCCGCCAAGTCCCTCTTATGGCGGCAACATCACACAGCGTACCGATAAAACGTCTTATTGGGATCGCTCGAGGTCGCCTGAGAGGCTGCGTCTCTATATTTACTCGCCTGCCAGTGAGGGCACACCCACTATGCGTCTCAATGGCTCATCCGGAAATCCGGTTGATGTAACGTGCGCCAATGATGGCGGTGATAACTGGAAGTGTACCTTGGAGAGCGATAGCCTCTACAACGCCGGTTATGATTCATGGGTAGTGGCCTATACCGGTAATAATCCGGGAGACGGCTCATGGTTGACTTTCACCATCAATGACTGGACGTCAACCCAGGATCCGCTTTGCCCGGATTCTGATCCGCAGTGCAGCGGCAATAATAATTAACCAGTTCCTTCCGGTACTGTAAGGCTGGAAACTTAAAAGGGGTCTGGTGTTCAGAGATGAACACCAGACCCCTTTTTTTTATTTGGGGACGGACCACTATTTAACAGGTCTGGTTACGCTTCGCTAACCCGACCTGCACGGTTACTTTTACATAATTTCAATGTGAGTTGCGTTGGCTGTGTTGAGTGCAGCGTCACCCAACACATACGTAAGTGCTCTACAAAGCACTCTCTTGATTTGATAACATCTCGAGCGGCACGACCACGATCGTACGCGTACCGCTGTAAAAAATGTTGAAAGTTGACAGATGTGAAGCGTCTCTTGAAACGCAGCTGTGGTTACGGAGCGCCGTCTCTGGGGTAATAATATAACGAGGCATCATCATAGCCCTCATCATCCATACCGTAGTAATAGTTCCAGTCGTCAATCACCCGCAGCAATTTGCTGTTCAGCACGTCCGTTGCTGTTCCGAATCCGGGGTTGTTCTGCCAGGTATTTTGGTCTCCATCGCCCAGCTGGTCAATCACCACATCTTCATATCCTCCCCAGCCCTTTCCCGTGAGGTGATAGGTGGGATCATAGACCGTTCCTGAATTGGGATCGGCAAAATTGTTGATATCACCGCCGTAGATAATGAATGTATGGTCAGGGAAGACCCAGGGGCCGTAGTTATGCCCCAGAGCCTCGGCTGTCACCTGGTAATCACTGTATGGCTGGTCGTTGATAAGAGTGGGGGATATGGCGGTGGTATAAACGTCAATCCCTTGGCTTTCCACACAGCGCTGCATGAAAATTGCCCATTCACCGCAGGCCCCCTGCCGCTGGCGGAGAATATCTCCTACCTTGTCGTGGGTGCGGCCGCTAAAGGGGAATACATACTCATAACCGGCGTCCCCCAAAGCCCATACTCCATCGAAAATATCTTTGATAATACCGTCATTATCAGCCGCCGTTGCTGACCATTGGCAGGCCCATTGCAACGCCTTGGCGTAAAATGGCGCACTGCCCGCCGGCTGGCCATGAGTAATGTCCAGCAGATGCCTGGAATCGTGTATGGGCAGCGGAATACCGCAATCCGGTGCCCCGCTGCCGTTTTTATCGCAGACCTGCCAGTCAAGGGTGAGGACATAGGCCCCGGCGGCGGCGGACACGGATGGCGGCAGCGTAAAGTACAGGGGCGCAGAGACGCCGTTGTTGAATTGCACTGTCTGGGCGGGGAATAATGATGACGATATCAGGGCCGAATCAATACCGCTGCCGGCAGTGAAAACCGCCTGTATAACGATGGGGGTGCCTTTGATATAGGCGGCCGGATAATTACCGCTCTGAGCGGTGTATTCCGGGGCGGTGATTAGATTGTCATCCGGCGGCAGGTTATGATCCTTGAGCTGGATGGCGGGCGAACCGCTATAATTGAAGGAGACTGACTGTACCCTGATTGTTTCGTCAACTGGCAGATGACAGGTGGTGCAGTCCAGAGGGGCGCCGGAAGTCAGGGTGTTCTGCACTGCCGGTTTACTGCTGGCGTGACAGGTATTACAGCGGGCCCGATGGGTGTCTATGATAATATCGGGGGCACTGTGGCAGCTTACGCATTCGGGAGTGTATCGGAGTGTCTGGTGCAGGCCGGTCATATCGGTTACCGGGCCGCTGACCCCGCCGGGGGCGGCTGACCACAGGGTAACGGTGTCATGGCGGTTGACGGCGCTCAGATTAAGCTGCCATAATTCCTCCGCTACGTCCCAGGTCAGAGGCAGGCCGTGATTGTCGCCGTAATCGGCTAATAGCTGGTTTGACGGGCCATTGTTGCTGCGGACCTGGACGAATAATTCTCCCATGCCGCCGCCGTCCGGCAGCCAGAGGGCGTTGATTATCTTGAGAGGGTCCGGCGTCATATCCCGCACCGGGGCGTTCAGTCTGGCATCCTGGTCGCTTTTAATGATGATTGACGGGGAGTAATCCGTATCGCTGACGGTGAGCTGCCAGCGGCCGGCGGCCGCATCCCAGGTCATGGGAAGATTATAAATTTTGTTGTATTCGATATAGAGGGTGGCATCTGTCCCCAGGGTATTTATGGCCTCGACCGTGAGGGTGCGGTCTGTCGGCTGCCATTGGGCAGTTTTCTGGCTGATCACATCACCGCCGTCAGAGTTAATAACCGGCTCATTGCAGACCACAGCCTGAATCTCGCCAGCGGTGTCTGCCGACCAGACAGAGACTGAGGCACCGGTATGCCAGGTAAAGCCCTCCGCTTTGTATTTGAATTCTTTCGGTTCATTTCTAGTCATACTGTAGCGGTGTATGCCGTCCTCCGTCTCCGAATAGGTCATATAAAGTGAGGTGCCGTCGGCATCGTCCAGTGTATTCAGGGCGGTAATCTTGAGTTCAGTGGTTTCTGCCTTGAATTCGGCCTTTTTCAGAGGGGTAATGAACCTGTCGGCATTATTCCCCGATCCGCAGGCTGGCGGATATAGACGGGGAGCCGTGTTGCTCACGGGAATTTCCGTTTGCCCGTAACCGGTGGACCAGACCCTGGCCGTTTTGTGGTAGACGCCATTGACATAGTCCAACCCCCATTGGTTGGCGCCGGTCTCCTGCATGGACGTGGAGGATGTGCCGTAATCAACGGAGAGTAGGGCGTTGGCCGAGGTGTTATTGGCGGTGACATGGACAGTGTTTCCGTCCCAGGAGGCGGCGGCGGTAATGGTATCGGCCATATTGCTCACGGGCACCGCCGCCTGGCCGCAGGCGCTGGCAATGCTGACACTGGCTGGGTAGGTTGCGGGGCTGTCCAGCGTCCAGAGCGCACCGTTCCAAGTCAGGGGGACGGTGCTGTCATTATAGCGGGCGGTGACCGTGGAGGCGGCGCCATTGGTGGTGGCGGCCTCAATATGCAGGGTGCCGCTGTTGAAATCATTCGGCATCCAGAGGGCCTGATTGACCTGAACGGCATCGGCGGCGCAGACCGGTTCTGCCAGGAGATCCTGCCCCAGGGGGTTTGAGGTGTGGATATCAAGGCTGGCAGCGGTCAGGGAGGCAAGGGGCAGGGTAAGTGACCACGTGCCGGGACTATCCTCCTGCATGGGATATTGGCCGCTGTCATAGATTACGCTCAGGTCGCCGTTGACGTTGCTGGCGTGCGCCATGAGTTGAACGCCGTCATAGGATGTCAGAAGCGGGGTAATGGTGTCCCGTACCGGGCCGTTGTCAAAGACCGGCACCTGGGCCGTGGCGCCGCCGCAACGGCTGTCGGCATCGTTTATGGAAAAGCAGGGGATCGTGGTCATGGAGAAGGGTGATGACGTCTTTCCCCAATTCCACGGGATGATATTGCGGCCCCGCTGAGCGTCATAGAAATTTTCCCCGCGTTCCTCGGCATTGCCGTTCTCGTAGTACTCATTTTGGTGGGAAAAATAAGGCTCGCCCTGATCGCCGTCACCGCGCCAGAGGTTAAAGACGGAACGGCCGGGGGCGTAGCGCAGGATATCGAAGTGATTGTGATATGGATCATCGCTCGTATCCGGCGGCAGGTCACTGTACCGGGGTCGGGCGTGCCAGACATTGACCGCAGCGGCGGTCGTGCCATTATGGCAGGAAAAGCATGTCCCGTAGTTGTAAATGCTAATTGGGGACGTGCTGTCTATATGGTGGTTTACCGTGCCATGCGTGCCGTCCATGACGGTACTGATGATCATGGGAGCATTGGCTGGCGGTTTTGAGAGATCGTCTCCTGGGAATGTGATGGTGGTGGCGGGGGTCAGGTTATAGGTCAATTTGTAGATGGTGAGTCCGGCGCCGTCCGGTTTTACATGACATTCCCGGCAGGATAATTGTCGGGGCATACCGCCCGTAATCTCGATGCCGGCCTGCCAGTTTTGCCGCGGGTCGTTATGACACCAGCCGCAGTCGCCGTTTACGGCCTTGTCGGTGGCGTGGTGTTTTGTGTAGGTGTCTGTATGACATTCGGTGCAGAGATGCGGCAGGCTGCCCACAGAGGCGTTGCCTGCTGCAGTAGTTGCATCGAGAACCCCTCCAGATTCACTTAAGTGGCATAGGGTGCAGGAGTTAGTTTTACCCACTTGATGGATGTCTGTTATAACCTCAGATGAACCATCGGGATTATGGCAGCTAACGCACGAGTCGTCCCAGGCAAAGATGCCGTCACCTTCTGTGTGGCCCCCAGTACTGTTTTGCTTGAAGGAATTTTTGCGCAGATGGCAGTCGGTGCAGATCTGGCTGGCATTGTGACCATCGTTTACACCATCTTCTGTCCAATTTGTTGTTTTGATGTGGCAGACCTGACAGATACCCTGGCGGGGCGTTTCCTGATCAGTGAAGCCGCCGATGGTATGTAAGAGTTTTGGGTTGAAGAATTTTACGTCATGAGGGGTGACGTTGTTTGGATCTGCCACAGTCCCAGCCATTATTGATGAGCGGATGAGCTGTCCATAAATCAAGCCAAAGGTGTTGTCTTGGCTGGGATTGGCTACTGAGGCGTCAAAGTTACCACCAATTGTTATTGTTGTACTCGTTGCCGAAAGGACGGGGTAGGTATTATAGGCTTCACTGGTGCTGTGCACAAAAATGAGGCCCCGGTTATGAATTTGATTATCATTTTTCCTGTTCCATTGGCTGGGGATGTCCCATCCTGGATCGGCAATGGTGGCGGACGGGTCAATGTTGATGGTTGTTGTATTGTCGCCGTTGTCCTGGAATGAGTATGAGGACGTGCCGTCACCGTTGTCCATGGTGGAGATACGGCCTGTGACCAGAAAAAGTGCGTCTGAGTACGCGCTGCGCCAGGAGAGCTGATCCTGTTGGTGGGGGTCGTGACAGTCTATGCAGGCGGTTGACCATAGGCCGTGTTTGTCACTGAGGTTTGCGCTGTCGTGGCGTAGCATGATGGGGGCTGGGCCATTGGCCCCATGGCAGGAAAGACAGAGTACAGATGTGAAATTGGAATAACCAGCAGAGTTGGTGTCCGTGGGGGAATATTGCCACCAGGCGGAGTAAGAATGGCAGGTGCTGCAGTGTATGGCATTAGTCTGGTTGTGGGGGGCGTCAACGCTAGCTGCAAAAACCAGCGCAGGGACGAGGCTTGATATAAGAATAATTATGTAAGAGGTAAGTTTTTTCATATTTTTTAAGCTATAATATGGAAACAATACCTAAAGGCAAGTGCAAGAGATATGCCTTGCCGATTGCTTTTACCAAAGTGGTGCGTCTGCAATAATCCGGCTGGTAGTGAGCGTATTTGCTGTCACAGAATACTTCTAGGAATAATTATATTATTTTAAGAAGGTTATGGCAATACCGAGGGGGATGAAGAGCCATGAAATCATGGCTACTGATTAGGAGTTTTATAGTGATACTTTGTTGTACTTTTGTGCTAAGGGTTCTTTTCTGTCATTAGCGCAGGGGAAATCCCCCTACGTTTCACCAGAAAAGCGGAGAATGATGTCTTGGTCATGAGGCGGGGCGGAGAGTGTGGTAAAGTTTGTAGGCCTGAAATCGTTTATGAGGCAGACTGTAGGCATAGCTCTCAAAGAGGGATGATTAAGCAGGCGTTCGGTTTACTTTGTCGTAAATTATGATATATTAAGTAGAGACTGCTCTGTGAGTAGTTACGTTTTCGTTAAATTATAAATCTGGCCTACTTTTTGTGTTATGTGCTGGACTTTAGCCGAGGGGTGATATGCTGAAAAAAATTATTATAGCGATGATATTTTTGAGTGCGGGGCTGCCGCAACTAAGTTTGGCGATTCCTGGATTTATGAAGAACCGCATGGGTACACTCTCTGGAAAGGTAATGCATGCGGGGAAGCCTTTGTCAAAAGTAGTCGTATCTTTTTTCGATGTTAAAAAGGGGTTGCCGCCTATCTCCGGGCATAAAGGCCGGGTTCCAGAACAAATTTTGTTATCTGACTCTGAGGGAAATTTTTCTCATAAGCTCTTGCAAGGTAACTATTATTTAGGGGCTTTGGTTCGAGTAACTGAGCCATATTTTGGCCCTCCTCGGCCAGGGGAGACATTTTATTTTGCTCAAGACGAAAAAGGTCGGTTGCGGAAATTGGCTGTTCATGATTTTAAAAAAATAGATTGTGGCTTAATCGAATTTGGCTTGCCGGAATCTTTTAATGAGACTGAAAAATCCTTCCGAGTTGAGGGTACTGTACTAAAGGGGAAGCACAAAAGAGAACCTTTTGCTGGAGCAATTGTCTTGGCCAAGACATCGAAATCACAGTTTAAGCGTCCTGAGTATATATCGGCTAAAACAGGTCCGGATGGTAAGTTTTTTTTGATGCTACGTCCTGGTCCGACTTTTTATCTTAACGCAAGAACCACCCTCACTGGCAAAAAACCGCAGCCGGGAGACAGTGTCGGCAGGTATAGTTCTGAACAAGGTAAGGATGGTAAATCAGCTAAACAACAAGGGGCAGGTCCGCCTCCTGGAGTTGGAGAAGATCAGTCCCTCAGGTCTCTGAACAATGACGAACTTCCGGTGACAGGTGATGCAGGGCAGGTCATTTCAGGGATAAAAATATACATGTATGATATGCCTGAGACTGGTCCGAATGCTCAGAAACCTATTCAGAAGAAGATCAGGAGAGCAGCTGGAATCCCCAGGTTTACCGAAGGGGCAGAAATGAAAGTCTTTTTTGCTAACGATAGTTATAAGGTAAATCCGCAATCTTTTGGTGAATTGGACGATTGGGTCAGGTTTCTGAAAGGCGATCTTGGGTTGCTGATTGAACTAAACGGCTATTCAGATAATGTCGGAGATGCCAAATACAACCTGTCTCTCTCCCAAAAAAGAGCGAAGGCGGTGGCTAAATACCTGATTGACAAAGGTGTCGATTCTCGCAGGATCAGGACGACCGGTTATGGCTCAATACTACCGGCTACAGATAATTCCACTGAAGACAGAAGGCAAAAAAATCGCCGGGTTGAGATTAAATTCATACGGTAAATCTCAGGCTGCGTTCATTATGCTAAATGCTTAATGCGGATTTTAGTAACTTACGGATTGTTTTCTCGGAGTCTACGCTTCGCTTACCTGTTTTTTAGAAAAGAATTTATAAGGGACTAGGTAAGCGTAGACTTCGATACCCCCTCGCGGGGTGTTAGTAAATTATTTATGGCCTAATGCCGTGTGAAATTCACACAGGTTAAGGGGAACGAGGAGATAAGAATGTATAAGGTGGCATTTTCAGCCCTTGGTCGTGCGCTTATAACGGTTTTCCTTTCTGCCGTACTTTTCACGGTTTGCACTGGAGTGTCGTTGGCTGGCGAAAAGACCACGGGGCAGCGGTTCGACAATACCAATGTCATACTTGTGACGTTACAGTGTTTGCGCCTGGATCATATGGGGATTGGTGGCTACAAGCGTGATACTACTCCGAATCTTGATCGGATTTCAAAATCCTCGGTTCTGTTTGAGAACTCGATAGGACAAACGAACCTGACGCCTGTGGCTATGATGGCCGCCCTGACTGGAAAATACCCGCGTGTTAATGGGATGGTTTCCTTCGATGTCACGAAAGACTCAGTCCCTTCACGGACAATGCCGGAGATTCTGAAGTATTATGACTACAAGACTGCTGCGGTGGTGACTACGCCTGAGTTCTTTGTACGTTTCGACAGCAAGTCTGGAAGTAAAATCAATCTTCGCGATGTCTTTTCGCGATCCTACGATGAATATATCTGGCCAAGAGGCCGAGCCGGGAAATCGGTGCGTGAGCTACCTACTCAGTCGCTGGGTTGGCTCGATAAGAACAAAAAGAAAAAATTCTTCCTTTGGATCGCCTCTGGCTCCATGCATCCTCCCTATGCCGCAACAGTTCCAGAGCCTGACAAATCTATGTACGATCCGCCGGGATATACTCCGTTCTGGACTAAGTTCTTTCCGAT
>CAYTNB010000116.1:0-8772 GCA_964439085.1 uncultured Desulfobulbia bacterium | reverse complement strand
CGGTCTTTTCTTCGTCCTCAATGATTTCCAGTTCGTCTTCTTCAAGGTCGGTCTTCTCTTCGTCCTCAACGATTTCCAGTTCGTCTTCTTCAAGGTCGATCTTTTCTTCGTCCTCAATGATTTCCAGTTCGTCTTCTTCAAGGTCGGTCTTCTCTTCGTCCTCAATGATTTCCAGTTCGTCTTTCTCTGACTCTTGAAAATCCTTGCCTCCTCCCTCTGTATCTCCTTCTGCTCCAGACTGCTTAAGTTTTGTGCTAAGCTCGCTGATTTGTTCATCTTTTGTTGCAAGTTGCTCCTGTAGAGAGCTGATTGTCCGACTAGCGTCTTCCAGGGAATTCATTAATTGGGTAAGGCTGGAGAATTGCGTCGTTTGCTGGGCTGGCAGATTTTCCTTGAGGTCGGAAATCATCTTTGTGAGATTATTTATGTCACTGCCGCTCATGGATGAACCGATTTTCTCCAGAATGGCATTTTTCTGCTCATCAGACACCATAAAGGTGTTATCACGACTGATAATGATTCCCTCAGGATTTTTATCATTCTTGCTAAGTTTTTTAAGATTCTTGTTGAGGGCTGATTTGATTGAGCTTAGGCTTTTTTTCCTCTTTTTTATTTCATGAGGGCTGTCAGTCCCCCAAATGTCACGGATTAAGGTTTCGGGGGGGACGGCTGTTATAGTTCGTAGGGCTTCCTGGTCTGGAAAGTGAGCCTTGAGGGCGTTAACGAAGTCGGCTTTTTGGGTACCAGACTTTAAACTAAGGTTGTCTAATGCCTCAATAATGCCGTTGTAACTGACTAGGGTTGACATTACGTATTCTCTTGCTCTTGGGGTTATATAAAAAAGAACTTTTTTCCTGTTTGTTTTATCTCCTTAATTATACTATCATATTTGTCACCTACTAATCAAAACTTCAGGGAAATAAATGGCTATGAGTGAAATTCTTGTCATTGTAGATTCTGCGGCCAAAGGGATTATCTTCAATGATTTTTTCTCGGGTCGCGCCGAGACTGTTATCTGTCAAGCTCCGCCCTTGCAGCCTGTCTATAGGCCTAGCACGAAGGATGCTGGTAATCCCCGTTTTACCTTTAAGGAACTGCCGGCGGGGCGTGAGATAATTGCTAAAATAAGACAGTCTCTTGATAAAGAAATTTATCTGGCACTGGATAGTGATTCCAGAAGTGAATATTCTGCCTGGTTGATCAACGCCTATGTTCAGCAGACTGCGAAATCCAGAATATTAGTGAGGCGTTTAACTCTCAATGGCTTGAGCCGTGATGAGATTGATAAGTCTTTAAAGCAGGTAAGTGCTGTAGATGAGCAGAAGGGACTTAATTTTTATATCAGAGCGTTATTCGACATCTATTTGGGTCGGCACCTAACCCGGCTTATTGGTACTAAAAATGGTCCAGGTAATCTACCGCTGACTTTTAACAGCCTTGGGACGGTTTTTTTTCTGGCAGAGCGTGAAACGGAAATTCAGATGTTTTCGTCGCCCGAGAAATGGCAGGTGATGGCTGATTTACGGTTGAATGGTAATATATTTGCCTCTCGGCTTGAGGGCGCATCTGATTTAACTACAGACGGGTTTTTCAGAGAGCTTCGCATGGCTGAAAAGGCTGTGGGTTTGGTGAGGGAAGATAAGTTTGTTGTTGATGTTGTGGATCATGAGGATCTACTTGTTCCGCCACCGACCCCGTATAAAATGGTTGAGTTGCTGCACGACGCCTTTGTTTTATGTGATTCCCAACTGTACGAAACCTTGGCTGCGGTCAGTAAACTTTTTTACGGTATAGAAGTAGAAGGCAAGACAACGGGGCTGATTTCATCTTTTTACGACCTTGAAAATACCGTTGGTGATAATTGGCAGGGTGCTCTCCGTGAGCAGGTTGTTGCCATGCACGGCGAAGAGGCCTTGGGGGACGGCCTGTCGGAATCAATATCAAGGCTTGGTATGATTTATCCGCTCTGTCCAGAGTTGAGTGGCTCGGATTTATCGTCTGTTTTGACATCTAAAGAGAAGGGAATTTATGATTTGCTGCGTTGCCGGGCTTTGGCCAGTCAGATGCGGCCGGCTACCGGAGAAAATATCCGGGTGGAGATTGCCGCCGGGCCGGAAAGTTTGTTTATTAGCAAATTTCACAATGTGACTGAACGTGGGTTTATGAATATGTATCAAGGGGGTATGGATAAGCAATTTACCGAGTCATGTCCCTTCGCGAAGACATCTGTAGGGGATGAAGCTGCCATGTTGAGGGTTATGCCGGAAAAAACCGTTAGTCTCCCCATTGCTTATACAATTGACACAATGTTTGCTAATTTGGAAGAGTTCTCAATTGCCGTTGAGCCTGGTAATATTTTGATGTTACAGCGAATGATTGATGCTGGTTATATCAAGGTATCTCCTGATGGTTACTGGCGTCCTGGCGAGAAAAATATCCAGGTTGAGACAATTATGAAGCGGGCTTTTCCCAGAATGCAGGGAGTGAATTTATCCGCCTATATTGAGCAAACTATTACGGAGGTGACTAGTGGTAGGAAGGGGCTGAATTTTGCCCTGAAACAATTTGAGCAGACCTTGATGGGCCATGGCACGAATTTGGTCAAAGCCAAGCTTAAAGTCACGACTCCCTTGCGGAGTAGGAAAAGAACTTCCAATATTATTAAACAGTTGGAAGAAGAGACAATAGTCTCTGAGACAAAACCAGCCCCCACTGCGGTGGAGCCATCTGGGGACATTCAAGAAGTATCTTTGCCCGAAACAGCGGCTCCGGTGCCAGCCAGCCTAATCCCTGAGGCTGAAGCAGAGAAGACGCTTGACAGTCCTGTGGACAAAGATGAGTTCGAACCTGTGGTCGAGGAGCATGAAAACCAGGAGGTCTTGGCTGAGTCTGGTGCTGAAGGGGGCTTGGACGAAGTTGAGCCATCTGCTGAGGAGATGGCTGAGTCCGTTGAGTTAGGCGCTGGAAAAAAAGACGAGTCTCGCCAGGATGGAGGGCTGGACACTTGGTCTGAAGAGTTGCAAAAGGTTTTCGACCAATCTATGTCCGCAGCTGCGGGGGGTGGTGAACGACTGCCGGAGTTTGATGACCACGCCTATGATGAAATTGTTGAAACTGAGCAGAGTAAACAGTGTCAAGTGTGCAGCAAGCCAATGCAGCTTAAAAAGGACAGGTTTGGTAAATTCTGGTCATGTTCTGCCTTCCCCAAATGCCGACATTCTGAGGTTTACAGCGAGGCTGATGTCCTGAAGATGCTTTGCCCCTTATGTGGTGATGGTAAGATAATTGAAAAGAGGATGTCGATCGGTAAGATCATGTATGTATGCCCAGAGGCTGATTGTGAATTCATGGCCTGGGCTAGACCATATAATATTCCATGTCAAGTGTGTGATTCCACTTATCTGGTGGAGAAAAAAGCCCTTAATGGAGCCATTGACCTGCGATGCCCGCGAGCAGGATGTAATTATAAACTGCCGCTGCCTGGTAGTGCTGACAACGTTGCTCCTGTAGTCGCAACGGCGCAGAAAAAAAAGAAGGTACGAGTGCGCCGGGTTCCCAAGGGCAGTGCTTCTGGCAAAAAAGTTAGGATTGTTCGGCGAAAAAAATAACGTAAGTGCTCAACAAACCACACTCTTGACTTTATAACATCTCGGAATGTAAGGGTTTCAGGGTGTTCATGGAGCGCTTACAAAATAACTGCTTGTTTTGGTCACAGAAGCACACGGACAAAACGGCCCAAAAATATTTATGATGATGACTCTGCCTTGCAGGCACCAATGACAACCGCCGTGTTAAAGTTATATTTTCTTAATGCTTTTAAGCTTTTTCCGTGTGTTTCTGTGGCTAAATCTGTTGTTGTAGAAATTACGGAGATAAAAAATGCCCATTTATGAATTTTATTGCGATGATTGTAATACGATATTTAGTTTTATTGCCAGCCGGGTAAATACCACTAAGGTTCCTGGTTGCCCCAAATGCAATAAAGATTTAGCACGACGCATGTCAATATTTGCCACTGCTGGGCGAGCCAGGGAGCCTGGCGAAGACGGGTTGCCGGATATTGACGAAGGTCGAATGGAACAGGTACTTGCCTCTCTGGCTCGGGAGGCAGAGAACGTAAACGAGGATGATCCACGCCAGATGGCCGGAGTGATGCGGAAGTTTACCCAGAAAACCGGTTTGTCTTTGGGTGATGGCATGGAGGAGGCATTGAGTAGAATGGAGGCGGGAGACGATCCTGAAAAAATTGAAGCAGAGATGGGAGACATTCTGGAGAATGAAGACCCGCTTAGCATGTTCGCCCAAAAAGCGTTAAAAACAGGCCGCCGAGTAGCTCCTGCTCATGATGAAAAAATCTTTGAGTTGTAATGGCCTCGGACATTCGCTGAGGGCACGGTTTAATGTATTGACTTGATATAATTAATTACTTGTCCTGCTAATTGCCTATTGTCAATGAGAACGGACATCTCATGATTTCGCCCCAATGCTGAGTGGGTAAAATTGTGACTTCCTATAAAGGAGAAACGCCTGTCGATTACAACTAATTTGGTATGGGTTGTGGTGTGTGGCGATTCGAAACGTACCTTTATCCTATTCTTTTTCAGTAGTTTTGCTACCCTCTGGTTCTCCTTATTTATACCTGGATCATAACCCGAATTTTCCAGCAACACTTTTATCATGACCCCCCTGTTTCTGGCCTTGATTAGATCGTTTAACAGGATTTTGGCTCGATTTTTTGGGGATTTTGTGATCTTGAACAGGAACATGGAAATGTCTATTCGTTTGGCGGCATGATCTATAAAAGAACGTAAGGTGTCGAAATAGGTGCCATCGGCCAACAAAACTACCTGCCCCGGATATGTGTTGATCCGAGCCATGATCCGCATTTGGTCGGAAGCAGAAGATGAGGCTGTCGAGCGGCTTGTAAGGTTGCCGATACCTGTAATGGTTATGTATGGTTTTATCGCCTCATAGGTGCTAACCCCAATTGCCTTGGTCTGCCGCAGGTCTTTGAGTTCGAGGAACTGGCCGTGTCGCCGACGGTAGTCGACAATGGCCTGTGCCTTGTTCTTGCCTATGAATGGCAGCCCCTGGAGTTGTTTGACAGATGCGGTATTTATATTTAACTGCCCCTCAAGGGCCGAGGCTATTTGGCAGGACATACCTATAATGAGGAGGGCTGCCAAAAATATTTGCGATATTTTTTTCATAATTATTTGGGTTACTATGAGCTCATTAACTGTGATGGCGTCGTAAAAAGTACCCAGAAGGGGCATCGCAATCCGATCTATTGCGTTGTAGCAATTTTTAGGTGTGAGTCATACCACATGTATGGCTTCGCACCTAAAAATTCACTACGCCTCGGAGTCTCACTCCGTTCGCTTACCTGTATATCAAAGTTTTGATCTTTTCCAGTTTATCTGGGTTAGGAGTGCTCCAGAATAGTTACTTATTTTGTTGGCCACCAAGCAGGCACCACACGGCGCATGACATTAAAACCACCTCCCAAAACGAGATTATTAGTTTTGCCGATACTGTCCAGATATCGCTGAACCTCCGAAGATCTGGTGCCTGCATCACATATAATGATGATAGTTTTATCAGCTGGAACCTCAGCGGCCCGCTGCCGCACCTCAACATAGGGAATGGTAAGCCAGTAATCCTGGAATTTTTCCTTGAAAACATTGGCATCCTTGGGGTGGCGAATGTCCAGTGCCAGCCAGTCATCCTGGCTTTTCTGATTATCCATCCAGTCCATAAAATCATCAAGATTAACTGTCCTGAGACGTCCATCTATAAAATTGTCGGCAACGTTAGCGGTAGCATTTAAGGCATCCAGAGCTGTTGCGAATGGTGGGGCATATGCCATCTCAAGGTTGATGAAGTCTTCAACTGTGGCTCCTTTGCCAATGAGAGCGGCGGCACTGTCGATCCGGGTGAGGATGGCATCAGTCATGGGGCCGAAACCCTGGACACCTAACACCTTTCTGGTGCGCTTATCAAATACCATTTGTAAAGGAATTATGGACTGGGTAGGGAAAAAATGGGCCCGGTCCGATTGGGCGGTAATGACTCGACCGGCATCAAAGCCGGAAGCTTTGGCTGATTCTAAACTAAGACCTGTGCAGCCTATACACGATTCAAAGGCTTTCATAATGAAAGAGCCGACTACGCCGGGAAAGATGCTGGGAATACCTGCCAGATTGTCAGCTACAATACGGCCTTGGCGATTGGCCAGCGAACCAAAGGGGGCATTCATCTTTTCACCGGAAACGAGATTGGGCACCTCGATACAGTCCCCTGCAGCATAAATGTCAGGGTCAGAGGTCTGCAAACGATTATTGACAACGATTCCCCCTCTTGCCCCCACAAGTAGACCAGACTCTCGGGCCAATTCACTGCGAGGGTGGACGCCAACGGCCATAATTACAATGTCAGCGTCAATGCTACGTTTATTTGTGGTGACTTTATATGCTCCATTGTTCTCTTCAATTTTTTTGACACCTTCACTGACCAGAACCTTTACGCCATTCTCTTGCAGGTGATTGGTAAGCATCAAGGCAAAAATGTGGTCGACTGCCTGGGGCAGAATCTGGGGCATAAACTCAATGATTGTAGTCTCGATTTCCCATAGGTCCGCAAAAGCTTCAGCCATTTCAATGCCAATGGCACCGCCGCCGATAACTACGGCACGCCCAACCTTACCTTGAGCCAATTTATCCTTTACCGCAATGGCCTGATGCATGTCGCCAATTTTATGCACACCTTCTAAATCGCCGCCCGGAATGGGGAGATCGTTTGAGGTCGCACCTGTGCATATTACCAGTTTGTCGTACGGCAGTGAGCCTGCCTCACCGCTGTCCAGCTTGGTGAACTTTATATCTTTAGCCTGTCGGTCAATGGTCTGAACCCTGCACCTGGTGAGAACATCTACTCCTTTAGCGTTGGCGAAAAAATTAGGATCGCGCAGGACATGAAAACTGGTGGAGCGTAGCTCTTTCTCATCGGAGACATCACCGGATATGTAATATGGTATACCGCAGCCGCCGTAAGAAATAAGATTATCCTGGTCAATTATGGTGATTTGGGCCTCGGGATTTAAGCGTTTAAGTCGACAGGCAGTCTTGGGGCCGGCGGCGACGCCACCAATTATTACTATCTTTTCAGACATTATATATCTCCAGTTTCAGGAAGGGATGGTAGGCAAACCTTTTTGGGCGCAATAGTGGTAATTAAGAACAACTCCAAACGGTATACAGCAAATATCGTAGATGTCAATTATGATGGACTCGTAAAAACTATAATTCTCTTATTCTTCGTCATTCCCGCAGAAGCGGGAATCCAGTAGTTTCAATATGTTATGGATCCCCGCCTGCGCAGGGATGACGGGATTGGGTACTTTTTGCGAAACCAACAATTATCCATAACCAAAAAAAATGATCCATAAAAAGGCCGTCTAGAAGGCCAAGCTTCAAGCTGTTACAATGTTAGCAATAGCTTGGCGGGGGCAAAGATGAAAAATAATGTTGACAAAGAAACAATCGGTGGTAAGTTCTTCGCTGAATTAGTATTCATTTAATAATTGTTTTGTTATTTGGTCGTTCATGATTCTCTCACTAGAGAGGTTGTTAATTACCCGATAGCCAGGCGTTTTATTTAATTTAAGATCCTAAGGAGGAAACGGAAGATGTCTAAGCACGATACGCCCTTGTTGGACGAACTCGAAACAGGACCATGGCCGAGCTTTGTCAGCGACATCAAACGCCAGGCCGAGAAGAAACCAGAGTGTTGGGATATTCTCGGACAGTTGGAGTTGTCCTACGAAGAAAAAATCACCCACTGGAAGCATGGAGGTATAGTTGGTGTTTTTGGTTATGGCGGTGGTATTGTTGGCCGCTATTCAGACATGCCGAAGAGGTTCCCCGGCGTGGCCCATTTTCATACAGTTCGGCTCAACCAGCCATCCAGTAAATTCTATTCCACTGAAAAATTGCGGGCAATTTGCGATCTTTGGGAGAAATATGGTTCTGGTATGACTAATATGCATGGATCCACTGGAGATATGGTTCTCCTCGGTACAACTACCGAGCACTTGGAACCTCTGTTCTATGAATTGACTCATGATCTGAATCAGGATCTGGGTGGCTCCGGTTCCAACCTGCGTACACCTTCCTGTTGTTTAGGTAAGGCTCGTTGTGAGTGGTCTTGCTACGATACTCAGGCCATTTGCCATGGTCTAACCATGCATTATCAGGATGAGATTCATCGTCCGGCTTTCCCATATAAGTTTAAATTTAAATTTTCAGGTTGTCCCAACGATTGTGTTGCTTCTATTGCCCGTTCCGATCTATCCGTAATTGGTACATGGAGAGACGATATTCAAATCAATCAGGCTGGCGTTCAAGGCTACATCAAGGGCGAGTATAAGTCCAACGGTGGTGCTCATGCCGATCGTGACTGGGGTGCCTTCGATATCGATAAAGAAGTCCTCGCTCTCTGCCCCACTCAGTGCATGCGTATGAATGGCGACGAGCTACAGATCAATGATGCTGAATGTACTCGTTGTATGCATTGTATCAACGTTATGCCACGGGCTCTGAAGCCAGGCAAAGATCAGGGTGCGACTCTTTTGGTAGGCGCTAAGGCTCCTATCCTTGATGGTGCCCAGTTTGCGACCATGATTGTTCCATTTATCAAGGTTGAACAGTCGGACGATTTCCAGGGGATCATTGATTTCATCGAGAATATTTGGGATTGGTGGATGGAGAATGG
>CAYTNB010000115.1:0-8787 GCA_964439085.1 uncultured Desulfobulbia bacterium | reverse complement strand
AAATACCCCACTCCTCGGAGTCTACGCTTACCTGTATATCGAAATTTTTACTTAGACATCCCATTGTTTTTTACGAGTCCACCATTTATTTAACTTCCGAAAAATCTCAAGATCGGAAACAAAAGTAGCCCAAAAAGACTCGAGCCACATTAAATCCCACGAGGCCCAACAGAAGTTACATATATGTAACAAAGCTTAAAGCATCGTAAAACGAGAATTTAGACGGCTATTAAAAGCCCAGGAGCTAGGGGCGGAAATTAATGAGCCACTGGTCAATAGAGAAATATAGCGGTTAATTGTCCAGCGCCAATCCAGAGCGGTAACATGACTGTGTTCCGGACTTATCGTATAATTATGGCTAATAGAGACTTGCATATTATGAGTCATAGCCCAAGCCAGAGATAAATATATAGAGCTTGAGTTCTGGCTGGCCCAAGCTTGCCGATATGAGGAGTTAAGAGAAAGTTCCTCAGACATTCGCCAATTAGCAGTCAGAGCCGTGGCAATAGAGCCAGACTCTCCAGACGATTTAGTATAGGTTCCTGAAAAATCAGCCGTCAGACCGGGTATCAACCTGGCCGTTAAGACCAGCCCAGTAGATCTAGTATCCGAACTGCTCTGGTCACGCTCACTATCTGTCTTGGCGTAAGAAGCATTTAACCTGGCATCAAGATCGTGATAAATAGCGGCATTCATCTGAAGATTGTAATTATAGCTGGTTGACAAGACTGCACCGCCTTCCAAATACTGACTTATCGTAGTCCCAAAAGCGGTATCAAGCGTAGGGAGCACGGGGCTGGTCAGGGTCAATCCATAAGTGCGTGTCTGATATGTAGCGGTACTTTCACTGGAAGTTGAATTCAGACTGCCGCTTAGTTGCACGGAGAGATAATAATCAGCATCCCATCCCAAGCCACCACTGATTTTAGTTGTCTGCTGCCCGGAACCAGCAGAATATTCGTCCTTCGTGTAAGAAAAATTGGAAGTCAAGGTCAAGTTTGGCCTGAGCTGCATACTAAGATTGGCATCGGAGGTCCAGTTGGTATTATCACTGGCCACTAAAGCGGTTGCCGCACTTGAGCTCACCACCTGATAGACCTCTATTTCACTAAAATTAACAGAAGTAGCCACCGGATCGCTCACCGCCACCACCCGCAAGAAATTCTTTTGATAACCAGAGATGTCAATTACAAAACGGTTATTACCGGAATCATAAAATGCTGTGATATTGGTTTTAGCTAGAGTCCAATTAGTATTATCATTACTGAAATATAGATCCCAGCCAAATTGACTATTTGTGGCACTTGGCAGAGTTGTATCCGTATAGAGATAAAGGGATTTCACAGCCTGGCTATTGGTTTTAATGCCGACGGCCAGGCGAGTGGGATCAGCGGGGTCATTAACCGTCAGAGCCACGTCCGTCTTATTGTTATTGGTTAAAGAACTATTCAGAGTTAAACTGGCATTGGCAGCAGGATCAAGTTGGGCGCTATAAGCCGTCACGGAGACAATAATCTGAGCGGTTCCAGAGGCGGCATCCACCCGGCTGAAGCTTTTATTTTTGGTGTAAGCGTATTGCTGAGATAGAGCAAGATGTCCCTTGTTACCCCAAAATGATACCCCTCCTTCCACCTTGGCAAAATGGCTATCACTTCGACTACGGCTGTCCGCCACATGATTATCCCCTTCTTGCCTGTTATAGCTGTAAAATACTCGCACAGGGTCTTCACTGCCCCCCCATGACAAACTAACGCCACTATTGGTATCATCGGACTCTAACAAATGTGGATTCCGATCATCGTCCTGCCACATCTGATTCAGGTTGACACTAATTGCTGGCCGTATACCACTAGCGAGCCAGGAAGAATTCAAGTTAGCAGCCCAAGTGCGGATACTGGTGCCGTTGGTACTGGAATTAAGTTGCCGGTTAACATTCCCGGACATATTCAAATTAAATATCTCGTTTGAAATATTGTATGACAATGAAGGATTAAAATCCTCGCGGGTATTCCCCGTTTGGCGATTACGATTGTATCGCATGCCGGCATCCAAACGCATGAGTTCGGTCACGTCAATTTGTTTATTAAAATCAACACCGTAGCGCTGACTAAATTGGTCACTAGCTGAATTACTGTTCTGATAATCCCAGTTAGCACTAAGAGCAAGGGTCTCCGCTCCTGCGGCTAGAGGAAAAGCCACGCATAAAAAACATATGACCAGTAAAAAGGAGGAAACTCTCAAAATGATCCTGCTACCAGAGGTTAAAATTTTAATAAGAGTTTGAATTAACTTAATTTTATTGTACAAATTTCAGAAAGTAAAAGGCAAGCCAAAATCATGTTTTTTGCACAAAAAAAAGCCCCCAACCCCAAGCGGGGAGGAGGCTTCAACTTTATTTTAATTTTATAATTTAAATCAGGAACCACACAAATACTACCAGACCACACGAGACACTAAATATCTTTAGTAGAGTGACAGGCAAAGCAACCAGTAGTGCTGGATCCCCCCCCAGCAATTACCGTAGAGGCATCCCAACGCAAATCAGCGGGATAAGGGCCAGCATGTCCAAAATGACATGACAAGCACATTACAATACGATCTCCCGCATTGGACACCGTAAGAGCTCCATCGGCCACACTACTACTAGCCACCGGCACCCCAGGAACATAAGTGCTATATGCGGTATACTCCCCGCTTGTCGGCATATCGATATCCACCGGATGCCTGATCCACGGACTAGTAAAAAAGGTATCTCCCACATCTGATATACCCTCATTACTGCCAGATCCACTATGAAATATACCATGACACTCAGCGCATAAATAACTTATTGTCTGGGTATCAGTCGGATCATCGCCAGTCCCACTCGCTTCGCCCCCTGTTCTGGCCTTACCATAATAAACATTATGATCTCCAGTTGTCGCTGACGGATTATACTCATAGTCATCCGCCTCGTAGCCCATAATTTTATACAGGAATCTATAACTATTTGCCACTGTGGTAGCGGAAGTTAAAGCGCCAGTCGTATTGGCATGATGCGCTCCATTCACTCCTGATGCGGTATGAACACCATGGCAACCATAGGTGCCGGCACAACTCAATCTATTTGCCCCCCCCCACGCAGTACCGACTTGACCATTTGCAGCAAATCCGCTGGCCTTCCAACCAGGAGGATTACCGGTTAATGTAGCATCTGAACTACCGAGTTCCGAGGGATTATGCCCAAAACGATCGTTACTATCTACAAATTTAAAATTACCTCCAGCCAATGATGTAGCTAGACTAGCAGCACCGCTATCATAAATAAAGGGAGTAGTCGGGGCAGAGCCATCCGTACTATTGGTTCCGGTGTGGCAGCCAAGGCAATCTGCTTTAAGCAAATAGTCCAGAGGTGTAGTAGCAGTACCTCCAGTGGCAACTTGACTGGCGTGCATTACATGACAAGTTGCACAAACACCAAGAGATGCATTGGCATCGCTAGGATCTAGTACAATTCCCACCAAAGCGGAAACCATAATAGCAAACAAAATTCTATTCAGAAATTTGCCCATAACTCCCTCCTTCACCGGAGTATTCAAAGTTTTCATCCCATCCTCTCTGAAATTTAAACTTATCTTTGTAAAAGAAATCGTTCCAGCACACTAATTTAGTGCCAGGAACTAACACAAACAGTTTACAAATTTAGTAAGCAAATGGTATGCCACCATAATGGCAGACATGCCACTTTACATATTTACACAATCATTTCGCACTGTTATCATAATTTTTAGTAATTAAGGGCCATGGGAATTTCAAACAAACAAAATAAAACCCGAATAATCACATATTACAATTACACATCAGTAATAAAACTATGCATAGAAAAAAAATCAAATACAATTTGCCTAAGCGCTCAACAAACCACACTCTTGAGAGTTATAACATCTCGAAATGTGAGCACAGCAGGGTGTTTATGGAGCGCTTACCAATTTGCGGGTTAAAACTGTGGACAACTAGAATATGGATAGCTGATTGAGGTAAAAGGTATCTGACCTCTACGGGGAATACGCATCACTTTTTATTTAAATTTGCGCCAACGCTTATGAGTAATACCAAGCTTTTTAATCTTATGGTTAAGCACTCTCGGACTAACCCCCAATATTTGGGCGGCGTCTTTTTGAATCCAAAGGGTCTTTTCCAGGGCGGCAATAATATTATCACGTTCACTATCAGACAGAACCAGCGTCCTGTCCCGAACAACTGGAGTTGTTTGCACAGCGGTTGCAGATATTTCTGACTGAACTCTGTTGGGCAACATCAAGCTGGACAATTTAATGATTTCGTCGTTCTCAACCAAAATGGCTCGCTCTATAGTATTTGCTAATTGGCGGATGTTACCCGGCCAGGGATAATCTTGAATAGCGTCCATGGCATCGGGAGAAAAACCGCTAATATGCTTGCGCAGAGAACGGCAGAGTTTATCAAGTAAGAACTTTGCCAAGGGTTCAAGACAGGCATGACGTTGACGTAATGGCGGCAAACAAATTGGCAGGACATTAATTCGATAAAACAAATCCTCCCGGAATTTCCCATGGGCGACCAAATCATCAAGATTTTTGTTAGTGGCGGCAATTATTCTCACATTGGAGTGAATAGTACGATTGCCCCCCACCCGTTCAAAGGATTTATCTTCTATAACTCGTAACAATTTGGCCTGCAAAACCATAGTCATTTCGCCAATTTCATCCAGAAATATACTGCCACCATTGGCCTGCTCAAAACGGCCGATTCGCAGTTTATCCGCCCCGGTAAAAGCTCCCTTCTCGTGCCCAAACAACTCCGACTCCAAAAGTGTTTCCTGAATATTGGCACAATTTATCTTTACAAAGGGCTTGGGGCGACGCAGGCTGTTATAATGAATAGCTCCAGACAACATGCTCTTGCCCGTACCGGTCTCACCGGTCATTAAAATGGTAGAATCAGTCTGGGAAAACTTCTTTATTCCTTCCAGGACCTGCTTCATTACACCGCTAACCGCAATAATTTTATTCAAATCATAGATAACGTCCTGCTTGCGGCGCAAATAATCAAGTTCATTTTTCAAGCTGACGTTTTCCAGTCCCTTAGCAAGAGCGGTCTTGATCTTAGCGGCAGTGTAAGGCTTTATAATAAAATCAAAGGCCCCATGTTTAATTGCGGAAACCACCAGATCGGCCCTTTCAACTTGCGAGGTAATCACCACAGGGGTACATGAACTAATTTTTTTAATTTCATCAAGAGCCGCAAGCATAGCCTCATTTTCATCATGTAAATCCAGCAGGATAACATCAAATTGTACCAATTTAATTTTCTTGGCCAAATCACGACTGCCGGAGCAATAACTAATCTGGTATTCTGTCGACAGAGAGTCATATAAAAAATCCCGCCATTTTTGTTCTGCCTCAATAATCAAAATAGTTTGCATTACGGTTTGTCCTCATCCACTAATTGCCAAAGTTTCTGGTCTCTTACCGGGAAGCTATCCTGCCAGTGTGTTGTAACTACCTTAACCTGCTGGTTAAAAAAGTCGGCCACAATTACTTGATCCTGGGCGCCGAGTTCAATATCAGCCGGATAATTAAACCATTCGGCTCCCCACCCCCTGCCACCAAATTCATAACGGAATTTGCCCTGAAAATCATAAATCAGCACAGTGTGACGCATATAATCGACCACATAGAAGCAATGCCTTTTTTCATCAATAGCCAAGCTGCGTGGGCGGCTCATCTTCCCCTCCGCTCCACCCTTTACGCCAAAGGAAAAAAGAAAATTTTCTTTATAATTAAAGACGTATATTTTTGAGGTCTCCTCACTCAAGAAAAACAAATTGCCCAATAAATCAGACTTAGCATCACGAATATAAGTGGTTTCACGGGGACCATTCATATCCGTAAAGGCATATTCCCCTCTCTTATCAATAGCGACCTGAAACCACTCTTCAAAGGCGCCAGACGATTTCAGGATCAATATTTTCTTTGAGTGCAGACCAGTGATGTATATCCTGTCATTAGCAAGGGTAATTTTTTGCGGGATAAAGCCTTCATTATCGGGCATATCAGCCATCAGTATTTCCTTCACCGGCATGTAGGCGTTATTTAAAATCGTCAGACGTGGAGCCGAACCAGACACTCCTGCCTGGGTTATATATATCCGCCCATCTGGCGCAATATAGCCGCCCATAGGAGAATCAATTCCCCGCCCCTTCCCGAGGGAGTTTTGCGGGAAAAAATCTGAGCCATAGACAATGATCCGATTATTCACCCCGTTAATAACGTAGATCTCGTCTCTTTGTCGGTCGAAAAAAAGAGACGATGGCATCTTGATTTTTTCTCCTTGGTCATCATTTTCAATAACCTTGACAACCTCATATGAGAATTTTTTGTTTTTTATTTCATCATCGAATACGCCTTTAAGAACATCATTATTCGCATTTTTAACATTAGAAGTGGCTTTAGAAACAACCGTTTTCTCCGGTTTGATATTCTTCACGGTCTCAGATTCCACGGGAATAACCATCTGTTCCTGCCCTTGCGAAGGAGATAATTCAAAAGTTTTTTTTCTGGCAATGATGGGTAAAACCGCCTCCGGTTCTGCTTCTACATCATTATCCGGCGCAGCATTATCGTCCAGATCAGATTCGGAGTAAGATGAAGCGGCCTTAGGCGCAGTTTTCCCTGCTGTTTGGGTGTTACAAGAGGCCACATTTCCCAATCTTGTCCCTATCTTTTGTTCCTTTTGGCTACCCTCTTCATTGTCCCCCCAATCCTCTTTAACAATTCTTGAATCAATAACATAGGCCTGTAAAATGACCCGATGCGGATAAGCATTTTTGATCACAGCAGCCAAGTCAACCGCCTCTTGCCGATCCGTGCATTTTCCCATTCTTATGGTGTGATAACCATGCACCACTTCAATCCGAAGCTCCGGCAATTGTTCCATGGAAAAAGATTTACGCAGACGTTTGTATTCCAGCACGGCCAATTTGGGATCCGTAAAGCTGGCCGCCTGCACAGTATAAAACTCCTCCCTCCCGTTCGATTGTTCTATTGTTTGGGTAAGCTCACTTATGTGATCAATAATTCTCACTTTATGCTTGCGGCTAACAAGTAACTTAACCTTTTGCGGCGGACTCACACCGGACTCGGTTACGTCAATTATAGTAGGCTCAGTCCCCTCTGCTGAAGTTGGCTTAGCACTGCTGTTAGCAGGAATTCCACTTCCGGTACCCCAAATTTTAATAATCCGGGTAGGCTTTATATATGCCTGTAACAATTTAACTGGCATCTGATGTTGTAAGGATTGCCATAAACCCTGAGCCAAATTTTTATCACCAAACTTACCAAGCCGGACAGTATAAAAATCCTGAATCTTTTCAATCCGCAACCAGGCCAGGAGAATATTTTTTTTATGACGTAATTTATCGAACTCCTGCCAGGCCTGCTCCCGGGTCGTAAAACTGCCGGTTTGTAAGGTATAAAATTCTTTGTTTTGCAACTCATCGAGCAAATCACCTGCAATAACCGTAGTTTCGGAGTATGGATCAATTTTTAAGGGTGGCCCGTCAATTTGGTGGACTTTTGTAACTGCTATTTTTTTCTCCGACGAAGAATTAGTACCAACATCCCCAGAACCTTGTGTTGTTTTTTCGAGATTCTCCAATACCACCACTTTGGCAGATAACGAGACATTGGCAGTTTTAGATAAAATTTTAATAAATCGTTCCGGCTTAAAAAAAGCGCTTAACACCCGGGCATCCTTAAATCTTTGCTGGACCTCAAGTAAGACCGCATCAGCCAATGATTTTCGCGAAAATTTTCCCAAACGCACAGTAAAATACTGGCCAATTACTTCAATGCGCAACGTGCCTGGCAAATCATTCATCATGGACTTCTTTAGAACCTTGTAATCAAACTCTGCGTTTGCCAATGAGTGATAACTGCCCACCATAATCGTGAAATATTCATCCTGAGCCACGGCATGCGCTGGACTATGCAGAAGCGACCCAAATATCAAGGCCAAAAGTATCGTCCTATATGATGATCTCATATTTTTTTAATTATCCAGTCAACTGCCCCTGACAAATCCTCGGCCACGAATTGAGGTTGTATTTGTTGAGTTGGACCAATAAAATCATAATCACCTCGGCCATAACCGGTTAGTACCAATACTCCGGTGGCCGTGCAAGCTGCCGCGGCCTTCAGATCAGACCAACGATCCCCCACGACAAATGAGCTATATAAATCTATCCCATGTTCCTCGGCAGCCCGGGTGAAAAGTCCGATCCCAGGCTTACGACAATCACATTTAAGACGGTATTTTTCCTCTTTAGCTTCAGGATGATGTGGACAAATATAAATACCATCAACATGCGCCCCTTTCTCAGCCAACAACTCAGCCATAAGCTCATGCACATCATCAAGCAGTGACTCCGGGAAATAGCCCCTGGCCAACCCGGATTGATTAGTGACCACAAAAACCGGGATATTATGCGAATTTAAACGAGCAATAGATTCCGCAACTCCTGGCAGTAGCCTAAAGCGACTCAAATGGTTGATATAGCCCATTTGTTCATTAATTGTCCCATCGCGATCAAGAAATACAGCCTTCAATGTCATTTTAATTATTACCCCTGTGTCCAGCCTCCAGATGAAGCATTGGCGAATATTTACTCTCGAACAAATCGCCCAATAAGCTAGTGCCTGATATTATAGCACAATACATTACACATTATGATTTTTAATTAACCAAAAAAATCAGACGAAATCCAGC
>CAYTNB010000114.1:0-8887 GCA_964439085.1 uncultured Desulfobulbia bacterium | reverse complement strand
GCTGAGTATGTTAACTCAGACATCGAAAAATTCCAATTCACGCTGAACCAAAACAGTACAACCGTCCAGCTTGAAAATTATGTAATTGCTTTTTTGTCAAAAGCCAAGGGCTTTGTCTATGATAGTGGCTTGTGCTTACAGGTGTATCTTGTGGTGTGTGACTTTAAACCATCAAAAAGCTAATAATACTTGAATGTTATGATAATTTCATTATACGTATGCAGATATATTGTATCACGAAGATGTCGGAAAAACGCTTTCTTCTGGAATAAAAATCTATGAAAAAAATTATTGTCTGTCTGCTGCTTTTGCATATGATTAGTCTTATACCGCTGTTTTCTGGCTGTTTTCAGATCCCCGAGGCCGCAGCCCTCGATATCATGTTGCCCAAAATCTATGCCTCAAATATCGAGATTAACGGTTGGCTGCTCAGTGAAAAACTTGACGGGGTCAGGGGCTATTGGGATGGTCAAAAACTGTTCTCCAAACACGGCAAACAATTTCATCCACCCGCCGCCTTCACTCGCAACTTTCCAAGTTTTGCCCTGGAGGGAGAAATCTGGGGTGGCCGGGGCACTTTTGAGCAAACGGCTGGCATTGTCAAGCGGTACGACTCGGAGTCTCGCTCGGTTCGCTTACCTGATGGTATGCGAAGGGATAAACCGGACAAGGGCTGGCTCAAGTTGAAATTTGCCATATTCGATGTGCCGAAGGCTGCCGGTGGCTTTGTACAGAGATTACAAAAGGCTCAGGACTGGTTCGCAGAAAATCACGCCGATTACGCCTTTGTTATTCCGCAAAAAACGGTGCTGAACAAAGATGATTTGCAAAAGGAATTGCATCGGGTGGAAAGACTTGGCGGCGAGGGACTCATCGTCAGAAAAGCAAACGCCTTATATACCGTGGGCAGAAGTTCTGATATTCTGAAAGTAAAAAGCTACCAGGATATGGAGGCCGTGGTTATCTCCCATGTACCCGGCTCTGGCAAGAACGAAGGGCGGCTAGGCGCTTTGCTGGTGGAGTTAGCAGACGGTAAAAAGTTTAAAATAGGTACTGGATTTAGCGATGCAGAGAGGGTAAACCCGCCGCCGATCGGTAGTACTATTACTTTTAAGTATTACGGCCTATATCAATCCGGGCTGCCAAAATTCGCTTCATTCTTGCGGGTTAGAGGGGATGAGAGCTTGTGAAACAAGTAGCATGTTTGGGCGAAAATCTGAAAAAATGGTATAGGCTGAACTGATAATTGTACGCTGAGAGGAAAAAATCATGAGTGATTTCATAGCCCATCATAGAGAAAGTGACCAGAATGAACAATCTGTTTACGAACATCTACGGGAAACATCTTTGATTTGTCGTAAATTAGCCGAAAAGATTTATCCCGTAGATGGGAGGACTAGAGACTTTTGTGGACAAATTTGGTGTCTTGCTGGTATCTTTACGGTTTTATCTCGGAGAGTTGTTCTTTGGCAAAGTCGATACTTGGGTCTAATGACAGGGCCCGTTCAAAATATTCAACGGCACTGTCGATATCATTTATCTTGCGATAATTGATGCCCAGATTGGCGTAGTCCATGGCGGATGAGGGATTGAGCTCTACTGCTCTTGTGAAGTGGGTGATGGCTTTGTTGAAGTTGTCTTGCTTATAATCACAGACTCCCAGAAGATTGTGGATATCTGGCCGTTCCTCGTCATAGGTCAGTCCTGTTTGTAAGAACTCGGCTGCCTCCTGGAATTTCCCTTGATCCTTTAGGCAACTTCCCATATAGGAGTATATATAGGGGATGTCCTCTTTTTCTGGCTCAAGCTTCAAGGCCTTCTCAAGATGTCCCATGGCCTCATCGTATTTCCCTAAACTGTGGAGGTTCCGGGCGATATAAAATTCCAGATAATAGGTGTCGTGGAGTATCTCCTGCATTTTGCTTAATTGGACATTAGCAGCCTGTGGATCAACCGTTCTTTCTGCTACTAGTTTAGCAGCAAAAAGACCTACGTCGTTTATCATCGACCTTTCTCTAAAATGAGCGCCTGGTATGATGGTGTAAATGGCTGGGATTTGCAGGCGGTCGTCCATGGTGTTAATAATGAAAACCTCCATGTCTCGCTCTTGCAGCGTGGTTACCATTTTCTCTACCTCAACCTTCATATCGTTATCGGTCAGATCCGGCATGTCGGCCAGGTTAATCGTCTTCCCTGGATGAGTGATGTAATCCATCTCAGAAAGACTCATGGGTTTGGGCAGGCCGCTGGCCACATAATTGGCCTGGGTGTGGAAATCACCAGCTAATTGTGCCACTTCGGTAAGTGCTCTGATCACGGCCTTGTCTGGGTTCGGAGTGGTGCCGGCGGTGTAAACAATTTCGCTGGACTCGGGAAAGCTATTTTGGTCGATGGCCATGGCACCTATGGTAGGAATGCCGGTATCCAGAGAAAAATCGTTCAGATAGACGCTGATACCGTTTCTGGTGAATTTACTAAGCAGCTGTCGTGATACCTGATCTGTAACGCTGTTTAAATCGATAGCGGGTGCCTTGATCTTATTATGGGTAACCAGGGCGCAGACATGCCGCTCGACAATCTCGCAGATTCCTTGGCTGATGGCCTCCTCAAAAGAGTTTCCAGCCGATGGCCCGTTAAATTCGTTTATGGCAAAAAACCAACTGAACGGGACGAGCATATCCTGCTTACTGGACAAACTACTGGCCCATGTCCATTGAATAGGAATATCTTTTATGAGCTTTTCCAGAAGCTCCACATTGTTTTTTTCATCGTGTACTGATTGTAGTAGCCGCTCCAGTGGCATAAGAGGTTGGCCGGTTTGTTTTATCTCATCATAAGTAGCAATGATAAAGTTATCTGGATTTTTGATAAAGCTGAAAAAACTGAAACGCTCGGCCAATTCCATGCATGCACTGGCTTGGGACTGCTCAGGGGTGCTGCCCTTCCCCATCTGCTTCTTGGTGCCGATAATCTCATGGGCATCTTTCCCACAGACGCTGAAATAGACTGGAATATCAAGGCGGCCACTGTCAATTCTCTTCACCTCTTTCAAGATGTCAAGATTAACCTCTTTTAGTCTGGATTTAAAACGTTTGACGGTTTCAACAGGGCCGCAAACCTTATCTTGGTCGAAGGTGTAATGTTTAAGAGAGCCTTGCAACCGGATGGATTTTTTTTTCATAACTATACTCGTTCAATATGGAATTATTTAGTAGGGAGGTGTCACAATGTAGTATATGCGGTATGGGCCAAAATTGCAAGTTCTTTCGTCGGGCTGAGCCATAATATTACTCCCGCAGCGGTGGATTAAAATAGCCAAAGCCAAGCTCAGGGAAACGTTCCTTTAGTTTTGCAAGCCAGATAGTAATTCCCATGCCCTTAACATCTACCGGGTGGTCGATGGTGTCCAAATACCAGTCAGGATCTATGTTCAAATTGCGGAGTTGAATGAAATCGGGGCCGCAGGAATCAATGAGGTGGCAGAGAGCGGTGAACTCTTTTTCGCAATCGGTGACGCCCGGGAAAATAAAATAGTTAAGGGATACAAAACAGTCTCTTCTTTTCATCTCACGGATAGATTGCATGACGTTATGCAGGTCAAAGGCTTTGGTTCGGTAATATTTCGCATGAGTTGTGAGGCGGGCACTGTTCATGCTCACCCGCAGGCTGTTTAAACCGGCATCAGCCAGACGGGCAACCTCTTCGGGCAGACTGGAGTTGCTATTTAAATTTATAGTTCCTCGGTCGGTTTGTCGGCGGATTAACTTTATGGCCTTGAATATTGTCTCGGCCTGTAATAAAGGCTCGCCTTCACAGCCCTGGCCAAAACTGACCACACCGCCCTTCACTTTCTGGAGATGACCCGCTGCAACCTCGGCTATTTCCTTGGGAGTGGGAATGAATTTTATTCTGTTTTGAGTGGATGGACAGCAGCCAGAGGCCTGTAGGGAAATACAGCCGACGCAGTTGGCGTTGCAAACAGGGGAACAGGGTAGGGGGGCTTCGTCCCGCTCCAAAAAATAATTTTTAGCTGCAGGGCAACTGTAGGTCAGGCTGCATTTGCCCAAGTGCTGGATAAGACGGTTATTGGGATTATGATTCAATGATTTTAAGGTACGCTTTTGTACTTTCTGCGGATCAAAACGGCAAAAATCCTGGCGTGTGCTGGTGTCGCTTCGAAAAGCGCTGACCCAAAATTTATTATCATACCATCCTACGGCAGTATAGGCGAAGAGAGGCAGATGGGAGGGTTGCGAATCGTCTTGTTCGTAGGCTGACAGGTGGATAGATGTGTGGGCGGGGGAAATAAATGCTGCCACCGCTTGAATACCGTCAGCAGGGTTGTCTGGATTTTCCTTTAAAAGGGTTGCTTGGCCATCCTGAGAATCGATGCCAGCTGGGTAACGATTGGGTAGCACGAAAAGCTCACTGCCCTCTGGCAGGGGAATAAGATTTGCCAATTCAGGCAGGGAAATATGTCTGGCACTGCGGCCAGCCATTTGTAATTCGGGAAAATCAAAAATATGGCCCTGTCTGTCGGCAAAAAGCAGACAGGGCATTTTAGCTGGATGGAGAAGTGGCATTTATGTTGTTTTGTCTTATTTCGGTGTTCTTTTAGCCGAAATTTTAAGGTGTTATATCAATGGACACTGCTGCTATTAGTCAACTAGTCAGAGGATGGCCTGATTTTAGTCATGACGGAGTCAACAGCCTGGTACACATCCAGATCATCACCGAAAATATCCTGGATGTCGGGATGCTCAATTAGATCTTCAATTATATATTGAGTCAGGTAAAGGCTGATGATATTTGCATTAGGCACTAAGGTGCGAACTGGGGCAGTTTTGAATTGGATATCAAATTCTTCCATATCCGCTAATCTAGTCAGTAGCTTGGAAAAAACTTCCCTAATTACACGTTCAGACGTGGTCTCAATGATATGCTGATCCATTAGACGTTGAACCAGGTGTATTGCCAGCTCTTCGGCATTTTTATAACAATTCTGCAGCATAAGCCGACGTTCGCGTTCCCGGCCTTGGTCGATTGATCTTGCAGCTCGTTCCGCTGCGCCGTATGGATTGTGCGCTCTTGCCATGCTTGTCTCCTTCAGTTTTAATATAGATTTTATGTCTTGATGTTAATTTAGACATGACAAAATAATTGATTCAGAAGAAAAATTAAAGTACTAATGCGATAAGTTGGTTTAAAACTGAAAAATAGACATTTAGAATTATTAAGGAAGGAAAATGAAAAAGAGTGAAGAACAGCGGTATGACTCGGAGTCAGGAGATTCAACCGACCGCTTGCCATGTGAAAAAGCTGGCACGGGTCATATACGCTTGAAGAAAAGTATCACAATTCTATTGCCGGCTGGTTTGGTGCCGTCTGAATTATTTAGCTTGGTCAATGAGTTAGCTCACAAATATAAGCTAGGGGTTTATTTATCTACGGCTCAAAATATTCGCTTGCTGGATGTGCAGGATGAAGATGAGGAAGATATCAAGGCGGTTCTGATTAAGGCTGGGGCCGTATTGAAGAGTCCTGGCAAATTCCCCATTCCTCGTATCTGTGTGGGAAGTTCTTATTGTAAGCTTGGCCTGGTGGATACTGTAGATTTAACCCGAAAAATTATGGATAAGTTTAACAGCCGTACGAGCGTTAAACCAAAATTTAAAATTGCTATCTCAGCTTGCCCAGCTTCGTGTTCCAACCCGATGATGACTGATATTGGGATCAAAATGACCAAGGGAGGGTTCGACGTGTACGCTGGTGGCAAGGGCGGCCCTAAGCCCAAGGTGGGCCGTCGAATCGCAAAAGGGGCTGAACTGGCGGCGGTTCTGGTAGTTATGGAGAAATTAGTGGATTTCCATGCTCTGAAAACTGACAAAAAACAACGCATGGTGAAGTTGCTTGATGAACCTGATTTCCCTTTTGCGGAAATATGATGGCATGTTTCTAGGAGGTTGTCCGAGAATAGAGAGCCTACTACAGATAAGCGCAGACATCGAAGCCGGAGAAATTGGCTCATTTTCCCGCTAATTCTCGTCTAATAGCGCTGCTATTGCCCGAAAATGATCGAAAAACTGGTCTCAATTCTCCAACTTTTCACTACGGCTTCTATTCTCGGACAGTCTCCTAGGTAACAACTCAGGTAAGGCTCATGAGCTGCTCTTAACTTTTTAGCAGTGCACCTAAATAGACTTCTAATAAAGCTTGTTATCATCGGGCATTGTGTCGTGCCGGTCAGGGTATAAGCTTTTGGCGCATTTTGGGCAGATGCCGTGGGTGAATTCCGCATCCGTTCTGGTCTGAATATAATCCTCTACTTTATGCCATTGACCTTCCTTGTCTCTGATCATCTTGCACGATGAACAAATGGGTAGTAAACCGCTTAAGGTGTTTACTTCATCCACGACTTTGGTAAGTTTTTCTACCAGTTCGGCCTTTTCTTGTTCCGCCCTTTTCCTTAGGGTGACTTCTTCTGTAAGGGTGGAATTTAGATCATTCAAGTCCTTGGTGCGTTTTTCGACTCGTAGTTCAAGATTGTCATGAGCCTTACGCAGCTCGTCCTCGGCTCTTTTTTGGGACACCTGGTTGGCTCTGGATTGTTTTATGGTGAAAATAATTGCCAATAATAATAAAAATGAAAAAGATATCGAAATGTTACGGCTTTTTTTACCTAGTTGCCGCAGCTTGTTTTCCTCTACGGTTATATCGTTGTAAATCTCAAAGGCGCCGGCAAAAGATCTTTTTCGAAATATTGGCACATAGGTCTCCACAACATCCACCGGCATGATCCTTTCTTCCATTGTAGTGTGATTCTTTTGAACTACCTTGCTGAATGTTTGGCCTTTGGCGACTATATCATAGAAGTATTTGTGGTTATTGGTCTTGCCGGTGTCCTTCGGGTCGGTTGAATAGATGACATGGCCCTGGGAAGAATATATTTTGACCTTGATGATCCCAAATGCCTGGGCTACCTGAGCCAGTTTATTTTGGTTCTCTGCTGTAATGGTTTGTTCCTGTAGTTCTTTTTGGCTTGGGAAAAATAGCTGGGCCATGTGGTTGGCAATTAACATGGCCTCCGCTTCCGCTTCCTGGGCGATAAATTGTGAGAATGATGGTTCAACAAAACTGATTATGTAGATTGGCAGGGCCAGGGAGGCTAAAACGGAGATGATTAGAATGCCGCTTAATTTGTGATTAGTTTGTCGCTTTTTCATTAATATTATAAGGTAAAATTGGTGTTGTGCAGGCGTATAAAGCTTGATAAAGCAACTAGCTATAACTGATTTTGTGCCAAATTGATAATCGTTAATCTATACTCATAAACTATGTTTTTTTCATAGTATTTTTTTTATTAACATTTATTCTCTGTCGAATTGTAGTTTGTTTGACAAGTATTATCGGCAGGAAGAAAACAGGAGTGGTAAGTTATGAAAAATGAAATTATAGATGTGCTGATAGTCGGCACGGGCCCTGCGGGGTTACAGGCAGCGCTACATGCGGTGAGAAAAAAGGCCAGGGTGACAGTATTTGGTAAGCCCGCTTCCAGCAGTATTCATCGGGCTCATGTAGAAAATTATTTATGTGTTGCCGGAGTAACAACCGGGGCGGATATGTTGGCGGTGGGGACTGAGCAGATTCGCAAGTTTGGCGCTGATATTATTGAAGAAGACATCCTGGGGATTGAGCCGCAGGATGGTTTGTTCGTGGTACGGACGGAGGGCGGTGAGTACTTGGCCCGAACATTGGTTTTGGCAACCGGCACATCTCGTAAGAAACTTAAAGTGGAGGGCGAGAAGGAACTTTTTGGCCGGGGAGTGAGTTATTGTGTTGATTGCGATGCGAATTTCTTTCGGAATGCCAGGGTGGCTGTAGTCGGTAATGGCAGCGCAGCTGTGGATGGGGCTCTTACCCTGTTGAATTATGCCTCTGATGTTTTTTTGATTGCCAAAGAATTGGATATTGCTCCTGATCTGGCTAGTAAACTTGCCGAAAGTAACGTGCAGGTCAAAAATGGCAATTGGGTAGAAAAAATTCAAGGTCAGAATTGTGTGGAAAATATCGTTTTGGATGATGCAAGTATTCTGGAGGTTGAGGGCGTTTTTGTTGAGCTTGGTGCCAAGGGAGCTATTGAGCTGGCAATTAATCTTGGTGTCTCCCTTGATATGGAGACAATGAATCATATTGAGACCAATAAACGGATGGCAACCAATATTACAGGCATCTATGCGGCTGGCGATATTGCTGGTCCCCCTTATCAAATGGCCAAGGCGGTGGGTGACGGTTGTGTGGCGGGCTGGCATGCCGCAAACTATGCCAATAAATTGAAAAGAGAGGCGCAAAGAACTAACCCCTGAATTTATGGAACAACTTGCTTATATGCGGCTGGCTTATAGTGAGGCTGTAAAGGCGGCTGAACGTGGCGAGGTGCCCGTCGGGGCGGTTTTGGTCAACGGCAATGGTACTGTTTTGGCTAAGGCTGGAAATTCTACCATTGGTTTAGCTGACCCCAGTGCCCATGCTGAAATTTTGGCTTTACGTCTGTCTGGCCAAGTTCTAAGTAACTACCGCCTGCCAGATACGACTATGTACGTTACTCTCGAACCATGTATTATGTGTATGGGAGCTATGATTCATGCGCGGATCAGCCGATTGGTTTTTGCGGCCCTTGATCCTAAAACCGGGGCAGTGCAAAGTCGTTATAAGATTGGGAGGGACGGGCAATCGAATCATGAATTGCTTGTTGAATCAGGGCTGCTGGCCGATGAATGTGGACAATTATTGAAGGATTTCTTTAAAAGTCGCAGGAAATAGCGAACACTTATGCGGAGAGGTGCCAGAGTGGCCGAATGGGCCGCACTCGAAATGCGGTGAACCTTTA
>CAYTNB010000113.1:0-8921 GCA_964439085.1 uncultured Desulfobulbia bacterium | reverse complement strand
CCCAGTTACGATAAACCATTAGGACCTTAGCAGATTGTTTTCTCGGAGTCTACGCTTCGCTCCGCTTACCTGCTTTTTAGAAAAGAATTTATAAGGTACTAGGTAAGCGTAGACTCCGATCCCCCCTCGTGGAGTGTTAGTATGATCTATAAAAAAAATTGTCGAGATGTTTTATGATACCACCACAGAGCAGATTCACCAAGCTTATCGAAGTGCCCCTATTCGAGCGAGGAAAAACGATCTTCCCGTTGTGGAATTCGCAGAATAAAATAATACAAGATCAGCGAAACCAGATAAGTAAGTCCAGCCGACCAGATAACATCAGATAGAAAATGCGCCCCAGCTGCTAATCTGGCAAAACTCATCACCCCTCCCAAAGTCAATCCCCCCAAGAGGGCAGGCACCGCCCATCGCCTTTTACGGCGGCAGATAAACCAGAAGACAAGATAATCAAAGGCGACGGAGGCGTGACCGCTGGGAAACGATCTGCCGGGGCCGCTGCCCTTTAAAAGTGGTGGTCTGTAATTCAGTTTTCCCCCAAAGGCCTTAATCTCCCGAGGGCGAGGGCGGCCCCAATGATCCTTGAATACCCCATTAACCAGCAATCCAGGTCCAATCAGCAGACTAAGGATAATGAAGGCCGCATGGAGCCGAATAAATCGCCATTTGGGCCGCAACGACCCCAACAATAATAACAGGCCAATACCAGCCAGAAGAAGGGTAAGGGCTGTGTCGGCCTTATTTAATATCGCCCATGGCTCTAATTCACCATATGGCCATATACGAACAGCCCCCGGCGGTTGATAAAACCAGCGAGCCAGGTCAATATCAATAGGATATAGCAAACATAGCCCGGTAGAAACCGTTAAGATCAACAGGGCTATGAGCAGTTCCGGCAGCCAATAGCGACGATATTTAGCAGCCAAGAGGGATTGATATTTGTCGGTTCTTCCTCTTGAAAATATCATTGCGGCCAGTGCAGTAACTTATGTCCAAGATAAATGCTATAATCACGGCTGCCAGCCTCCCCCATAGGTACTTGCAGTTCTCTTAATAATTCCATATACTTAAAGGAGTTTCGCAGTTCAGCATTTATATTCATGCCCTTCTCTATGACCAGCAGGGCATCATCGCCGATCATATTCTCGGGACCGGGCCACAAATCGTATTGCGAGGTAACAACATCCCGGCGCTTATTCCACAAATATACCCGTGGTTGCCCTTGTACATAAAAAGCCAATTCGCTGGCAGTCTGACGAGTACCGGCCAGTAAAAAAATTGTATCATTACCCGACTGTTCTTTAAGGATATTACTAACCTCCGCTCCTAACTCATGCCATCCTTTTAAACGATGAAAAGGATCTTTTGGGCCACCTCCCAATGCAGTGTAACCAATATAAAAAGTTAGAAAATAAGTGAGAAAGGTCAAAAAAAGAGCACTATAAACGACCCATGGGAATAACCTCCGCCAGGACGCCAACTTTTTTTGCACAAGCGGATGTCCCGTAGCCCAGGCCGCCGTTAAAATAAAGGCGGTAGAGTAAAAGACGGCGGGCCAGTTGGCATTTATCCTCTGACGCAGGGACATAAGTGCAAAAATCGCCAATGGCAAAGCACTGAATAATACCAGGAACTTTAATTTTCCTGATATTGCTCTAAAATGCAGGAAAATAAACCCGGCCAAGGTAATGAATATTACCCAGGTAAGTGGAGAGATTAGCAGCAACTGACCGCCAACAAAATCAGGCAGGGTGGTTAAAAAACGCCAAAAAGAATGGTTACCCTCAAAATGATGTGCGGTGTGTTGAAAGGTAATCCAGCCATGCTGGCTATTCCACCATAGATCTGGAATCAAGAAGAGGAGGGGAACCATAAGGAGCAGATAAGGCCAGGGACGGCGTAAATGATGGCGTTCTTCGGGATTTAAGACCAAATACAGCAGGGCAATCAACGGGAAAAAAAGCATCATCTGCTTTGCAAGAAGCCCAATCCCACAAAAGAGAATGGTCAAGAATATCCAAAAAGCCCGTCCATCATCCTCAATGCCCCGCCACAGGAAATAAAGGGCCAGCGCCCAACAGCAAACCAGAGGCGCATCAATGGTCATAATCAAATTAATGATCGCACTACCCGGAGCGATTACCGCCAGCACAACACTCCAAAAGGCAGTGCGGGCATTAAACATCCGGCAAGCCAGACCATAAAGCGCAATAAGGGTAAAAGAGCCAAAAAGCACCGCTGGCAGGCGTACCGTAAAGGATGTGGCACCCAACATGACTGTGGACAGACCATTAATCCAGGCAATTAGAGGGGGCTTGCTATAATACCCCCATGAAAAATGCCGCCCCCAATCCCAGTAATAGGCCTCATCAGGCACCAGGTCAAGAGGCGTGACCAGAAGATATATAATCCGCCAGGCAGTAATTATAGCCAGAAGCAGCCAAAAGCCCCGCTGCCATTTAACATCGATACTGCTATTATCCATATCGTTCATTTTCAACTTTACTACTTTAATTTTTATCTACGGGAAAAATCAAGGGAAGAGCGCCCGGACAGGCGGTAATCTTACAAGGCAGCATACCTGCCGAATCACCATCCAATTGCAAGGCAGCCTCTCCACTCACCTCAATACTGGCGGTCTCAAAAATCTTGATCTCAGACACTAATCGATTACACAAAAGACTGCGAAAAATCAAATAAAACAACCCCAAAGGCCCACGATGCGGCAAAGCAATCACTTGCAGAGTCGAACTAAATAATGAGGCCTGTGGGGCAAGAACAAAGCTGCCGCCATACATACCACTATTACAAACAATTACCCCGCATAGATCGGGCAGCCGGCATTGAGCAGATTTCAGCCCCACCGCTGGTGGTAGATGACAAAAGACCTGCATGGCACTGAGCAGATAGGCGCCCTTCCCCAGCCAGCGTTTGGTTCTTAAATTGACCCGCCGAACAACCTCGGCATCAAAACCAGCCCCCGCCATCAGGAGAAAATAGCGTTCCCCGGCCCGCCCCAAAGTCACTTGCCGAACCTCGCCACGCACGGCATTCTCGCATTGCCCGGCCAAGTCCATGGGCAAGCCAGTTTCGAGAGCTAAAACGTTAGCAGTGCCGAGCGGTATCACAGCCAGAGGTACTGGCTCCGGCATCATGCCGTTAATCACCTCATTCACCGTACCATCACCACCCGCCGCCACCAGGCGGTCAAAATTATGACATTCACGGGACAATACTTCTGCATGACCAGCATATTCGGTGAGGGCAATCACCACCCGTGCGCCAAGATCAATTAGCAGTTGCTCTATCCGCCTGATTTTTTCCAGACCATTTTTACCGGCGGCCGGATTACCAATTAATTTAATTTTCATGCCAGTTAGCGATCTGCGTTATAGACGCTTACTCCGGTATAACCCGGAATCAAGTGTTACCTGATTATATCAGGTAACACTTCGACAATGAGTCAGCAGTGTCCGGTTACAAAGTTGCGGGCACAATTTAGAACTATCTAAAACCCCAAAACCGTCTTTCCGGCTAAAAACATGCCGGAAAGACGAGTAAAGAGTGTTGAAAAACAACATGTAGTTTTTGTGCAAAATCAACAAGTTAAGATTTCAGGATGTTTTACGGTAACTTGTTGATAGTACGTTGTAATTGTGTAATTGATTCAACACCCTTGAGCATGCGAGGCTTTTATTTTTCCTAATAAGTCAATGCAAGTCCATAACCGGACACTACTGACAATTAGTAGAACGCTCATTGAGATTATGGCATCGACAATTGATACTTATGGGACTTAAAAAGTTCGAAAGCTGTCTGAAAATAGGCCGTAGCCAAATCTTCAATTTGTGGATCGCCTGCGGCCTTGTGAATATCAAAACTAACATCATCGTAGTCATATACTGTAACCGCTTTATGAAGCCCCAATACGGCAAGTTTTGAGCCTAAAAGAAGTCCAACATCGTGATCATGATTTACCAAAATTGGCCGTGGTTTGCCGGCTGGCCAATGTAAGACATCCTGACCATAAAAGGGTGCAGTAAAAGGCAGCCCCAAAATCCCCATAACCGTTGGAGCGACATCAAGTTGCCCCATCGCAGTGGTTACCACCTGAGGCCGAAGATGACCAGGCGCCAGGAACAGCAGCGGTATCCGGTAATGACGCATGGGAATTTGCTGACTGCCATAAACCCTGGCATCATGATCAGCCACAATAATGAAGAGGGTATTCTTACCCCAGGCTGTCCCCTCAGCCTGTTCTATAAATTTACCAATAGCGTAATCGGCATAACGCACCCCGGCAATCCGGCCACCTCCCTTGACCGGCACATTGGGGATTCCCGCCGGAAAGGTGTAAGGCTGATGATTGGAGGTGGTCATGATAACAGAGAAAAAGGGCTTCCCGGTAGCCGTAGCCTTATCGTAATATTTAACAGCATGCCGAAAAATATCCTCATCACATACACCCCAAATGGTACGCTGAGTAATCTGCTTAATATCACTTATATCGCTAATGGCAAAACCATTGCTGGAGAAAAAATTATTCATATTATCGAATACGCCATGGCCGCCGTATAGAAAACTGGTTTCATAGCCCTTTTTTTTCAGAACCTCGCCCCAATTGGCAATATTTTCAGAACCGGGTCGTTTCATGATCCCCTCACTGGGGATAGGCGGCATGGAGGTAACGATAGCACCCAGGCCCCGTACGGTTCTGGTACCACTGGCATAGGCATTGGCAAATAAAATACCCTGCCGTGACAAGCGGTCAAAATTAGGGGTTAGTCCACGTTTGTCACCATAGGCCCCGACAAACTGTGCTCCGAAGGACTCCTCAACAATGGCCACAATGTTTAATTTTCCCAAACCATCAGGATAAGCGGGGAAGCTTCTATTAAGATCAGTTGGAGAATTAGGCTTCTGCTGCCCAGCAAGTCGCAGTTCCTTTTGCATGACCGAGAAGGCCTTTTCACGGGTAAGTGTTCGATAATAGCGATTAAAATCCAGTTCGTTGGTATGCAAAGCCCGGAAAAAGCTACTGATACCGTTGGCCGTTATTTCATTGGCCACCCGATTGTTAAATAATGTCAGGGTGTCCGTTGAGAAAGCCAACAGCACCAGGGCTGTCAATAAAGCATGTAAACCCACAAATTTCAGGCGGTTAAAAAAACGGCAGGCCGGCATTTTTGGGCGAACCAACCGGGAGGCAAAAGACACCTGGGCTACGATAGAAATTAAAGCCGTAGCCAGCAAAAACCAAATGACATGATAAGTCTGCCAGATATTAACAAAAACCTCATTGGGATAGATGAGATAATCAACCGCTACCAAATTGAAACGGCCATTAAATTCATCAAAAAAGAAGTATTGCGCCAGTGCCAGGTAGATAAAACCAAAGATAACGGTGAAACTGGCCATGTGAGCCAACGCACGCCGCCAAGATGCCTCCCGCCGCCATGACGGCAGAACCAGCAAAAATAATGAAAGCGGCAACAGAAGCGGCGGCAACACCACTATATCGTTCAATAGACCTAAAACAAATATAACCGGCAAGTGTAAAAATGAGACCTCAAAATAACGGCCAAAGATTGCCCAGAGACCAAGACGCAGGAGAGATGTCGTCACTATATAGATACAGGCCATAGTAAGAAGGGGGCGGAAACGGCCCATAAGCATTGCCAATATTCCACCGCCAGGGCCAGAGTTGTTATTAACTTTTAGCGGTATATCTTTGATCATTTATAATTCACCTTTTTCTGCTTATCATTGGTGGGAACTGGTTCCGTCACCATTCCTTTGGCGCTGCTTAATCGCCGCACCAATTCAATGAAATGGTGCGGCATGGGTAGGTCGCGGTCGACAAGTAAAATGCCGTATTCCCTGGCCTTAACCAAAATTTTCGAGTTATCGAATCCTTCCTGTTTATCACAAATTACCATGGTGCGCAGAGCATCGGTAAGGGGTATTCTGAGAGGGGCAAGTTCAGCAGCGGTATCACGCATAACTTCATCAATCATCGCCTCCTCCTGGCTGGCAAAATCGGCAAAATCCGGGTCTGGATTAAGCATCCCGAAATAACGATTAATCACCGCCCCGGCCATTTTATTGCGATACATTTTGTCACGCTCAGGAAATTTTGCCGCCAACATCGCCTGTAGGTCACGAAAAAAAATCATCTTAACACATTCTATGCCTTCCCGAAGGACAGGAATTAGTTTACTGTCATTTTCCATTTTCTATATTCCATTTACTGTATTATTTTTTTCAACGAATGCAGGTTAAATAACATATTTTACAAGGCCGGGTCAACATGACAAAACTACACCACTTTAATATTGGCGGCGTCAAAATAGATCCGCCACTGATCCTGGCCCCCATGGCCGGTATCAGCCACTCACCATTCCGGCGGCTAATATCGGCATTTAAGCCGCCGGGCCTGTTCTACAGCGAGATGCTAAGTGCCCGCCACATTGCCAACGATGTCGATAAAAATTCTTTCTGGTTGCAGCGCACAACCATTGAACGGCCCATGGCGTACCAGATCGTCGCAGCTGGGCCGGAAGAAGCCGCTGCCGGCGCTCTCGGTCTGCAAAATTATGGGGCAGAAATCATCGATTTAAACCTCGCCTGCCCAGCGCCCAATATTGCCCGGCGCAAATCAGGTGCCTATTTATTATCCGACCTAAAACTGGTAGAAAGAATGCTCAGAGCTGTCCGCCAAGCAATTAATAAACCCTTTACCGTCAAAATTCGTCTGGGCACAAAACCAGACTTGCAATTTTTAAGTGAATTAACCGCCCTGTTAAACGACTCGGCTGATGCCATCGTCCTCCACCCCCGTCTCACCTCTGAAAAACTGAAGCGGCGAGCCAGATGGGAATATATCGGCCACTTAAAAGATATGGCCAATATTCCGGTCATTGGTAACGGTGATGTGCAGAATCAGGCAGATTGTCTAAAGATGTTTAATCAAACAGGCTGTGACGGAGTGATGATTGGCCGGGCCGCCGTGCAAAAACCCTGGATTTTTGCGGAAATAACTGGCATCTCTCCGGAAATTGAGCCTATTTTTTTATTTGAGGTTTACATAGAGGCCTTTCTGTTAATACGAGACTTTTTCCCAACCAATAAGGCTCTGGGCAGAGTCAAGGAATTCACATGGCACTTCAGCCGAAACCTGCGTTTCGGCAACCGCCTGGCCGCCCGGATGCAATCATTACAAAACATTGAAGAATGTTTTGATTTTATGCAAAAAAACTTTATCAAGGCCTGTTGACGACTCTGGCACAAACCTCCCACACATCACGATACGCTTCGTTCCTGAATAAATAGTTACGGGCCGGTATCCAGAAAGCCACAGAAACTTTAAGTGCCTGACTTCAGATACTTGAAACGTAAGACGACAATCAGCCTCCAATTCAAAAATAAATTGACCATACATGCTCAAAATTATAGCATAATAAGCATGTAGTTTTAAATTTCAGTCTATTTCTAAAAAAGGGAAATCTATGAAGGTAAATATCGGCCCGGTTACTAGGCTTGAAGGTCATTTAAGTATTAACACCACAGTGGAAAACAATATTATTACCGATGCGCAAAGTGTTGGGGAAATGTTTCGCGGTTTCGAGGTGATATTACGAGGCCGCAACCCCTTGGATGCCCAACAGATAACCCAACGCATCTGCGGGGTCTGCCCTTATGCCCATGCCATTGCCTCCTCCTATGCTCAAGAGAATGCCTACAATCTCACAGTACCAGCCAACGGCCGCATAATGCACAACCTGATCCAGGGTGCCAACCACCTCTATGATTATCTACTCCATTTTTATCAGCTTTCCGCCCTCGATTTTATCGATGTCACCGCCATTCTCAAATATTCCGGCGCAGATCCAGATCTGGTCAAGCTGCGGAACTGGGTCAAGGCGGAGCTGGCCTCTGGCAAGCCTTTTCCGGCGGCACCATTTTTACCAAGGCTTTCCGGTAAATATCTCGAGGATACTGATCTAAATATCGGAGCCTTAAAGCACTATATCGAGTCGCTGGAAATCCAAAAAAAAGCCAATAGGGCCTCTGCCATTTTCGGCGGTAAATTTCCGCATGCTGCTACCATCTTTCCAGGCGGTTGCACCCAGGCTCCTAATATTGATTACATATCCTCCTACCGTTCGCTGATTCTGGACGTACGGGAATTCATTCAGCATAAATATATTCCAGATATCCTCGCCGTTGCTGAAGGTTTCCCCGAATATTGGAAAATCGGCCAGAGCAAAGGCGGGTTTCTTTCATACGGCCTCCTCCCCTTCGGACCAGAATCAAATAGCCCCAGACTGTTCGCACCTGGAATCCTACTTGACGGGAAAATCGAGCCGGTAGATTTTGAGTCAATCAAAGAAGATGTCAAGTATTCCCGATACTCATCAGCATCAGGGTTGAAAGTACGAGAAGGAACTCTTACACCTGCCCCCCACAAAGACTCGGCATACTCCTGGGTCAAGGCACCCCGCTATAATGGACGAATGATTGAGGTTGGTCCAGCTGCCCGTGTTCTAGTCGACTACATGCAGGGCAACAATCATACTGTTAAACAACTTGTCAACAAGTTTGCCGCACAAGCAGGAATCGGCGCTGCAAATCTGAATTCCGTCCTTGGCCGCCATCTGTGCCGAGCTGTGTCTGCGGTGGTAATAGCAGACTTCGTGCTTGCTGAGACAGAACGACTTGACACAAAGGCACCCACCATGGCGGACTTTGATCTACCAGAATCAGGTGAAGGGTTCGGGGCGACCGAGGCCTCGCGGGGAGCGCTACTACACTATATCAAGGTAAAAAACTATAAAATAGAACATTATGAGTGTGTGGTGCCAACCACATGGAACTGTTCCCCCAAAGACGACAACGATCAGCCGGGTGCCCTGGAATCC
>CAYTNB010000112.1:0-9069 GCA_964439085.1 uncultured Desulfobulbia bacterium | reverse complement strand
GGCCAAGACGTATTCATAATTATCGACACCCTCTCTGATTCTGGGATGATTCAGCTTTCGGTTGAACTTGCCTTGCTGGTCAATAACCCCAGCTTCAAGCAACTCGGCGACAATGCTGATCAAGCCGGAACCGCAGATGCCGCATGGCTTGCTGTGGCCGATGGTAATAATCATGGGATCCAGGGTGTCGGGATCCATGTGGAAATTCTCTATGGCCCCCGCAGAGGCGCGCATACCGTATTTAATGCCGCCACCTTCAAAGGCCGGCCCCGCCGAGCAGGCTGCGCAAATCATCCAGTCGTTGTTGCCTACGACAATCTCGCCATTGGTGCCTATATCAATAAATAGAGTTATTTTCGGGCTTTTATGCATCTGACAGGCGTGTACGCCTGAGGTAATGTCACCACCCACATAACTAGCCACAGAGGGGTAAAGGAAGAGGCGTACCGAGGGGTGGGCGTCAATTCCTATAGCTGCCGCCCGGGCCAGGGGTAGTTGATTGCAGATGGGCACATAGGGCGTCTCTCTGATGAATTTTGGATTCAGCCCCATTAGCAGGTGGGACATAACGGTGTTGCCTGCCGCCATAATATAGGTAATGTCCTGAGTGGCAATGCCTTGCTTGGTGCAGAGGGATGCAATGATTTGGTTAATGGAGGCTACCACCTTTTCCTGCAGGTCCTTCAGGCCTGTGGGGCGCTGGGAGTAAATAATCCGGGAGATTACATCTTCACCATAACCAATTTGGCTGTTATAGACCGAGGCATCGGCCAAACTCTTGCCGGTATTCAGATCCAATAGAATACCCCCCAGGGTTGTGGTGCCAATATCCAGGGCGATGCCGTAAAATTTGCTGGTGGTGTTACCTGGCTCCACGGCGATAATTCGATCCGGTTCCTCGGCTCGTTTTCCACGCAGCATGATGACCGTTACTTGCCAGTCCGCTTGGCGGAGAATAAAGGGGAGATCCTGGAGTAGGGCGGGATGATCATAGGTAGGCTCTTCGCAGTCATAGCAGCCCTTCTTGATGGCCCGCATCAGGCGCTGGAGATCGGGTACATTGTCTTCAGATGTGGGTGGGTCAATTGTTAAAAAGCGTTTTTCCACCGGTGGATCGACATCCCATTTCCCTACCAGAGAGTCTAGGCTGCGGGCTGAGATGGAGCGTGTGGTTTTGGGCTTGCGTTTCAGAGCCGTGCCATCGGCCTTGGTCTTGGCTGGCACCTGAATTACCATGTCTCCGCCAATACTGGAATTACAGGCCAACTGATAGCCCTCGGCTCGTTCGTCGGCGGTGAGTTTACTGCCCTTTTCGGTGGGGGAGTTGCCTTTGACAATCTTGACTTTGCATTTACCGCAGACCCCGTCACCGCCACAAGAGGCGTGAATATACACGCCAACCCTGGCGGCCACATCCAGAAGGTTTTCTCCCTTGGAAGCCTTGGCTTTGATATCATCTGGTAAAAAATGGACAGTATATTTCATTGGTTTTTTGCTTTATAATAAATGGTAAGCGAGGTATAAATATTCATTTAATCTCGTAATGTGAGCTGCATGATTGCCAGTTTATCCAAACCAGACCAATTTAATCAAAAAATGATATTTACCCAAGGAAAAAGAATTAAGGCCCCCCTCTCTGCTGGAATCGCACAATTTGATGTCCAATTGGGGGATTCCAGGGCCAATCTTGCCAAGGTGCGAAAGGCCTTGGCTCAACTTAAACCATCGCCCGGTACTCTTATTGTCCTGCCGGAATTATGGGGTAGCGGTTTTGCCTATGAAAACCTCTCATCACTGGCGGCTAAATCTCATGAATTACTTGCTGCTTTGCGGGAGTTTGCGGCCAATTACGGCATCATCACGGCGGGCTCTCTTTTGGAAGAGGATGGCGGGGAATATTTCAATACCATGTTTATCAGCGATGCTGGCGGGGTATTGGGACGATATCGTAAGCAACATCTTTTTGGGCCAATGTTCGAGGAGGATCATTTCAAACCTGGTCATAACCCGTATCCAATTTCTACTAAATACGGCATATTTGCGAGTCTTGTCTGTTATGACTTGCGCTTTCCGCAGTTGGCTGCCTCGCAGGTTGGCTTGGGGGCTGGTTGCATAATTGTGACAGCGCAGTGGCCCGCTGCCCGTCTTGACCACTGGCAGCTGTTGCTGAAGGCCAGGGCTATTGAAAACCAGGTCTTTGTAGTTGCCTGCAATCGCTGTGGTAGTACTGACGGTATTCGATTTGCCGGGCATTCTATGATTATTTCTCCAGATGGCTCAGTATTACGGGAGGCCGAAGATGAGGAAACGGTCTTTAGTACTGAATTGGATATTACCCTGCTGACCGATGTTAGGGGAAAATTTAATACTGCCGCTCCGTCGCCATATCGTTTCACAGATCAGAGTAAAATTAGTTTAGCAGATGATTTGCGGCAGCGTATTCAGACGGCTAAAGAGGTTGGCAAAAAGGTGGTTTTTACCAATGGCTGTTTTGATATTTTGCACCAGGGTCATGTCGCCTATCTTGAGGCGGCCAGGCGGCAGGGTGACTGCTTGGTTGTTGGGCTGAATAGTGACGCTTCCATTCGAGCGATTAAGGGGCCTGAGCGGCCAATAAATTTGGCGGGAAGCCGGGCCAGGGTGCTGGCTTCTTTAGGGTGCGTTGATTATATAACTGTTTTTGAGGAGGAAACTCCTCTTGACTTGATAAAGATGGTTATGCCGGATATCCTGGTGAAGGGGGCTGATTGGCCCGTGGAGAAGATTGTAGGCGGCAGTGAGGTTTTAGCCAAAGGGGGGCGGGTAATTAATATTCCAACGGTTGAGGGTTTTTCCACTACGAATGTTATTGGGGCGATTAAGGGGCGGTCGTAGCATATGTCTGAGAAATTTAATATTGCGGAATATATAAAGACCATTGAGGGCTATCTGGGTGACCAGGATGGGCCGGCCAGGTGCTTTTGGAGGGCCTTAAGCTTTGCGGTTGATGCTCACCAGGATCAGGTGCGTAAATCCGGGGAAGCCTATATCAGCCATCCCTGTAGAGTGGTTCAAATTTTGGTCGAGGATTTGGGGGTTAATGATCCAGAGACTCTGGCGGCAGCCATACTGCATGATACCGTGGAGGACGTCAAAGATGTTACTACCGAGGTAATCGGGGCTATTTTTGGGCGCAAAGTTGCGTCAATCGTTGATGGCTGCACCAAGGTTACGGACTTTTATGGCGATCGCCAGTCCTTCTACAAACTAGTTCATCGCAAAATATTTTCCGGGGCGGCATCTCGCTTTGAGGTGATGTTGGTCAAACTGGCCGATCGTCTGCATAATATGCGCACCTTAAATTCCATGCCGCGCCATAAACGTCAGAAAATTGCCGAGGAAACTTTACGGGTATATGCGCCAATGGCTCATATAATGGGTCTTTTTGAGCTGAAAAGGGAATTGTATGACCTGGCAATTAAATATAAATTCCCTCGGCAAAGCCAAAAACTTGAGGCACATTTTGACAGGATTGCCAAAAAGGTGAAAAACTTAGGAATTAAGGACATGTTGCGGAAGGTGTTTGATGAGGCCTGGATCACTGCTGAGGTCTTTGTCGTAGTCAAGGGGCTGTCATCATATTTTGATCCTCTTAAAATGGCTCTGGCCCGCGAAATTGAGACACCAGTGGAGATTATAATCTCCGTAGAGGACCGTCAGACCTGTTATCGAACCCTGGGCGTGGTTAATCAGCGTTTTCCGCCTATCCCAAGAACCATAAGAGATTTTGTTGCCAACCCCAAGCCAACCGGCTACCAAAGCTTGCATGCCAGGGCCAATGTCCAGGGACAGACCTATCTGTTTAAGTTTAGAACACCGGAGATGTACCATAATTGCCGACAAGGTATTGTCCGCATGTGGCTTGAACATAGAAAAAACCCCTCTGAATTCGAAGAGGATATTCGAGAATTATTCAATATCCTCGGCGGGAATGAAGGTATTTCCTATACCGATGTTATTGCTGCCAGCGGTAAAAAGGAGATTTATACCTTTACTCCCAAGGGAGACCGACTATGCCTGCCCAGCCAGAGTGTAGTTTTAGATTTTGCCTTTAATGTCCATTCTGAGGTTGGTCTGCGATGTGTGGCGGCGATAGTGGGTAGTATGCAGGTGGGGCCAGACTATATCCTCCATGATGGTGACCGGGTAAAAATTATTGTTCAGGATGAAGCGGTGGAATTTGAGCCTGAGATGCAGGGGCTGTGTCAAACGCCTAAGGCTCGTTCCATGTTGGCGAGGACTTTTCGTCAACGCCGGCATCTGCTGGCCCGCGATATAGGGGGTTCGATAATGCGGCAGGAACTTAAAAGGTATGGTTTGCCCGGAGGTATTCTTGAATCGATAAAAATGGCTGAAGTTCTGCGATATTTTGAACTCCCTGATATTGAGAATTTGTTTCAACATATCGGCACGGGACAATTGCGGCTAAAAAAGGTGATGTCTGCTCTGATTCCTATATTTTCAGAGGGATACGCTCTTCTTGAACCGCCAACAGGAGCCTTTAATCGCATATTTTTGGATAATCTGGATCCTGCCTGTGTCAAGATGTCACATTGCTGTGCGCCATTGCCGACAGACAAAGGGCTGTATGGGCTTTTGAGTGAGCGGGGCTTGTCTATCCACCATAAAAATTGTAAACGTTTTAAATCTCTTACCCTCCAGCGGGAAGACGTGGTTGAGGTACGTTGGAACCTAAAAAAGACGAAGGTTCATAATCCACAAATTATTTTTGTTCCCCAAAAGATAAATCGTAATCGTCTTTTTATGCTTCTCGGCGTGGCGCCCTCTGAAATGGTGATAAATAGTATTGTCGCTCTGTCTGCCGAGGCAGATGGTACCTCGGCTTGGGAAATAAATTTTTCTGTAGAAAATCTACAACAACTAAAAAATTCATTGAACCATTTCACTAAAAGTAGTTTGGACTATGAAATAGTTTTAGAACAATAACTGGTAACTGCTCAGGTGCAACTCCGATTTGGATTCGTTCCTTACCTGAAGAATTTACCAATAAATGTGGTAACCCGCAAAATCAAACTTTGGGAGAAAATTATGTTTGGTAAGATCTTAACGATGTTGGTTGGCTTCTCTTTATGCCTGGCTGGGGGAGCTGTGGCAGGTCAGGACAACATGTCTGCCGGCTTGTATGCGAAAATGGCAACCAATAAAGGCGATATATTGCTTAAGCTGGAGCCGGAAAAAGCTCCCTTGACGGTAGTTAATTTTGTCGGGCTTGTGGAAGGTACCAAGGACTCTAACAAACCCAAGGGAACGCATTTTTATGACGGGCTTATCTTCCATCGGGTCATAAATAATTTCATGATTCAGGGTGGTGACCCACAGGGGACTGGTCGTGGTGGCCCCGGTTATAAATTCCCCGATGAATTTGATTCTTCACTGCGTTTTGATGGGCCAGGTGTTCTGGCTATGGCTAATTCCGGGCCGGGCACCAATGGCAGTCAGTTCTTTATCACTCATGTTGCCACACCTTGGCTCAATGGCAAACATACTATCTTTGGCAAGGTTGTTAAGGGGCAGGATGTGGTGAATGCCATTCGGAAGGGCGATAAAATAAATACGGTAACAATTATTCGCATGGGAGCAAAGGCCGAAGGGTTTAGAGCCGATCAAAAGGAATTTGATAAATTGTTACAGAAACACCAGTCTAAAATTAAAAATAAAATGAGGAACAAGATGAGCAAAGATCAGAAAATTATCAATGAAAAGTGGCCCAATGCTATAACGACCCCGTCTGGCTTAATGTATGTGGTTACCAGCAAAGGAATTGGCGATGCCACCCCGACCAGAGGAACTATGGTTACCGCCCATTATACGGGCTATCTACTAGATGGTACAAAATTTGACAGCTCTGTTGATCGTGGACAGCCGTTTAAATTCCCCGTCGGAACTCATCGGGTCATTAAAGGCTGGGATGAGGCCTTTCTTGGGATGACGAAGGGTGAGAAGAGAACGTTGATTATCCCGCCTGAATTAGGATATGGGGCCAGAGGGGCAGGAAATACAATACCACCCAATTCAACTTTGGTATTTGATGTGGAGTTGCTTGATTTTTGATAACCACGAAAATGCCCCAAAAAAGATGGTAAATGTTATCCCTGCTTGTTCTTCAAGCGGGGATTTTTTTTATCGTGCGCAGCCCAGCCAAGGCAGCCAAGCCGGTAGCCAACAGGATATATGTGCTTGGCTCGGGGGTTGGCAGGGGGGTGATTGAAAGGATTGTACCCCTGCTCTTTAGCGATGTGGAATCCTTCGCGAACAAGTATAATGAGCAGTATTCGAAGGGCGATGCGCCCAGGCCCACAATGTCTTCCGGTAGACTGCCGTCTTCAAATACGTCCGAGTCGGTATCGACCAGGTACATATAACCATGATCGAATGAGTTTATGCCGAGGGGGTAAAACTTAATTCCAAACTGATCCATGTTTCCATAATTGTCAATAATGCTTACGTCACCACGTGGGGATGTGTTAATACCACCGGCGGATAAGTTAAAATAATTATGGCGATATGTGCTCATCGTTGAGCCACTTGATGAATAAAAATCATCTGCAGGCTTTTCAATATCATAACTAACAGTGCCCTGAAAATCGTCTCCCTTCGCAAAACCAATGCCGGGGTCAACATAGGTCCATTTCCCGGAAAACTGGAAGCCTGTAATGGTGGCGTTGGCAGAACTTGTAAATCCTATCAGTAGTCCCAATCCCAAACCAGCAAGAATTATTTTTTTCATTTTAAATTCCTCGCTAACCGTTTTATGACCCTAATGCTGCAAATTACCTCTGATATTGTAGTATAATTAACATAATATAAATAAAATAGGAAAGTAATTTTATTTGCTTGTTGCAGCGCAACTATATTGCTATCTCAATATTATAGCTCCGGTGTAAGCCTCAAATTTCATGCAGTAAAATGGTATTGTGGTGGGCATATCCTGACGTTGGCAGGAAAATTGGCCGGTGAAATTATCCGGTTTACCGTTGAAGTGCTCTAAGTGCAATTCCATAAAGCCTGGTAGTGGCTGTAAAGGGAAGGCCTTGCGGGCCGCCTCCTTGGCTGACCATAACAGAGCGAGTAAGGTAGTTTCGGAAAAATCGGAATTGGCCTTTGATAAAATCTGTTGCTCTACGGAAGAGGCAAAACGACTTTTAACCTTTGCAACTGTTACGTTTATTTCCTGTATATCAATACCGCAGAAGTGTGATGAGGCCAGAGCTGCGGCAATTCCAGCACTGTGCGTGATAGAGACATCTGGTATTTTCTCTATGTCGCCTTCGACCAGTTCGCAAAATGGCCGCCCTACAGAATCGGCAGATATTTGCAGGTTATGCCAGGCGCAATTGCCGCCATCCTCTGGTAAGAGATCCAAGGCTGCCTTTTTGGCGGCAATCCGCCCCGCCAGCCATTCTATTTTACGCTTACTGAACTTAATACTGGTAAATTTTTGCCTCTCAATGTCGCTCAGGTAAAACTCGGCCAGCTTTTTTATCTCATTGTCACCAGCGGCTTGTAATACGGTCAAGTCAATGGCACTCACGCTAATATCCGAGTGGTAATTGAAGAATGTTTTGATTGCCAACAGCCGTTCTGCCGAAAAAAAGGTGGCTGTAAATGGCTTAAGGATTGTTGGTTGCCTTGGAAATGACTTGCAATTTTGCATGAAATATAGTTTTTCCTTGAGACTGCTGCTATAACTTTAGTACCTTACAGATTGTTTTCTCGGAGTCTGCGCTTCGCTCCGCTTACCTGTTTTTTAGAAAAGAATTTATTAAGGTACTAGGTAAGCGTAGACTCCGATACCCCCTCGTGGGGTGTTAGCTTGGACGTTGATATTGCCCCGAGCAAATTTAACAGACAGCCCCTTGCCCCGGGTTTGATAAAATGTAACGATTAAGGTAGGGCGATAAACTACCCTTAACTCCTAAGCACCTGCGATAAAATAGAGAATTATGACTGTCTTAGATATTGGTGTTATTGTTATAACCGTGTTGTTTTTGGTGCGGGGAATATGGATCGGCTTTGTCAGGCAGATTGCCTTTGTCCTTGCTTTGTCCATGGGCTATTTGGCCGCTGGAGCCAATTACAACCTGTTCTCCAAGCATATTGTCAAGTGGGTCTCTGATCCGCAACTCCGCTTTGTTATTACATATACGATACTTTTTCTGGCGACTTATGTCATTATAATGTTGCTGGGGGCTGGCCTGAAAAAGGTTATGCAGGTGACATTTCTTGGCTGGTTTGATCGTTTTGTGGGCGGGGTATTTGGTTTAGCCAAGGCCGCCTTTATTTCTACTCTGGTTTTTATGGCGTTGGCTGGTATTTTTTCCAACTCAAATCTAATAATTCAAAAATCTTTCAGTACCAAATACCTTATGCAAGGCGCCCAATTTGTGACTTCCTTCATTAAGGATAAAGACCTGCAGCACGCCCTTTTGCCCAAAAGCCCCGCTATTTCATCTTTTCTTGCCAATCCTATACCAGCCCTTAAGAAGTTGGGGGGAAAGACCAAATAAATAGCCAAGCATAATTTTTTGATTAATTAGGGTGGTTTTGACCAACCCCAATTTCTGCCACCGCCTGCCTGAGGTTATGACTGCTTTTGATGTGGTTCTTATTCTCCCCAGTTTTTTCAGCTTCTTAATTAACAGTACATCCTCAAGAATTGGCACCTCCGGGTAGCCGCCAACATTATTGAAATTTTGACGTGTGGTGAAAATAGCTTGATCGCCGTAGGGTAATTGCCAAAACCTACTCCGTAAGTTCGTGAAAAATTCGACTAGACATGGGCCTAGCCCGGAAATATCAAGTTTAAAGAGAAATGCGCCTGCTGCGGTACCAGGCTGATTGAGAACCTTAGTGATTTGCAGATAGAACTTCTCTGGTAGCAGGGTGTCGGAATGCAAGAAAAGGAAAATATCACCGCTGGCCTTCCTTGTGCCAAAATTCATTTGGTGCGCTCGGCCAGGGGTTGATTGGTACACTTTTGCGCCACATGAGGATGCTATATCCCCAGTG
>CAYTNB010000111.1:0-9147 GCA_964439085.1 uncultured Desulfobulbia bacterium | reverse complement strand
CCCAGATACGACTCGCAACTTCTAGAAGATTTTTAAGTTCGTTATCCGGTGATGAGCATTTTCTTTGAATATCCCTTATCACTCGCCCTAGAAATGTTCGCAGGCGCCGGGTTGACTTTCTCGCCCTTTTCATTTGCCGAGCATGAGCGTAACGACTCTGCTTCAAAAGTGTTTGCTTGGACAATCGATTATAGTTTTGCCGAAGGTTGATCTCTCTTTCTTTGGCTGCTTTCACCAGACGTTCTCTAGCACGGTCGTACAACCGAGCATCGGTCGGGAAACGAACATCCTTTTCCTGAACGGTGGTATCCACATTAACCCTTTTGATCTGGGACTTTTTCACCGCTTTAAGCTTGAGGCCAGCCTTGATTGTTTCTTTTAAAAGTTCCTCTGCCCCTGCACTACCTATTCGTTTTCGCCACCGAATCATACTGGAAGGATCTATGGGTAACTCGTGGTTAAATAATTTCATCCCACTGAAATATTGCCAGTAAGGGTTTTCCATCCAATTGTTCACAACAGCATCATCACTCAGGTTATGGGTAAATTTCAAATAATGAAGAGCGACCATTAAGCGTGTAGAAATAGCTGGTCGGCCATTATCACTGCAAAACGTCTCTCCAAATGTTCTTTCCAGTTCTTCCCAATCTACAACTTGTGATAATTGGGATCGAAATAAGTTCAGTTGATTATCCGCTATAGGTGCTCTGGTTGGTTTCATGATAAAATTCGCAAGAAAAGTGGGCAGTTTGTATTGAAATCTTGCAATTATTATAGCAGAAATTCACGATTTTATCGAATGAATTCAACTGGCATGAAGTGGCCCCTAAGTCAAGGACAATAGTTCCATGATTTTAAGGTGTATCCTTTTTGACTTGCGGGAACAACTCAATCAGGAAATACATCTGGGCGGATATTTACGCAAAGCTATTTTTACCCCCGCCCACAGGGAGCGCTTACAATCTTGCTTGCAATGATTAAAATCCATAACTAATGTTAACGTTGGCCGAAATACCATCTCTAGGAAAGTCGTTTGGTATGTATTGACTCATACCAGAAGTATCTGGGTCTTCGTATTGCTTGTCAAAAAGGTTGTGAAAAGCACATTGGATTTCAAAGGTTTTGAAAAAATTTCTGGCGGTAAACGTTAGGTCAACCACCATGTATGATGGCATCTCTGGTCTAGGGTCACCAGCAGAGCGCACGCGCGTTCCTGTCCATAAAAGATCTGTGTGAGCTGTGATATACTGCGATAACTGATGGTTGAAATTCAGACTCGCCCTGTGATAGGGAACATTAGGCAATCTGAGTTTCGTGTCAGCATCTTTCGGGTCTTGATAGGTATAAGATATATTCCAGTAGTTTGATTTAGAGTATTCACCAGTCAATACAATCTCGAAGCCATTATTCTCAGAACCACCCTTATTTATATACTGTGCGGGTGAAGTGGAGGTGTCCCAGGAAATTAACTCACCAATTTCACTGTGAAAATAGTTGAGATCTATAGTGTATGGTTTTGCAAACCGATATGTAAACCCTACTTCGTAGGTTTTAATTGTTTCTGGTTGTAGATCTGGATTGCCAGCTATCACCGGATTGTTGGCGTTGTATAGTTCAACAAAGTTTGGAGCTCTGAATGCCTCTCCGTAAAGTAGTTTTAAATCAATTTTTTCTGTGATTCCCCAGACTAATCCCGCTCGTGGGTTTATAGTCTCACCAAAGTCACTATAATGATCATACCGAGTACCTAATGTAAGGCTGAGATTGTCCCGTAACTCCCATTCGTCCTGAAAATAAGCCGCATATATTTCTCGTTTAACATCTTTGTTGAAATTCCCCCATGAGGAGATATCTTGTAATTGTCCAAGAGGTGCGCCCGTGAGTGGGTTGAAATTTGCAATATGTTTAACGTCATATTGGCTGATTTTCTCATAGAGTAGACCGGTAATAAGGTGGTTGTTTGTAAATGGGTCATAGTCAATTTGAATCTCGGAGCCTGTAGTCCTGTTTTTTAATTTTGGCGCACCAATTATGCCTTCGGAAAAGCCGGGAAGAGGAGGCATTAGTACTAGTTTAGGTTCTTGCTCGAAATGGTCATAATAGACTTTGACGGTTGAAGAAAGGATGTCAGAAAATGTATGATTATAACTGACTTCCCCCCAATAATTATTAATATGCCAGGAGTTTCCGTCAGTGAGAGCATAGTTGAATCCCGCATAGGTTCCTCTGTCTTTGGCAAGATATTCGCCTTGAAAGGCTAAGTTTTTATACAGTATCTTGAGAAAGAGGTCGGTTTTTTCAAAATCCTTGTGGGCTTTTCCTGGAGTTGTTGTGAATGGCGTGCCTGTGAGTCGATCCTGCGAGATCTCCAGATCTGGCCCATCTGTTTTCCAATAGTCAAGATTGTAGAGTATTTGGAGGCTGTTTTCAAAAATTCTCCCTCCGAGAACATTCATTTTCCTGGTGCCAAAACTCCCTCCTGAAACTTTAACTTCACCTCCTCCTGCCATAGAACTAGGTTTTTTTGTGATAATATTAATAACTGCTGTGAATGCATTTGCTCCGTAGAGGGCAGACCCCGGACCTCTAACGACTTCAACCTGGGCTATATTTTCTACGGTAAGATCATCGTAGACGTATGACAGAGCGCTCCCAACATAAGCTGTATTTAGAGGGTGCCCATCCATCATGAGAAGAATTTTTTCTGAGAGTGTTGTTGTTATTCCTCTGACCTCAAACATACGCACCCCCTGTTCGTTGATTGAAATTCCAAGGCCAGGTATTGTCTTTAAGACGTCCATGAGGTTTCTTGCCCCCATATCTCTAATTTCATCATCTGTAATAACCGTGGCAATGGCGGGAGCTTTACGGAGGGGTACGACTCGCTTAGTGGCGCTGACCAGCAACCGGTCGGCCCTGTAAACATCCTCTTCCTGAGGGCCTTGTCCGAACATCTGCTCAAAGGCAGATATCTCTTCGTCGGGGATATCGGACTGATTGGCATAAGCTCTTTCGCTTATGGGGTAGAGAGTGAGAAAAAAGGCTATGGTCAACAATAATCGTTTGTTCATTGTTCTTATCCTTCATTCTTGGTTTTTGGGAGAGATCAGAAGATTGCTCAAGAGAGATAGGGGTCAAGATGGGGATCAAGTCCGCTCTTGGCTCAAACTGATCATCTCTTTGATTTTACATATGTTAATTTGGAGTGTTGTGTCATGTTTAAGTAATGCGGCTAGGCGCACCACGACACTGCTGACACTGCTGGGCTTTGAGATATTGAATTCGGTGCCAATCTTGCCGAAAGGCAGGCCACATAAATGCCTTATTAGATAGATAGCAACATTTCGGGCCTCGTTGGTGTTGCCTCGCCTGCCTTGACGAAGTAGAGAGGGTTCTGTGTTGTATCGTTGACGAACTGCCTTAATGACTTGTGCTGGGCTTGGTGCTAACCGTTTGGACTCAGGAACGTTGTCGTCTCGTTTTTGTTTATAGAATTTTTCTTTTACCCAGAGGATGAAAGATTCACCACCCATAATTGATGGAATATTTAGCTTGTCAAAAAAACTGAGAATATCTTTGGAGTCGCCAGCTGAGATGAAGTCAAGATACGCTCTTTTCGCCAGCATGGTATTTCTTGCAAACATGTCTAAGAGAAATTTCTTATGGAGCCAATCCCATCTTTTGTTTTGGGAAAGATAGCCATCATGGCTGCTCCATTTGTAGCTAACTTTGTTGGTTAGTCCAGCACGCAGTGGGTTTAGGTGGATATAGCGCAGCAGTTCCAACAGGTAGCTCTCCTCCTCAACCAATATTGCCTTGTATCGACCACGAAATAGCGGGCCATCAAGTTGGTGGTAACGATTAAATCGTTGGGTGTAAACTCCATTAACGTGCCGCATAAATCGAGACAAATTCCCATTTGGGGTTTGGATGAGAAGGTGATAATGTGTTTCCATGAGACAAAAAGCAGAAATTTTTACGCCCCAAATATCAGAAGATTCCTGCAAGAGGTCAAGGAAGGTCGTGTGATCTCGACTACACCTGAAGACCTTTTCGCCCCTCCGGCCTTTGTTCATTACATGGTACCAAGCCCCAGGGAATTCTATTCGTAATGGTCGTGACATGTCGATAAATTAACAGACAACCACATGAGAGTCAAGAGTCAAGAGCGGACTTGACCCCCATGTTGACCCCCATGTTTGACCCCCATGTTTTTTGGGGCTGTATTTATCAGGCCTGAATTCGTATATTAAGCGCATAACCTCTGTCGGTTGCTGATACAAAAACACCTCTGAGAGAAACAAGACTTAGGTGTATTTTGAAAAGAGCTACCAAACTATTTCCAGAGGTTATAAATGAGCTACCTACACCTAAGTCTTGCAGAAAGATACTATATCGAGTTAAAAAGGATGGTGATTATAAGATAAAAGTTCAGAAGACAGTCGACCCTGAGACCAGTGAGGCTTTGCTGTACTGCCACTCAACTAGGAAAGAGCCGGCCATTATTGCCGATCGCTTTATCAAGAGTTTTGAAGATACCATGCAAAAGATTGCCGAGGGACTGCACAAAAAAATATGACAAAGTATTGATACGCACCCAGGTGTATATTGTTTGAGAACAAGCCACAATGACTGGGGCGAAGACAAGCTGTGGCATACTTATACAATGCTGACGGATTTGGAAGCTGTATCTCGTTCCCTAAAAACGGAACTTGGATTACGTCCAGTCTATCATCAAAAGACAGATAGAGTCACAGGCCATCTATTTATTACGATTCTGGTATACCATATCGTACACAACACACGATACCAACTAAAATTAACAGGGATTAATAGTAGCTGGGGCGATATTCGGAAACAACTCGAAGGTCAAAACAGGGTGACGATAACAATGCAGCAAAGGAGCGGTGATGTCCTTCATATTAGGAAAAGCACCAAGCCGGAATTACGACAGCAAAAGATATATAATGCGCTAGGCTTAAGCTTAACTGCATAAATAGCTATAATATTTCGGCATAAGCCTTGAAGTTGAATGATATTGGATTTGGCAACCTTTTCCAGTTGTAATGCCACACGTATTTTCTGAATCGTGCCACAAGCTCATTTAAACCGCCAAGGACTGAAAACCCGTAGACATTGGAATTGATCCACCTCCAAAAGATTTCAACAGGATTGTATTCTGGAGAATAAGGCGGCAAGTAAAACAAGTGAATATTTTTGTGACGTTGCAGGAACCTTTTGGTCTTTTTTGACCTGTGAATGCTGGCATTGTCGAAAATTACAGCAATTTCTTTATTTGGCGTACGTTGGTTTAGCTGTGTTAAAAACTGCAAAAAATATTTACTGTCAAATGGCTTTGACTTCTTCCAGTAGAATTTCTGTGTTACCAGATTTAAGCACCCAAAGAAGGTGAGACTTTCTCGTCTGTAACTTGTTGCTATTTCGTGGCGGCCACCTTTTTTTAAACCAACCTCTAACCAGGTATGGTTCGGTTGAAAAATGAGATTCATCAAGTGCGTATATTTCTGTTTCTCCCTTAGAAAGAATGTCCTTGATCCCTTCGATCATAGATTGAACCCTTTCGGCTTTTTCATCCTTGTTGGGAGCTCTGGCGGGGACAGTTTTAGTTGGCCTTTTGTAGCTGTAGCCCATGACCTTTAGCGCCCGAGTAACCGTGTCTCCGCTGACAGACAGGCTTAGCTTTGATGCTGCATCGTAAACAATAAGCGGTACTGACCAGACATGGTCCTGGTAACCATGTTTAACGGGGGAATCGAGTAAAATTTCTTGGATATGTGTTTTCAGTTTCGCACGTTTTTCATCTGGACGACCGGGTGAATATTTACGATTCAACCCTTTTATGCCGTTGGCATTGTATCTCTTCAGCCAATCCCTAACAGTATGAGGATTGCGCTTTAACATTTTGGCAATTTGGGCAACCTTTTCCCCTTCGGAACTGAGCAGCACCATTAAGGCCTTCTCTGAATCTTTGGATGACGCTAATGCTCTAAATTGCTCAAGCTCTTTCCGTTGCTCAATATTGATGGGAACTTTAATCATGACTACCTCATGCGTATGTGTTTCCACTACTATTTTCCACTACTATACTATAATAGATTGTCTCTATTTATTATAGCTATTTATGCAGACAAGCTTATCAGCTCATTCAGGTAGAACGATTAAAACAAAGATCGTAGTAAAATGAAGTTTGTAGTGCTATATAAGTGTTATACTGAAAAGCTAACTATTTGTAATTATAGTAAAACATGTTCGTTCGTCTCGGCCTCCGAGTCAGGTAAGCGGAGCAAAGCGAAGACTCCGTACTTATTGTACGTGAGGAGGCCGAAACAGACGAAAATGGGGTGCAGCTAAAAGTTACCAGGAATCTTAGAATGCCACCTGGAACTGAGCCAGGATCACATCATCTTTATAACCGCCCGTTTTACCGCCGTAGGTTTTACCAGTAAAGCCGTCATCGCCGCTGGCAATCACATAGTTCAACTGAATGCGGGCCGCATGTTTGTCGGCGGGATTCAGAAAAACATTAAATCCCAGATAAGTATTGCCAAGAGTTGTGCTGGCGCCGGTCTCAGGATCATAGTCGGCCTGGTAGTGACGGGCTACACCTTCAAACATGGGGAGAAAACGATATCCGGCATGCAGATACCAGACAGACTCATCACGGTTGTTTACCCCTTTGATGTCACTGCCAACGACATATTCGCCCTTCAAGGTCAGATCCTTTAATTTATAGGCTGCGGCGATATCCCAGACCGAATAATCCTCTGCGGCGGTAACTGCGGCATAGTTATCTCCAGCAGCCTCTTCTGATACACCATAAGAAAGTTCCATATGTATATTCTGCCAGTCCGCCATACCCCGGACAGCATAAGCGTAATCATGTCCTACGACACCATGCGATGTATTGCTTGTTAATGGATTATCAACAACCTTACTGGCCCGGGTAGCCGGATTGAAGATGCCGACATCATACCCAAAAATACCGCCAATTTTGCGGCCGCTCAGCATAGCCCCCAGCGAACGTTCTAAAACCAGGGCTTTTTCCATGCCGCGTTTGGTTATATCCAGTTTGGCCCCGGAAGTATTGAAATCCATACCAACGGGAGTCTTAAATTGACCAACCTTGACCGAAAAGGCATTGTTGAATTTATAGCCGACATCAGCATCCTTGATAATTTCATCCAACTGGCCATTCTTATGAGACTCATCACTTTTAACGAAATCAAGCTGCAATTTGCTGAAAACTTTGTTTACGGTAAGTTTGTAACCAAGACGAACACGGTCGGCGCCAAAGCGCAAACCATCACGTTTATCTGTTGCTGATGAAGCAAGTCCGTCGCCGGACTGAGCGGTAATCTGCGAAAAGCCGAACAGTTTCACATTCAGCTGCTGCCCCTTCACTTTTGTGTTAATAATGTTAACGCCTGCAGATGCCGGAGCAACAGAGCTAATTAAAAATACTGCGGCTATCAGACCGTTAGAAAAAATTTTGTGCGTCATTTCCCAATCTCCCTTTCCATAGTTTTTTACAATTTTTTTCTCTATCAATAGAAAATTCCCTGGCCAAAAAATTACCCCGTTAGAAAAATTTCAATTTCATACGATGCCTCCCTTGTTTGATTAAGAAGGGACCTGAAAGTAAGCCCCAAAATTATGAATAGGCCATGATCGAATAAGGACCAAAGGCGATATAATGAGAACTGTCCTCCATCATTCTTCTTGAAATCACGGCACTACAGAATTCCATGACCTTGGCCCGGACAAAAATCGGCAGGATCCGCCCCAGAGCTTTACCGGTGCGTGCCAGCATCTCACCCACATGAGATACCGATCAAATGACTAATCCCCGGCTGTTAAGAGCTGTGGTCAAGTCATCCCGGACCTGGTTATCATCCGCCAGCACCGACTTAATTACCACCGACTGCTCTGCGGCTATTTCCTAACCAGACATATTTGAAGAATAAAGACTGGTATAGGCCTTGATCTTATAAACCTGAAAGACCACCCCGACAAAACCTATAACCACCGAAGCAACGACAATCCCCTCTCTGAAATTCTCCTTGTTTATTTTCCCCTAGCTGTTAGCCATAGTTACCAGAATTTCAAAGACGGAATCAGCACCTTTTCAAAACCTGCGACTTGCAAGAGGTATGCCAGTCTCCAGGGCCTTGAAAAGTGCTACTGTTGTCCATTTTGGAACAAAACACCACAATTAGCTGTCCCAAAATGTCCTTTTAAGGAGCAAAATTATAATAATTGATATTTTTCCATTTTAGCCCTTAGCTGTCGCCGGGTGCGAGCAAGTCTCGCAGTAGCACTGGCCTGATTCCATTTTTCGGTTTTCAAGGTCTTTAAAACGGTAATTCGTTCGAGCTCGGCCATGAGCCTGATCTCGATGAATGATGGACTTGTGTTCAGGTTATTTGATGGATGACAATAGGCTCTCACAAGATCACTACCAACATTCTGAGGCTCTGCCCCAGACCCCGAGGTTTTTTGAGGCATGGAGGCTCCTCTAAAATATCGACCTCAAAGTGATATTGTAGAGAATTGCATGGATTTTTACAGATAATCAAGCCGAATATCAGCTTTTTTAATCACGATAATTGATGGGCATTTCCATGTTGACCTTGGCCAACATGCTGTTTTCACACAAAACATCATTTATTGTGAGCAGATTTTCTCCAATTATCGATGGATTTGACATCCCCCATCACATAAAGTGAAAAGGTATTTATTCAGGGGGGTTAGCCAAATTTCCATCAGGTAATGTGGTTAATAAACGCTGATTGACGCTCAGGCACAATATAAGGAAGTTATCCCTCTATGCCCTGAGATGATGATGAAACAGGATGGTGACAATAAAAATAACTGTGAGCCTAATGCTGCTAAACGTTTTCTCGCTCATTTGCGCAGGGAACATCCACATTTGCCATTGGTTGTCAACGAAGATGCGCTTAGCTCAAATACTCCCCATATTCATGATTTGTAAGAGTACGGAATACACTATATTCTTGGCGTTAAGCCAAAGAACCATAAATTTCTTTTCCAAAATGTAAAGATGGCCTATATGGTCAACGACAATTACACTTACTCATTAGCGACAACTACACTTCCCCATACTCT
>CAYTNB010000110.1:0-9253 GCA_964439085.1 uncultured Desulfobulbia bacterium | reverse complement strand
TAACTAAGAGTTGGGGAGGAATGCATTCTCGCACAAGTTCTTAGTCTCTATCGGCAATCTTACAGCCTAAAAAGTCTTGTATGACTGGTTCAGTAATTAGGTATATCTATTTCACAACAATCGTAACGTTCTGTTCGCTTTATGCTGCTCAGCCTATTCAACCCTATTTTCAAACAGAATTTCGGCTCACTGATTTCCAGGCCATCCTATTTACTACTCTGATGATGGCACCTCTTGGTTGTGCACCTTTTGTCTATGGGTATTTCCTTGAATTATTTTCAGCCAGGTTGATGGTACGCTGGGCACTTTTCTTTCTTGGTTTGCTCGAAATACTATTTGCCATGGCAGATAGTTACTCTTCTCTTCTCATTATTCGCTGCATGCAAGGATTAATTATTCCTGCAATATTAACGTCTCTGATGAGTTATATCAGTTACACCTCAACAAAAGATAAGGTGCAACATTCGATTGCGGCTTATATTGCGGCAACAATACTCGGTGGTTTCCTGGGACGATTCTTATCAGGACTTTTTACCGATCTTTTTGGTTGGAGGTTCTTTTTCGTTCTTTTAGGACTATTACTTTTTCTTAATTGTTATCTGTTAAAAGAAATGGTCAAAGATATAAAGATGGAATATAGCAGGCCAAAATTTCAGGAAATCTTTGGCTTGTTTCGCCAGAGAGAATTTTTATTACTCTATTTTTCTATTTTCTGCCTGTTTTTTGTTTTTGCTGCGCTGATGAATTTTCTCCCGTTTGAGCTTAAGAGGATCAATCCTACAGTCGGAGAATCGGGTATTGGTGTACTTTATCTTGGGTACAGTATGGGAATAGTTGTTTCTCTTAACAGCAGGAAGATCATTCAACGATTCAACAATGAATTGGATGCGATAGGGGTAGGTATAGCGCTTTTTTTTGCAGGGGTTCTTTTTTTTATGGTCAAATCATATCCTGTAATGTTTGCAGGTATGTTTGTTTTTTGTGCGGGATTTTTTACCGCTCATTCTCTTCTTTCCGGTTTTGTCAATAAGATTGCCAGAGATAACAAGGCGATGGCAAACGGTCTGTATATCTGTTTTTATTATACCGGTGGCACACTTGGATCTCTATTGCCTGGAGCTGTTATTTATCGATACGGTTGGCAGGTGTTTGTCTCTCAGCTTATACTGATGATCGGTCTTGCCTATGTACTTACCCGGTATTTAAAACATGCGACAGTCGATTGCTGATGCAGTTATGGTTCTGTTTCTATAACGAGCATTTTTTTCCATGCTCCCCACCAGTAACGTGTTGCAGAAATAAGGAAGAGGGTGAAGATAAAAAAGAGTAGCCATAGCCATGCTGTTTTAACACCAATATTAAGGTAAATAACGCCTGTATACACCGGGATGATCAGGCCTGCCAGAGAGGCAAAACCAGTGGCCAGCATCATGAAACGGGTGTCACCCGCCCCTCGCAGTGCTCCGCTGAAAATCATATAAAAGGCATCGAAAAATAAGTAGGCTGCGACTATTTTTAACAGCATTTTTCCTGTAGTGAGTACTTCCAGGTTGCTGGCAGTTCCATGGCTGGAGGCGAGGAAGGGTTTGAGAATTTCATCCGGTGCGAAAATAAAGATGGTAGCCATTAACATAATATAGATGAAGAGTAGATGGCTGGCGCTGAAAACAAACCTGCTTGCTTCTTGTGGTTTTTTCCGACCAAGTGCCTGACCGACGAGGACACTTAAGCCTTGAGAGACCCCCATGGAAGGCATGAAAGCAAGAGCATTGATTGAAAGTACGATGTTGGTTGCTGCCAGTTCGGTCGTGCCGATACGGCCAATAAGGAGAATAAAGAATGTAAATGCCAGAATGTCGAGAGTAAACTGAAGTGATCCAGGAATACCAAATCGCATAAGTCGAGTGAAGATGTCTCTGTTGAACTGAATTTGTGAAAAGAGACCGAAACAGTGATTGTTTTTTTTGGTAAAAATAAGAGCGGCTAGAAAAATCACATTTATTGCCCAAGCGACAACTGTTGCAATGGCTGCTCCCTCAATCCCCAGCTCAGAAAATCCTAAACGACCAAAAATAAGAGCATAGTCCAGAGGGATATTGACCAAAACACCGAGAAAAGTGACGATCATTACAGGTCGGGTAATGCCTCTGCCTGTGAAAAAAGTTGCTAATGTTGCCATGGCAACGTGGAGGATTGCCCCTTTACACAGGATTGAAAAATATATTTCTTCAAGTTGTTGAACTTTAAGCTCATGGCCGACCAGAATAAAGAGCGGCGTTGTTGCAAAGATGGCAAGCAGCCAGAAAATTATACCGGAGGCCAGGGTAAAATAGATCCCCTGCCAGAGCACTACTCCTATCTGCTTGTGTTTACCTTTACCTGAATACTGGGCGATGAATATTCCGGCATATCCACCGACACCACCAAAAAAAGCCATAAACAGATAGGATGAGATACCGGCAGGAAGAGCAGCAGATATTGCATCAATCGAATAGTTGGCAAGAAAAACTCGATCTGTGAATTCCATGGCAGTGGTGGCTGACATGCTGAGAACAAGTGGTAGACAAACTCTTAGTACTTCGCTGTATCGGTTTCTTTTACGCCATTGTAAAAAATAAGCAGCCATTCTGTTAAAATAAAAAAGAGATGATTATAGCCTTCTTAAAAGAAAAGACGTTTGATGAGCCAGGGATGAAAAATAGATACTCAATCACTCAGACACTTATGGGTACCTTGCAAAAAAGAAATTTTTCGAGGTAGTTTTATGAAAAAGAGGATAGCTTTAATACACTGGCAGTGCAATAGCGTGCTGCATAAAATCTGTAAAGTTAACTATTCAGCATCCTCATCTTCGTCCATTTTAAGCCTGCTCGAGTAGCACAGCTTAGCGGTGTTATCGTGCGAAAGGCTCTTTCATGGTGTGTCAGTTAATAGTGGAGAATATATGGTACCGGTTTTGATTGATCAAATAAAATGCATTGGTTGTGGTCTCTGTGTTGAGATATGCCCGTACAGTGCAGTTGTCATGAGGGGAAACAAGGCTGAATATATTCTTGATGAATGTTTTCTCTGCGGTCAATGTCAGGCAGTTTGTCGTTCAGGTGCGATTGTAATTGAATCGCTGGAATCACAGCTCGGGTTAGTCACTTTACAGGAGATATCGGAGGCGATCCCGCCCGGGAAATACGATACGTCGAATCTTGTTGCTTTCATACGTTCGAGGAGATCTTGTAGAAAATATACGTTTGAGACTGTAGCTCTTGATATACTCGAGGATCTGGTGAAGATAGGTACAACAGCTCCTTCGGGTACGAATAGCCAGGCCTGGAATTTTGCTATTCTGCCAACCAGAGAAGATGTGCTCGCTCTTGGAGAAATGACAGCGGGCTATTATCGGAAACTGAACCGTCAGTCAGAGAGTTTGGTATTACGTACGATCACGAAAATATTTGGTGGTAACAGTTTAGGTCAATACTATGAAAAGTACCATGATTCGGTGGCGGAGGCACTTTTTGCATGGGATGAAAAAGGAATAGACAGGCTTTTCCATGGCGCAACGGCTGTTGTTTTGGTCAGTGGTAGCAACAGTGCCAGTTGTCCGGCCGAAGATGCATTGCTGGCAACCCAGAATATCCTGCTTGCCGCTCATGCTATGGGATTGGGTAGTTGCCTTATCGGCTTTGCTGTGGAGGCTATTCGTCGTAGTTCTAAAATGCGTAACAGGTTAATGATACCAGATGATGAACAGATCTACAGTGTGATAGGGCTTGGCTATTCTGCGGTTAGTTATCTGCATGTTACCAATCGCAAGGTTGTTATACCACGATTTCCTGTATTGGCTGGTGGAAAACTACGGCAGAGGGCGAAAAAATAATTTCTAATGATTGAACGTGGGGGGATGAGATTCTGATGGCTATATCTAAGCAATTTAAAATAGAGCTTTTTTCTTTTGGTTTTAAATATGGCGCACCGATGGATGTGAATATAATCTGGGATGTTCGTTTTTTACCTAATCCCTACTGGGTTGAGAATCTGCGGCCCCTGACGGGAAAGGATCCGGTCGTTGCAGATTATATCTTGAAAAGTCAGGAAGGGTGTGCGTTTATGGATCATTTGAAACCCATGTTGAATACTCTTATCTGTCTGAATAAAAAGGCAGGGAAGAAATCTTTGCGTATAAGTATCGGTTGTACCGGAGGACGACATCGATCTGTTGCTGTTACTGAGGAAATTGCTTCCTTTCTCACGTCTTTATCTGTCCACTTGGCTGTTTTTCATCGCGATATTGATAAAGATGGCAAGAATATTCTCTGATAGCTTTTGGGTAACTACACTGCGCTGACAGGGTGGGTATTTTTTTCTGATCAGATTTATGATGTGGATAGTTTTTACCCGATAATTGAAAGTTTCGTGGCAATGTACCACAGAGGTATTTTATTATTTAATGTTAATACACTGAGTTAAGCTGATTTGTTGAAACTGGCACCACTGTTGCTTTCCTTTTTATAACAGGTGGTGATCGAACACTTGGCAGCGGTTGGAGATTTGTCCATAAGCTGCTTGTCGAGACACTACTCAGGGAAATATGAAACCTTAACAGTAATACAATACTCAAGGAGACAACAGATGAAAAAACAATTTATAGCATTGGCGCTGATTTCAGGATTGACACTTGCGGGTACAGCTTCTGCGAATTGGGGAAGAGCAGGAATGGGAGGAGGATGTTCTAGTTGCCCCCAGTCGATGGGACAGTTTAACCCACAGGTTGACCAGGCAACTCAGGATAAAATAGAACAGTTTTTTGCCGATAATCAGGCGTTGCGAAAGGAAATGATGATGAAGCGTGCCGAAAAAAGAGCCATGATGCGAAGCGATAACCCTGATCCGAAAGCAGTTGCTAAGGTCACTGGTGAACTTTTTGATTTACGTATGACGATGAGGGCAAACGCTGTAAAGGCTGGTGTTGATAAATATTTAGGGCCTGGAAGAATGGGTAGTGGCATGGCTTGCAATGGCGGGTCTGGAAGTCATCATGGTAAAGGACACGGTATGGGACAGAGATGGAAACAATAACATAGGGATCTTATTTAGTTTATCCTCCTGACCCCGCATTATTTTTATATCTGCCCCCTTCTGCAGGCGTAAAAATGATGCGGGGTTTTTTATTTCTGGAGATATGTCTCTGTTATTGTGTATGATACATTTTTGTGTGTTGAGTGACTAAAAGATAGTTTTTAGCCATCATTTATTGACCTTCAGTCAATTTTAGGCTAGATCTCACTGATCTTTGTACAATCTATGGATAAATATATGCAGGATGACTTGGGAGGAGTAAAAATGAAAAAGCTGTTATTGTCGGTATTGGTGCTGATTTTTATGAGTATGCCGGTGTTTTCCGCACAGGGTACAACTATTTCAATCAGTCAATTTGTTGAACACCCTGCTCTTGATGCAGTTTTGCATGGGTTTCAGGATTATTTGAAAGAAAAGGGAATTGATGTGAAATATAATATTCACAACGCCCAGGCTAATATGAGTACGGCCACTCAGATCGCCCAGCAGATGATTGGCGAGGAGGCCGACCTTCTTGTCGCAATTGCCACACCTTCCGCCCAAACCTGTGCTCAGGCCTTGAGTAAAGCTCCGGATGATTTAAAACGACCATTATTATTTACAGCAGTGACGGACCCGGTGGCGGCAGGGTTGGTGAAGAATTTGCAGAAGCCAGGTGGAGGAATAACCGGGGTGTCTGATCTTCTACCCATCGAAAAACATATCAAAATGGTTTTATCGTATGATCCTGCTATTAAAAAACTGGGGCTTCTTTACAATGCAGGTGAGGCCAATTCGAAGGCTACGATTGCGGCGATTAAAGCATTGAGGAGTAAGATGGGGTTTGAAACGGTTGAGGCTACTGCATCAAAAACTGCAGACGTTTATCAGGCGGCAAAAAGCCTGGTTGGCAGGGTTGATGCGGTGTTTATTCCCACCGATAATACTATTATTTCTGCATTAGAATCGGTAATTAAGGTTGGAGTACAGAATAGACTCCCCATTTTCGCTGCAGATGTTGATTCAGTCAAACGAGGGGCTGTAGCTGCCATGGGTTTTGACTATTATAAACATGGTTACCAGACCGGTGCTATGGCTGAAAAAATTCTGTCTGGTGTGAAAACAGAGGATCTACCAGTGGAATTTCAAAAAAAACTGCAGTTGTATATCAATGCTAAATATTCTAAATTGATGGGACTCACTCCACCAGAATCTCTGCTGAAGCAAGCAACGAAAGTGTATAAATAAAGGTCGATCTTTATGACGTTATATGCAGCACTTGGTGCCATAGAACAGGGGCTGGTCTATGGCATTATGGTTATCGGAGTTTATCTTACTTTTAGAATTCTAGATTTTCCTGATCTTACTGTGGATGGCAGTCTTCCCCTTGGGGCTGCTATCTCTGCCGTGGCAATTACCAGTGGTGTTAATCCTTATTTGTCGTTGATACTGGCTTCCGCTGGTGGTTTTATCGCTGGGATGGTGACAGCATTTTTGAATACCAAATTCAAAATTTTGCACTTGCTTGCCTCAATCCTTACCATGATTGCCCTGTACTCCATTAACATTCGTATTATGTCCGGGCCCAATGTTGCCCTTTTGGGGGTGGAGACTGTTTTTGATCCGATTATTCGTCTCGGAATCCCTGCTCACTATGCAGGATTGGTTATTTTTGGCCTGTTTGGTGTGCTGGTTCTTGGTGGTATTATCTGGTTTCTGGGGACGGAACTTGGGCAGGCAATTCTAGCTACAGGCGATAACCCGCAGATGATTCGGAGCCTTGGTGTCAATACTGATACCATCATTATTCTGGGAGTTGGACTGTCAAATGGTCTTGTGGCTCTCAGCGGTGCACTTGTTGCTCAAAATCAGGGTGCAGCTGATGTGGGGATGGGGATAGGCACCATCGTGGCCGGTCTGGCTTCGGTGATTATTGGTGAAACTGTCTTTGGCTGTCAAACAATGGCTCGGGCTTTCATAGCTGCCTTATTGGGGTCTGTGGTATATCGTCTGGCAATAGCCCTTGCTCTTGGTGCTGAATTTGGCAGTTTTCGTTTTAACCCGAGTGACTTAAATCTGATTACCGCAATATTGGTTATTGGAGCTCTTATTACCCCTAACCTTAAAAAGAGGTTGATGGAGCGGTGATTGCTTTAGAGAATATTATCAAATATTTCCACAAGGGGAGCGTAAATGAGGTCTTTGCTCTGGATGATATCAGTTTGCAGATTGATGAGGGGGATTTTGTCACAGTTATTGGTTCGAATGGCGCCGGAAAATCGACACTGCTCAATGGTATTGCCGGCGGTTTTTTTCTTGATTCTGGACGTATAACCATCGCCGGTCAAGATGTTACCAAATGGCCTGAACATAAAAGAGCTCGTTTGATATCGAGGGTTTTTCAGGATCCGTTATTGGGAACATGTCCTTCTGCAACGCTTGAACAGAACATGGCGCTGGCTCAGCTGCGCGGGAAAAGAAGAGGTCTGTCCAGGGGAGTTAAAGGTAGAGACAGGGATCGTTTTCGGGTGGACTTGAAGCAGCTGGGGCTTGGCCTTGAGGATCGTCTACTTGATAAAGTTGGTCTCTTGTCCGGGGGGCAACGGCAGGCATTGACCATGCTTATGGCGACGATGATTAAGCCTGAAGTACTTTTGCTGGATGAACATATTGCAGCCCTTGATCCTAAAACTGCCGGCCAGATTCTTACCTTAACCCAGGAGATCGTAACTCAGCATAATCTAACAACTCTCATGATTACACATAATATGAAGCATGCTATCAGTTTTGGTAACAGGCTTATCATGTTACACCAGGGGAGAATCCTCCTTGACCTTCGGGGGAGTGCCAAGCAAAATCTGACGGTGAAAGATCTGCTCGAACAGTTTTACAGGGCGCAGGGTGAAGAACTGGCGATGGATTCTTTATTGCTCAACTAAGTTGTCTTTTTGCCCATACTCTTGTTTTCCATCCTTGATTATGAACAAAAATTCTGCGTAATATTGTAAAGTTTATTTTGTTACAAGTCCTAAGTTATGGACAACACCAGAGGGAAGCTTTTTCCCATTGGCTGATGAATTTTTAGGTGGTGCCACCTGCAGCTCTGGCTAATGATTTTTCGCTGGAGTATGTTCTTTGTCTGGATTCCGCCACATTTCTTCCACAGAATTTTTCATATCGTTGCAATCCGGCCTGTTGATATGGAGAAGTGTTGTTGAGGTGATCTGTTGCAGAACAATCGAGCTAAATTTGTGTCAGAATTGATTCCCAGTCCAGTTTGTGGAAGGTGTTATTCAGCATATGATCGTCATCCACAACACGGATTTCAAGCTTGATAAAGGTCGATTGAACAAGTGGAATCACTATGTCTGCAGGAGTTATAGTATCATTTTGCCCTATTATAAGAAGAGTTGGAATCTGTGATTTTTCATGTGGTGGCTGGTATTGTTCGTAATTGAGAGCCGGAGCCATAAGGATAAGTTGGTCAATTTGTTCTGGTTGCCTGAGGCCATAAATTACGGCCATCAGTCCACCGTAACTTGAACCAATAAATGTCAATGCAGGTCGATGAGCGCAGAGATCTTGCAACTGAACCAATCTGTTTTGCAAAGTACCTGTAAAATCTGGACAGTGAATATGTGGGAAGTGGTGGTTGAAAAAGCACCCTTTGGTTCCACTGCCTGACGAATCATAGCCATGGAGGAAGAAAGTGTCACTGCTCATTATGTTCTCATTTGAAGGTACAGTCCAGGAGTAATTGGCCTCTGTTGATTGTTACTTGAACAGCTATAAAAAAGTGTAATTTCAGATATGCGAAAGATCCGATTAGAATGATCGATAGCAATAATTTGCTGAGAATTCAAGAAGAAAAAATGCAGATGACGGCAATCGCCGCCATCTGCAAGCATAGAGGAATACGTGGGATACTTACTCCGTTGATTGTTATTAGTGACAATCTCGTAAAAAACCCAAATGTTAGATGGTTAAGTAAAAACATTCATATGCGATGCGTGAGAATTCTCTATTATTTCAGCCTCCCAGGGTACGTTGGAGTGATAGAGAATTTGCAACAACGAAGTAGATGAATAATTTTTACGACGCCATCATCAGTTAATGGCTATCTTTTTTGTACTCTGTTCTTTTGGTTCTTCCTTTAAAATCCTAGCCTCTTCAGCTTGTCTCTTTTGATTTAGCTCATTTA
>CAYTNB010000109.1:0-9284 GCA_964439085.1 uncultured Desulfobulbia bacterium | reverse complement strand
TATCTTACCACAAAGACACCAATAAGTCTTGACTATTTAGTTGCCAAGTCAATATAAACAAAAAGGCGATGTCTGAGTCACAGACACCGCCTTTTTATATTACAGTAAAATCATTAAAAGTTAATGATTTATTTCTCAGGCTCTAAAGCCTTAAAACGTCCTTCCAGGAATTTCCAGGATTTGATTACATCGGCTTGGGCCTGATCCATGAGCTCGTCGGCATGCTCTGGATTCATCATCTTAAGCATCCGGTAACGATTTTCATTTAAGGCGTAATCCTTAAATGGCATGTCCGGAGCCTTGGAGTCGATATGTAGCGGGTTCTTGCCCTCGGCTTCAAGAGTAGGATTGTAGCGATACAGGGGCCAATGTCCGCACTTAACCGCATTTTGCTGCTGATGCAAGCCGTTGGCGAGATTTATACCGTGGTTAATGCAATGGGCATACGCAATGATCAGCGACGGGCCATCATAAGCCTCAGCCTCAGCCATGGCCTTGGCAACCTGACCTGGGTTTGCACCCATGGCTACCTTAGCCACATAGACATTACCGTAGGTTGAGAAGATCATGCCGATATCTTTCTTGGGCATTCTCTTGCCGCCAGCGGCAAATTGTGCTGTGGCACTCCGGGGAGTAGATTTTGACATCTGACCACCTGTATTGGAGTAAACCTCGGTGTCAAGAATCAAGACATTGACATTCTCGCCAGATGCCAGGACGTGATCCAGGCCGCCGTAACCGATATCATAGGCCCAACCGTCGCCGCCGAATATCCAAACTGATTTCTTAACCAGATAATCAGCAATGGGTAGTAGGCGTTTAGTAATAATTGAATCGCTTGCTTCTAACTGGCTCTTTAATTTAGCGACACGATCTCTTTGGGCATCAATTTCTACCTGGCTCGTCTGACTGGCGTTGACGATTTCATTAACCATCTTCTTGGTGATGATTTTTTCGGTAGCGGCCTTATGCAACAATTCTATTGCTTGCGAAGACATCTTGTTTACTGTGTTCCGCATACCAAGACCAAACTCTGCGTTGTCCTCAAAAAGTGAGTTTGACCATGACGGGCCGCGACCGTCGGCATTCTTGGCGTAAGGTGTTGTGGGCAGGTTACCGCCGTAAATTGATGAACAACCCGTAGCATTGGCTACCATCATGCGGTCACCGAATAATTGAGTTACCAATTTGACGTATGGTGTCTCTCCACAGCCAGCGCAAGCGCCAGAAAACTCAAACAGTGGCCGCTTTAACTGACTGCCCTTAACGGTGCTGGTGTCGATATCAGTAGCAGGAGCCTCAGGCAGATCCAGAAAATAAGCAACGTTTACCGATTCCTTTTTAGTCAAGGCTTCGGTATTGGTGATCATCTGTAATGCCTTGGTTTTAGCCGGGCAGGTATCTATACAGAGGGTACAACCACAGCAGTCCTCTGTAAAAATCTGGATAGTGGCTTTGCGGCCCTTAAACTGCTTGCCCACCGCATCAGCGGTTTTGAAGGACTTGGGCATTTTCTTGAGATCGGCTTTCTTGGTGATTTTAAGGCGGATGGCTGCGTGCGGGCAAACGATTGAACAACGACCGCACTGGATGCAGTTCTCTGGTATCCACTCAGGTACTCTAACAGCGATATTACGTTTCTCGTATTGAGTAGTGGCAGTGGGCCAGGTTCCGTCATCAGGAATTTGAGATACTTTGAGGGCTGCGCCATTACCTTCTATCATGGTGGCAGTAACTTCCTTGACAAATTCAGGGGCATCTGCTGGTACAGTTAATGGAAGCTCATGACCATTGACAGTCTTGGGTATCTTAACCTCAACAATTTTTTCTATGGCGCCGTCAACAGCCGCATAGTTCATATTAACTACTTTATCACCCTTCTTGCCATAGGTCTTCTTGATGGCGCCTTTAATGGCTTTAACGGCCTGCTTCTGCGTCAGGATGCCGGAAATCATAAAGAAGGCGGTCTGCATAATCATGTTGATTCTGGCACCAAGCCCTAGGGCTTGTCCAAGACTGATGGCATCAATAATATAGAATTTAGCCTTTTTGTCGATTAACTGTTTTTGAACCTTAGCCGGTAAATGCTTCCATACTTGTGCTTTTGAAAAGGTGGTCGTGAGCAGGAATGTGCCGCCTTCCTCCAGCCTGGCTAGCATGTCGTAATTATCCAGGAAGGTGAAGTTATGACAGGCGATGAAATTGGCTTTATCAATTAAATATGGGGCCACAACCTGATTCTTACCGAAACGCAGATGGCTGGTAGTTATAGAACCTGATTTTTTGGAGTCATAGACAAAATAACCCTGGGCAGAATTGCTGGTCTCGGTGCCGATTATTTTAATAGTGTTCTTGTTGGCGCCAACGGTACCATCAGAACCAAGGCCGAAGAACATGGCCCGGAAGACATCTTTACCCTCAATATTGAAGGAATTGTCGTAATCCAGGCTGCTAAATGTCACGTCATCATTGGGGCCAACACAAAAATGGTTTTTGGGAGACCACGCTGACATATTGTCAAATACAGCTTTAACCATTGCCGGGGTAAACTCAGCTGAGCCCAAGCCAAAACGACCACTTAGGATCAAGGGCTGCTGGTTGACTCTGGACGATTCAGTGGCCTCGCCAACTGCCGCTCTTATATCAAGGTAAAGGGGCTCGCCGGCACTACCAGCTTCTTTGGTTCTATCCAGAACGGTAATTTTCTTTACAGTGCTGGGTATAGCGTTAACTATAGCTGTCGAATCGAATGGACGAAAAAGGCGGACAATTAATAAACCTAGCTTTTGGCCCTGAGCAATGAGGTGGTCAATCGTAGCAGCCACAGTCTCGGCTCCGGAACCCATCATGACGACGATGTCTTCAGCATCAGGAGAGCCGTGGTAGTCAACTAAATGGTATTGACGGCCGGTGAGTGCGGCAAATTTGTCCATGGTCTCCTGGACGATTGCCGGGCAGGCGTTATAATATTTATTGACTGTCTCACGACCAGTGAAATAAACATCAGGATTCTGAGCGGTACCACGCATTTGGGGGCGATCTGGGGTTAGGCCGCGTTTACGGTGCTCAATGAGCAGGTCTTCGTCAATAATAGCCCGCATATCATCGGCGGTAAGCTGCTCAACCTTCTGGATTTCATGAGAGGTGCGGAAACCGTCAAAGAAATGCATAAAAGGAATTCTGGTTTTCAGAGTTGCCTGGGTGGCGATTAGAGCCATATCCTGGCATTCCTGGACGTTCTGGGAACAGAGCATAGCCCAACCCGTCTGGCGACAGGCCATTACATCGTTGTGATCTCCAAAAATGGATAGACCCTGACCGGCCAGAGAACGGGCCGTGATGTGGAAAACTGTGGGGGTTAGCTCACCGGCAATCTTATACATATTGGGAACCATTAAGAGCAAGCCCTGGGAGCAGGTAAAGGTAGTGCACATGGCACCGGTAGTAAGCGAACCGTGCAGAGCGCCCGCAACTCCACCTTCTGATTGCATCTGAGTTACGGCTGGTACTGTGCCCCAGATATTTTCCTGTCCGGCGGTTTTTTTGGCATCAGATTCTGCCGCCATCGGGGATGAAGGGGTAATTGGATAGATAGTGATGACTTCACTGGTGGCGTAGGCCACATGGGTACAGGCTTGATTCCCATCTATGGTAACCATTTTTCGAGACATAATCTCCTCCTTAGAAAATTTATTATTAGAAAAATATTAAAGGCATTTTACCCATTCCTGTTGGGGACTAAACAAAGTTCCCTCACGGGGTTAATTGGTCAAAATAAGCTAATTAAACTAAACCATGTTCAAAATAATATCTAGTATTTTAAGACAAATCCCGGATATCTGCTATAAATTAGGTCTCTAATATCGATTGCAGGGCGTGTAAATCTTGTTGCGGGGGAAAGAAAGTATCCAGATTTTTGTTCCAGCGGCTAATTTCATGCTGGGTTAGCAGTGCCAATAAGGCATTTTTATACTGCGGTAATGTGCTATAATCGTAGATGAAATATTCACCATAACTGTTGACTGTAATGATGGTTGATTTTAGGTTTTTGGTTCCTCTTACTGGAAGTTTATCAAAGTTTATGATGGCCAAGGCCTGGGTTACAATTTCGCTCTTCAATAATTGCTCAGCAGAGATATGGGATACATCTATAACTGGAAAGGTCTGGAGTATCTTGGCGGTCAAGGCTTGAATATCTGAGAGATCCACCGGCAGGTAGTTTTTGGTAAGGTGTAAATTGGTGCTGCCAGTAAGAACTCCATTAATAATCATGCTGGTCAGTAGGCGAATCAGGTGAGTTTCACGCTGGATCAATGAGTCTTTATTGTCCTTAATCGACTTGTGGTCATACTTGCCCTGCAAGGCAAAAAAGAAATCCTGACCATCAGATCGTGTCACATGCAAGGTTATATCATCTTGAGCCATAATCTCGCGGGACAGGCTCTGGATGTAGTCCACTTTGTTTTCTTTTTTCTGGTGAAAGGTAAAAAGCTTGCGGCCCAGAACTGCTATATCTCTTTCTGTGATTGTAATTCCGGTGCCTTCTTTTTCAAAACTACGCAGGTACCAGCGTAGTCTCTTATAGGTGGCAATGAGATAATCATGGACTTTAGCCCCTTCATTCACCAGATTTTTGTATTTCCAGTATTTGAAGTTCAGGTAATGATCGAGGGGGGTGGGCAGCAGATCCCAATCTTCCATTAGTTTTATCGTTGACTTCAGATGATTAGCATGGCTGGCTGATTTTTTTTGTGATTCCATGCCCTCCAGGGTCTTCAAAAATAGGCAGGCTCGAATGAATTGATCACGTTTCCCTTCAGACTTACCAGCCTGATAAAAGGCCATGATGGCTCGGGCCAACAGGAGGTAGGGATCAATTGCGCTCAATTCAAGTGGTGTATCATGGTCTGCGAGTGATTCTGGAAAGGTTACCAAACGTTTTATCTTATCGGAGACTAATGAGGATTTGTTCTGGTCGTTATTACTTAGAATAAGTTCGAGATAGGCAAATTTAATTACTGATTTGAAGGGGCTGTTCAGTGCCTTGTTCATTTGCCATAGACAGGCACCAAAGGTCTCGGATTTTGGAATGCCAGAGATGTATCCCAAGTCTATAAAATTACGCATGTTAAGTTTTTGCTTGGTCGGTAATTCCTGAACATAAGATTTATATTCTTTTTCGGTTAATTCCGGTGGGATCAGCCACCAAAGAAATATTTTGCCTGCTACCAAAATATGGGTGCGGAACAGTTCATCTTTGAGAAGAAGTTTCATGGCGGAGCCGGCAGATTCTTCCTCGGCCCTGGATTCAAAACTGTTGTTGCGGGTTTGTTGAATATCCATCAGAAATAGATGTATTTCAAAGCCACAGGAGTCAGCCCACTGTTCAATGGCTTGACATTTTTGCTTTAACAACGCAATTTTCTCTGGAGATAAATCGCCAAATTGCAGGATTACCCAATAATCACAATCTGATTTTTCTGTCTGGGCGATTGTGCCTATACTGCCGATTGTCGTAAATGAATGGATTGCAGGTTCCGAAGAGAATGGCGATTCCGCCCCCTTTTGCATGGCGGTGGAATTTGGGAAATAGTGCTGGAATAAATCTTTGTTTATAACCTTTTGAGCCTGAAATAGCTGGATGCCAAAGGGGCAATTCTTATCTTTTATATACCCTGGCAAGTCTTTAAAATTGACGTGCAGTAGAAACGGCACAATCTTAAAGAGGAAAATGGCCTTTGTCTCATTGAACTTGACTGCGTTGAGCTTTCTTTCCTGATTATAAGAGAGGTAGCGGTCTATTTTTTCTTTTAATGACAAGGGCTTTCCCATTGTATCGCTTGAGCAAGCTGTACTGCCTCGCTATTTAGCTTAACATTGTGAACTCTTATAATAGCCGCTTTTTTTGTGGCACATATTGCTGAAATAGCGGCGGTGGCATTATCAAGGTCAATTTTGTCACCCAGTAAACGGCTCATGAATGATTTACGGGAGTGGCCTATAAGCACGGGACAGCCTAAGATTTGGTACTCCTGGAGGTTGTTGATGATGGTGATATTATGCGCAATGGTCTTGCCAAAGCCAATACCAGGATCAATGATTATCTTTTGACGGTCTATACCACTTTTACAGAGCCAAGCAATGCGTTCCTGAAAAAAGTCAATCGTTTCCCGGATAATATCGTCATAGGCTGGATTGACTTGCATGTCGCCGGGGGTGCCCTGCATGTGCATGATGACAAGCGGGCAGTCTTTTTGTCTAGCGACGTTTATCATCTCTGAGTCAAAGCGCAGAGCGCTTATGTCATTAATAATATTGGCGCCAGCCTCAAGGCTTTGCCGGGCTACTTCGGCCTTTGTTGTATCAACTGAAATTAAGATTTCAGGGGCTTGACGGCGGACAATTTCCACGGTGGGAATTACTCTTGCCAATTCATCGTCAATGTTAACCGGTTTGGCAAAGGGTCTGGAAGATTCACCACCAATATCAATAATATCAACCCCAGCTTGCAGCATCTCGGCACTATGACGCCGAATGGCTCCGCTAGATATAAATTCCCCGCCATCAGAGAATGAATCAGGGGTTACATTGAGAATACCCATTATCTGGATTTTGTTGGTAAAATCCAGATAATGGCGGCACTTTTTCTTTATGATTCTTCTGTCTCCTGCTTGTCTTGCACAGCCATTAATTGCTTGATATCTTCGGATGAAATGGTCTCTTTCTCTAGCAGGGCTTGGGCTAAGGTTTCCAACCTGTTGCGATTCTCAGTGAGAAGAGCAGTTACATCTTTATGGGCCTCCTGCATCATCCTCATGACCTCCATATCGATCTTGACGGCAGTATCTTCACTGTAATCTCGATGTTGGGAAATCTCGCGACCCAGAAATATTTGCTCCTCTTTTTTGCCGAAGGTGAGAGGCCCAAGTTTTTCACTCATGCCCCATTCACAAACCATCTTACGAGCCATGCCTGAGGCCCGCTCGATATCGTTACCGGCTCCGGTGGTGATTTCATTAAAAACCAACTCTTCGGCCACCCGGCCACCCAGAAAAATACGCAGGTTGTTTAATAGGTACGATTTGGAGTGGGTGTATTTATCGCCAGTAGGTAATTGCTGAGTGAGGCCCAGGGCTTGACCTCGTGGGATGATAGTGACTTTATGTACCGGATCGGTGTCGGGCAGTAAAATGGCCACTAGGGCGTGGCCCGCCTCATGGTAGGCTGTTACCTTTTTTTCACTCTCGGTGATTATCATGCTGCGTCTTTCAGAACCCATCATGACCTTATCCTTGGCCTCGTCAAGAAAGGCCATTGTCACCTTTTTCTTGCCGTTTCTGGCCGCAAGCAGTGCTGCCTCGTTGACCATATTTTCCAAATCAGCCCCCGTGAAACCAGGGGTGCCGCGGGCAATGACCTTGAATTCGACATCGTCGGCCAAGGGAATTTTTTTGCCGTGTACCTCCAGGATCATCTCGCGGCCCTTAACGTCTGGTGGTGGAACTATAACCTGGCGATCAAAGCGGCCAGGGCGGAGTAGAGCAGGATCTAAGACATCGGGACGGTTTGTGGCCGCCACAATAATAACACCTTCGTTGGCCTCAAAACCATCCATCTCCACTAGAAGTTGATTTAGGGTTTGTTCCCGCTCGTCGTGACCACCACCTAAACCAGCGCCTCGATGGCGTCCTACGGCGTCAATTTCGTCAATAAATATAATACAGGGGGCATTTTTTTTGCCTTGATTAAAGAGATCACGAACCCTTGAGGCACCAACACCAACAAACATCTCAACAAAATCTGAACCAGAGATAGAAAAAAACGGGACCTCTGCTTCACCAGCAATAGCCTTGGCCAAGAGTGTTTTACCTGTTCCTGGTGGGCCTGCCAAGAGGACGCCTGTGGGGATCCTGGCTCCCAGATCCGTAAATTTTTTGGGATCCTTTAAAAAATCAATGATTTCAGATAGCTCATCCTTAGCCTCTTCAATACCCGCCACATCTTTAAAAGTGATTTTGGTAGTCTCACTATCCAGGGGTTTAGCGCGGCTCTTGCCGAAACTCATGGCCTTGCCGCCACCACCTTGCATCTGACGCATGAAAAAAATCCAGACTCCGATAAGCAGGAGCATGGGAAACCAGGAAACCAGGATGGTTATATACCAAGGGGTGGCATCGTCCTGTTTCGCCGTGATATTGACTCCAGCCTTGCGTAGTATGGGCAAAAGATCGCGGTCTTGTGGCGCAACGACCTTAAAGCTCGTGCCACCCTGGATAGTGCCGGTCAGGATGTGATCCTGGATTACAACCTGATTGATCATGCCGGAATCAACACTGGAAATGAAATCGCTATAGCTCATTTCCTTGACAGGACTTTGCTGCTTGTTAAACATGTTAAATAGCAGCAACATGGTTAGTCCGACGACCAACCACATCGATAGGTTTTTATAAAAGATATTCAAATGTTGATCTCCATTAAATTAGTGCCTTACGGCTTATTTTGCGTCAAAGAAAACAGGTAAGCGGAGCGAAGCGTAGACTCCGAGAAAACAATCTGTAAGGTACTAATACTCATCCATAGGCCAAGCATATGACCAGAATATGTTGTTACCTCTTGATGCATAACGATTTACGCTGATGGTTTTTAGCATATGATCAGATAAACGAGATTGTGAGACTCTTAATTATAACGCTATAGTCTCCTGTGAGCCTGAATTTTGTGGGTGACTATATAAAATACTCTTGTAAAGACTTAACCACTATGTCCTTTTTGCGCAAGGTTTCAATGGCCATGGCCATGGCTTTAGCGCCAGAAATTGTGGTGGTGTACGGTATATGGTAATCCAGGGCACTACGCCTTATTGTGTATGCGTCCTCGGTGGTTCTTGTACCCATTGAGGTGTTGATTATCCATTGAATGTTTTTGTCCCGTACCTTGTCTAGAATATGAGGGCGGCCCTCAGAAATTTTATTAACGTGTTGACATGGTAAGCCTTTTTCGTTGAAAAATAGGGCTGTATTTTTAGTGGCAAAAATTGTGAAACCCAATTCGTGAAGTTTCTGGGCCGTGGGCAAAATAGAATTCTTGTCATTGTTTCGCACACTGATCAGGACATTCCCTGAGGATGCTATGGGCTGGCCAGCCGCAAATTGCGCCTTGGCAAAAGCAATTCCCAGTTCCACGTCTATTCCCATGACTTCACCTGTTGACTTCATTTCAGGGCCCAGCAGGGTATCAACATTGTCAAAACGATCAAAGGGAAATACCGCTTCCTTGACTGCGTA
>CAYTNB010000108.1:0-9352 GCA_964439085.1 uncultured Desulfobulbia bacterium | reverse complement strand
TTCTTCGTCATTCCCGCAGAAGCGGGAATCCAGTAGTTTCAATATGTTATGGATCCCCGCCTGCGCAGGGATGACGGGATTGGGTACTTTTTGCGAGACCATCAAAGTTGATAGCGTCGTAAAAAATCCGATTTACTGCGTTGTAGCAATTTTTTACTTAGCCATCCCGAGACTTTTTATGAGTGCATCAAAGTTGTGACATAAAAATTGACACCACTCAGAGTTTTTTAATCCATATCGTATTATAAACGATTCACTATCTGGAGATAGTTTCGTGCCTGCCGAGATACAAACAAAATTGCTCCAAATCGATAAAGAGTTGGGGTACATAACAATTTCGACCCTCAACAATGTAATCCCGGAAGATAAGACCGCTGATTTCATTGATGAAATATATGCTTTTTTAGAAAAAAATAAAATTGATGTTGTCAGCAAGGCACCAGCAATCTCAACCTGTAAGTCTGACTCCGTGAAGAGTGGTGCTTCCATTGAAGACTTGGTTGAACCGAAGGTACCAAAATCAATTTCCAAAGAAGAAAGTCACGAACCAGAAGAGACGACTACAACGTATCTCCGGGAAATGGGGCGTTTTGATCTGCTCACACCAGAAGAGGAAGAAACATATTCCAAGGCCATCCGTAAGGGGTTTAACGCCATTATTAACGCCATTCGGACGAATGATTCAGGTGTGCCAGACATGCAAATACTGGTAGACCGCCTGGCTCTATGGGAAAAACGTGATCCAACTTTAAAGCCCAAGAAACAACACCTCAATTTCATGATCCGTTCCATTGAGGTGACCAGTACCAAATACAACGAAATTCCGTCTTTACAAGATATCAAAATGAAGACGGCATCCTATGCCAGGAATATTGAATGGGCTAAAGATGCCATGATCAAGGCCAATCTGCGTTTGGTCGTTAGTATCGCAAAACGTTATATGCACCAAGGCTTAAGTCTGGCCGATTTGATTCAGGAAGGTAATCTTGGCCTGATGCGAGCCGTTTTCCGCTTTGATTACTCCAAAGGTAATAAATTCAGCACTTATGCCTCCTGGTGGATCAGACAGGCCATAACCCGTGCTATTCTCGATAAAACCAGAACAATTAGGTTACCAGTACATTTTCTTGAATTACGGAGCCAGTTTTTCAAGGCCTTTTATTCTATGCTCAAGGAACTTGGCCGGGAACCTACCCCCATTGAGATTTCCGAGAAAACAGGCCTGCCAATGGATAAGATCCTGGCCATCCTGGAAGCTTCTCGTGAACCAATTTCCCTTGAAACTCCGGTAGGTGACGACGACAGCACCTTGGGAGACTTCCTTGAGAATAAAGAGTCCGCCTCACCTTATGATGCCGTCCAGAACAAGGAATTATCGGATAGGGTAAAAAGCATTTTAATGACGCTCAGCCCCCGCGAGGAAAAAATCATACGCCTACGTTTTGGTATTGGTGAAGAGGCGGAGTACACTCTGGAAGAAATTGGTAAACGATTTAACGTTTCCCGGGAACGAATAAGGCAGATAGAGAAAAAAGCCCTAAACCGCCTGCGCCACTCCAGTCGTCGTGAAAAGCTAAAACCTTTCACTGACTAATTAGCCGCTAATCTACTTAAGCGGCATGACTCGGAGCCTCGCCAACTCACAACTCACTAGCTGATCACATGCTAATATTCAAGGGCTTAAGATTTTCAGCCGTTGATTCTTTAATTCCAACCACACTTGCCTTCTGCGCTGGCATTACTTGGGCCAATTTTGCCGTAATACCAATAACCATAAGCTGGATTGTCATTGTTTTACTGGCCATCCGACTCATAGTTCTGCGGCATAATTCCACTATTACCAGTCTCATCCTGTTGGCTTTCTTCTTTATGATTGGCGGTATTCACGCAAGCCTTGCTCTACGCCCTCCGAATAATCCCCACGACATCAGCACACAAATAAAATTTCGCCAGGAAGTAAGCATAATCGGTACCCTTGCCCAAGCCCCCTCTATCAAAAAAGAAACAACCTCACTGCTCATGGCCACGGAGCAAATTATAACTCCAAAGCGACATGATAAAGTTTCTGGACTGGTAAAGCTGGCAATGCGTGGCCGCCCCGCCGTTAAGCTTGAACCTGGTGAGCGTTTTATTGCCCTGGCCCAATTAGCACCAGTATCAAGCTACGATGTACCCGGCTCCTTTGATTACCAAAAATACCTGGCATATCAAGGAATCAGAATAAGCGGTTGGATAAGCTCGCCATTACTAATAAAAAAAGTAACCAAAATCCCCTCAGACACTTTATGGACAAGAATCGGCAATACCCCGGAGTTAATTCGCCAACGTCTTGGTCAGCAATTAAACAAATTCGTCCCGGCTGAAGCTGGCATATACCAGGCTTTACTTATCGGTGAACGGGCAGGTTTGAGTCAAGAGACACAGAGGAACTTTAAGGCTTGCGGTATTGTCCATTTATTAGCCATATCCGGCATTCACATGGGGCTATTAGCCCTGACCATCACCTTTACAATTACTTGGCTCCTCAAACGTAGCCAATGGATACTCTTCAATATACCAATCACCAAAACTGCCGCCCTGCTCTCTCTGCCACCTTTGCTCCTTTATGCCCTAATTGCTGGTTTTCACCCGCCAGCAGTACGGGCTCTGATCATGGTTACGGTATTTATCGGTGCATTGGTGGTAAACAGGCAATGGTCAATTATAAACAACACTGCCGTTGCCGCCCTGTTAATTCTTAGCATCAATCCAGCCTTATTATACACAGCCTCTTTCCAGCTTTCCTTTGCCGCCATAATTTCAATAGCTCTGTTTATACCTTATCTTAGCAAAATAATAAAAAACAGCCCTCTTGATAAAGACCATCATCCAAAAATAATGCGTCGTTTATTTAATTGGTGTCTATTTTCAATTTTAATTTCGATAATAGCCATGGCTGGGACCGCACCTATCCTGGTTTACCACTTTAACCAGATCTCGTTAATCAGTCCCCTCGCCACCCTGTTAGTGGAACCATTACTCTGCCTATGGTCACTGATCTGGGGGTTATTGGGTAGTCTTTGTATGGCAGTTCCCTCTCTATCCGCCCCACTTTTTAAAATCGGGGCGTTGGGTATCGTTGCCTCGGTGAAAATCACATCGTTTCTGGCAGCCTGGCCCGTAAGTATATGGCTGCCATCACCAACCTGGCTGCAAATATTCTCCTGGCTAACAGCTTTGATTTTACTGAGCGTCTACCTGAAAAGGGGCAATACAGCCATATTAGCAGGAATTTTACTCTGCCTGATTTTCTTCATTTCCCAAGCAGCGGTACAACCACGATCATATGCGAATGGGGGAAAAGACCAAACGCTGGTGGACATTCTAAACGTGGGGCACGGCAGCGCCTCTATCTTACAGCTTCCAGGACGTCACACCATTATAATTGACGGCGGCAAAAAGCAATCTGGCCGCTATAGTTCCTTCAACGCCGGTAAAGATCTGATTGCCCCCTTCCTCTGGCATCAGCAAATCAGGACAATTGACGCAATAGTGATTACCCACCCACATGCCGATCACTACAATGGTCTGCCCTTTATTATAAAAAAATTCGCACCCAAAACCCTGTGGATTAACAATAGTGCCTCAGATGAAAAACAGTTTAAAGATTTACTCTATCTGGCCCGGCAACTTAAGATAAAAATAAAATCACCCACAACCGGGGAAACCTTGTACCAGGACGGATCGATCAGGTTAACCGTCCTTGCCAACCTCTTCGAGTCTAATAAGGATAACGATGCCACCCACCAGAGGCAGGATTCAAAACGTAATAATCAGGGACTGGTTTTGCGTCTTCAGGACGGGCAAAGGAGTTTTTTATTTACAGGAGATATTCAGAAAAGTGCAGAGAAAAAGCTACTATCCAGCCGCCTGAAGGAACAACTAAGAGCGGACGTCTTAATCGTCCCTCACCACGGCAGCCGTACATCTAGCAGCCCCGATTTCATAAGGGCTGTCGCACCTTATTACGCAATTATTTCAGCAGAAAAAAACAGTCACGGCAAATTCCCAGCCCCAGAGGTTATCAAGGGTTACGAAAAAATAGGAGCACAAATAATAAACACTGCCCGCAACGGCAGCATATTTTTCTCAACTAACGGCACCAACTTACAGAGAATCACCAGCGCAAGACATTCTGCCCTGCATTTAGGGGCTCTACAACGTCCGATGCTGAGGAGATAAGAACCTTACTTAACAATTAAGGATGATGGCGTTGTAAAAAGAAAAAGTACCCAAAAGGGGCATAGCAATCCGATCTACTGCGTTGTAGCAATTTTTTAGGCACGAGGCATACCATATGTATGGCCTCGCTCCTAAAAAATCACTACGCCTCGCAGTCTACGCTTAGCTACTTAGCCAGCCCGAGACTTTTTACGAGGGCATCAAGGATCGTTCTGCCCTATGAATTAAGCAGCAGTAAAATCGGTAGGTGGCGTCTTTAAGAATCCAACGAATTTATTCTTTTCAATACAGTTGATATAGGCATCATCTGGAGAAATCATCCCTTTTTCCAATTGCATCATAATGGCATCATCCAGAGTTTGCATACCGAATTTTTTACCAGTCTGCATGGCGGACGGAATCTGAAAAGTCTTCCCTTCCCGAATCAAATTGCGAATAGCCGACGTACAAACCAAAATTTCTAAGGCAGCACACCGGCCTTTCTTATCAATACGTTTAAACAGGGTCTGTGAAACTACAGCTTTTAAGGCATCGGCCAGAGTGGAACGTACCTGAGCCTGCTGGTTAGCCGGGAAAATCTCAATAACTCTATCCACTGTCTTTGCGGCATTAATCGTGTGCAGAGTACCAAAGACCAGGTGACCAGTCATTGCGGCCTCCATGGCCAGAGAGATAGTTTCCAGATCCCTCATCTCGCCCACCATAATAATATCAGGATCTTCACGCAAGGCACCACGCAGAGCCGTTGAGAACGATTTAGTATGGATTCCGACCTCACGATGATTAACAATGCATTTATCACTTTTATGGACAAACTCGATGGGATCTTCAATGGTCAGAATATGATCATGCCTGGTTTTATTGGCCTCATCTACGATTGCCGCTAGAGTTGTAGATTTACCACTACCTGTTGGCCCAGTAACCAAGACCATCCCTTTGGGAAGGGCTGACAGTTTTGAAATAATTTTGGGCAAACCCAACTGTTCACAGGTCAAAATATCGCTGGGAATCTCACGAAAAACAGCGCCTATGCCATATTTTTGCATAAAGAGATTTCCCCTGTATCGTGCCAACCCGGCTATTTCATAACCAAAATCGACATCACCCGTCTCCTCAAATTCCTTTATTTTTTCCTCTGTGACAATTTCATAGAGCAATGCCTTCAGGGAGTCACTTTCAAAAACATTATATTTAACCCTTTCCATATCACCCCTGATGCGAAGTATAGGTTGCTGGCCAGAAACCATGTGCAAATCAGAGGCACCTTGTTCATTCATCAGTTTAAAAAATGCGTCAATCTGGGCCATAACTAATCTACCTCTATGAATTAATATTCAATATGAACAAACAAAAATTTCTTTTACTTCACCATCTTCGTGGTAAAGTAATGCCATGCCAGTTATTCTAGCAAAAAACATTCATTTATCATAATTTTTTATTTTTTAATGAGCCAGAATCATATAAATATGACTCCAGACAAAACAGGAATTGATCTTCACTGTCATTCAACATTCTCTGATGGCCTGCTGTCCCCCACGCAACTTATAGATGAAGCGATCAAAAGGGGAATCTCCACCCTGTCCATAACAGACCATGACACCATGAGTGGCGTTGATGAGGCAATAGAATATGCCAAGGATCGTGATATTCAGGTCATTCCTGGCATTGAATTTAGCATCTGTCATCGTAATAAATCCATCCATGTTCTTGGTTATGGTCTCCATTACACTGCTGAGCTAAAAACATTACTCAGCAAGATACAAATGGGACGGATTAATCGAAATAAAAGAATCATTGATAAATTACAAGCACTGGGATACAAAATATCTTTTAGTAAGCTGCCTGATATCAAAAACGGCCAATCAGGGCGACCTCATATCGCCAGTCTCCTGGTTAAAGAAAAATTTGTCCACTCTGAAGATGAGGCTTTCCGACGTTTTTTGCGCCGTGGGGGAGCCGCTTACGCACAGCGGGATATCATCACCGCCCTAGAGGTCGTCGAGGTCATTAATTCGGCCTGTGGCCTGGCAGTTCTTGCCCATCCGGGGATATTAGGACTTTCAGAGCTGTCATTAAGCGGTTTAATTGATGAATTATGTGACATTGGCTTAGGTGGACTTGAAGTATATCATCCAGTAAACGGTAATAAATTGCGTCGTTTCCTGGCAAATATGTGCCATACTAAAAATCTGTTGCAAACTGGTGGTTCTGATTTTCATGGCCGGGATCGCGACAAATCGATCTTGGGGGAATATGGCGGTGGCCGCCAAATACCAGGAGACATTAGAGTTCAACAACAATTCTATAGCCATTTCAATCTTAGGGTGGCCTAAACAATTTACGTATCCACCCGCACACTATGTATACTATTCTAGTCGTTGACGACGAACCAAATTACCTGATTATCATGTCAGAAATTCTCGGTGAAGAGGGGTTTGAAACAATCACTGCCAACAATGGCAATGATGCCCTGGAAATTGCCCAAAAAGCCGATATTGATTTAATCCTTACCGACATGCAGATGCCCGGTATGGACGGTTTTTCGCTCTTGCAAGAAATCAAATCTTCTAAACCAAATCTGCCGGTCATAATGATTACCGCCTACGGAGAAGTTGAAAAAGCCGTGCGAGCCATGCAATATGGCGCTTTCAGTTACATAACCAAGCCTTTTAACAATGACGAATTAGTCGCCACAATCCAGAAGGCACTGGAGCACTGTTCCTTAGTCAAGGAGAACACTCGTTTAAGGAACGAAGCACGTTCCCGCTATGGCTTCGACAAAATAATTGGTGCAAACAAGGGCATGCAAAGAATTTACGATTTGATTGAAAGGGTAGCACCCACACCAACCACCGTATTAATTTCCGGAGAATCAGGCACAGGTAAGGAGTTAGTCGCCCGCGCCTTGCATTATAACAGCCAGCGTGACAAAAAACCCTTCATGTCCCTAAATTGCGCCGCCCTGCCAGAATCATTACTGGAAAGTGAATTGTTTGGCCACGAACGTGGTGCCTTTACCGGAGCCATCGCCATGCGAAAGGGGAAATTTGAGGCGGCAGATACAGGCACCATGTTTCTGGATGAAATTGGTGAAATGCACTTACCGTTACAAGCCAAATTACTGCGGGTTTTACAAGAAAAAAGTATTGAGCGGGTCGGTGGCAATAAGACCATTAATGTCGACGTGCGAATTGTAGCCGCCACCAATAAGAATCTTGGAGAGGAAGTTAAAAAAGGTAATTTCCGAGAAGATTTATTTTATCGCTTGAACGTAGTAAGCATCCACATTCCTCCACTAAGAGAAAGAATAGATGATATACCTCTATTAACCAATCATTTTATTAAAAAATACGCCTCCCTGGCCGGACGACCGGATTTAGAAATAAGCCATGCCGCCCTATCCCTCTTGGCCCGTCAACCCTGGCCCGGTAATGTCCGAGAATTGGAAAACGCAATCGAACGGGCAGCCATTCTCTGCAATAGCAATGAGATCAAGGTGGAGGATATCAGCAGCACGCCCAATACTGAGGACGCCGACAGTGCTCCACAAACTTCATCATTTAAGACACTACCTGACGGCAAACTACCAGACATTCTGGATACCATTGAAAAACAAATGGTAACTGATGCCCTTACGGAAAACGATTTTGTGCAGACCAAGGCGGCCAAGAAACTCGGTATCACCAAAAGTCTGCTTCAATATAAAATGCGAAAATACAAGATAGCGGTACGCCCACGATCGTAGGCGAAGATCAAATTAGTACCTTACAGACTGTTTTCTCGGAGTCTGCGCTTACCTGTTTTTTAGAAAAGAATTTATAAAGGTACTTATACCCCCTAGTGCCTCGTAAACCTTAAAGCGCGCAAGGTTACGAAGTGATTTGGCGTGCCAACAAGGCACGACTGGCGGCGCATAGCAACGCTATGTAACGGAAGTCGTAACGCCTTTGGTGCGTCAAATGACCGGTAAGATGCGACACTTTAAGGTTTATGAGGCGCTAATGGGGTGTTAGGTATTCGTTCCTCACACATCGAGCAGTCTCTTTTGACCGGTAATTTTTTGTATAGCATCAATTTCCTGAGTAACCTCAAGAACACCCATATATTCACCATCGTCACCATAGACGGGGTAGTAGCGGATTAAGACCTTGTCTTCTCTAAAATCAATCCAGAATTCGGCCTTATCCATCGTCTTGTTTTTAAAACCGGTGACAATTTTTTTGACCGTTTCTACACTATGGGACGGATGACATTTTTCCACCTGTCTGCCTATAACAGAACGAGTGCGGGGAAATATTTTTTCCTTGTCCAGGCGGTTAAAATAGGCCACCGAGTCATTGGCATCAACAAAGGTTACCTCAAATGGCATGGCCTCCATAATGGCATCAAGTTGTTTATAGGATAGGCTTTCAATTAATTTTTTACTACCGTGTCCACCCTCTTCAACTTCTTTTACCATGGCCTGAAATTTGGCAAAGGCACCATCGCCATAGACATCACTATTAATACGCCCAAATTGTAGCAAAATTTGGACATTATCCTCGTCGCTAAAAAGTTTAATGCCCATGGGATACAAGACATCATTTTCCTTCCAGATATGATTGGCGCGAGCCTCCAAATATTCCAGACCCTCCTCTTTAAACTGAAGGCGTGCCTCAAGATCCATACTGTTAAAATCAGGCAGGGCAACCATCATTTTACCGAGTAGATCCCGCTCTGCCTGATGTTCCATAAGCATAACTCCCAGTGGACCTCCTTCAACGGGAATTCCTCTCTCGCCCATTAAAGGGAAAAGTATTTCTTCCTCCTTGGTATTATGTATCTTGTCACCAAACTGGAGAAGAAAATCCAGGGCCCGACCCATTTGCACCGTATTGACCTCCTCGCTCAATTCAATTGGCTCCAGACAGTTCTTCAATACTGCCATACTGCGTTCAATCAGCTCATGCTCGGCAATCAAATAGTCATCCCAACGTGAAAAATTCTCCATTTTACACTCTCCTTCGTATTAAACTTTTTAAAAATCCAACACCCACATTCTTCGCATTATTTATGCTGAATACGATTTTTCAGGCAATTGCCCCGGTGGTTAAATATCTAAAAGATACAGCCTGTATGGCAGCAAAAAAAC
>CAYTNB010000107.1:0-9457 GCA_964439085.1 uncultured Desulfobulbia bacterium | reverse complement strand
GGCTGGCAGGTCTTGGCCGGATTGATCCGCAGGGCCTTACGTTCCACCACCTTTTTAGGTGTTTGATCTAACATAATAGTTCTCCTTCTTTATACCGGGCTAGGCCCGGATTTCCTTTTCGGTTTGCAACACCATTTCAGCCTTAATCATTGGCCGTTTCTGCCATGGGGCCTGAATCATCTTCCAGGCTGGATTATTGACCCGCATATCGATGTCACGGGCGAAATTCGCCGCCCCATGATAGCCGGCAAAGGGGCCGCTGTAGTCGTAATTATGGAGCTGTTTGGAGGGAATACCCATCTTCTCAAAGATATACTTGTCCTTTATGCCTGAGCAAACAATGTCTGGCTCATATGAAGCAATCATCATTTCCTGCTCCAAATGGGTAATGTCATCCACCAGGATGGTATTTTCCGTCATGTCAGGCAGCATACCCTCATATTCACTGAGCATTCCTTCCTCCTTCAAACGGGCAATTTCCTTTTCCGACCTGGGCGGATTATAACGTTTGGGATCTTTCTCCGCCTTCAGTTCTGTAATATTACGACTGTCTGCGTCTATCTTGATACTCGGAATAACCTTACGCCCTTCATAATCATCACGATGAGCAAATTCCTCGCCAGCCACTACTGTCTTCATGCCCAGATCCTTGAACAAGGCCTGATAATGATGTGCCCTGGATCCTCCAGTGAAGAGCATAGCGCTTTTGCCCTGTAGACGTTCACGGATGGGTGCGATGACTTTTTCTGTTGCCGCCTCTTCCTCTGCAATTACCTCTTCAATTCGGGCGCTAAGCTCGGCATCTTCAAAATATTCGCCGATCTTACGCAGGCTTTTGGAGGTGGCCTTAAGACCGATGACATTGACCTTCAACCATGGAATACCGAATTTATCCTCCATCATTTCAGCCATATAATTGATGGAACGGTGACACTGAACAATATTAAGCTTGGCGTTATGAGATTTGGCAATCTCATCAAAAGAACCGTTGCCGCTAATGGTGGAGATTATGTTGATACCGCATTTCTCAAAAATCCGTTCAATCTCCCAGGAGTCGCCACCGATATTATATTCTCCCAACATATTAATAGAGAATTTATCTACATCCTCATCATCACGACCTACCACCCGTTCAAATAAACCGTTATTGGCCAGATGGTGACCAGCTGACTGGCTGACACCCTTATAACCTTCACAGGCAAAGCCAATGATTGGAATCCCAAGTTTTTCAGTCATCTCCCGGCCAACGCCGACCACATCATCGCCGATAAGACCCGCTGGGCAGGTAGCATGTAACGACATAGCCTTAGGATTAAAAAGTTCATAGGCCTCTTCAATGGCCTTGCGTAATTTTTTTTCACCCCCAAATATAATATTATCCGGCTGCATATCAGTAGTGAAACAATACTCCAGGAAATTCTGGCCGTCCTCACGGGCCTTGCCCTGATTACGGCGGGTTCCCCAAGCGTAAAATGAGCAGCCGACGGGCCCATGAACAATGTGGATCATGTCAACGATTGGTCCTAAAACCACGCCCTTGCAGCCGGCATAACAACAACCGCGCTGGGTGATGATGCCAGGAACCGACCTGGCATTGGCCCCTATTATCTGCTCCGTGCCAGGTACAACTGGCACCATATGTTTGCGCCGCTTACGAGCGACTTTTGGTGGGTATCTGGTCACAATTTCATCGACCAGGGCCTCATGTTTTAATGTTGTTGATTTCTGATTCATATTAATTTCCTCTGCATATTATCAGGTGAACGAGTCTGTGGGACTCCGGGTGAGTCACTATTTCCCTGCCATTTCATCAATAGCATCAACACCTGTTTCTTCGGTGCGAACCCGGCAGACATCGACAACAGGCATCACAAAAATTTTCCCGTCGCCAGGGTTATTGGTACTATTACTTTTAATGACCGTTTCCACGACCGTGGCAACCTTATCTTTCGGCACAATGAGGCTGATCAGCCGTTTAGGAAGCATACGCGGGCCATTGGCCAAGAGCGGCAGGACCTCGGAACTATCAAGAGGGCCGTCGTTATTCATGGCGTTGACCATATCCTCATCCAGTGCCTTTCGCCCCCGGCCCATAACCTTGCAGGCGGTAAACGATGGAAATCCCGCCTCCACTAGGGCCTCTTTAGTGGCATTAATTTTATTCATTCGTATAATTGCCATTACCTCTTTCATCTTTAGGCCTCCTTGGTTCCAGAACTGACGGTATATACCTCTTCCACCGGGCTGATAAATATCTTACCATCACCGAAAGAGCCTTTCTCACCGGTCTTGGCACTATCCAAAATAGTGCGCAGGATGAGATCCTTTTCAAAATCTGGGGCCACCACCATCAGCATCTCCTTGGGCAGCTCGTCATAAGTGACATTACCAACCTTCAAGCCGCGCTGCTTACCACGGCCATAGACCTCCATCTTGGTAACAGCCGGGTAGCCAGCCTCAAGAAGGGCGGCCTTTACTATGTCGGTTTTCTCAGGTCTTATAATTGCGCGAATCATTAACATGATAGTTTCTCCTTAAATATTTTTCTGGACTGGGTTACTAAATTAGCGGTACAACAACCGTATGCGCTGCCTGACTTAATCAAACAGGCCGTACTCCATCAAGAGCTCTTCAAGCCGTTCAATGCTCATCGGTTTGGGGATTACCTGCATCGTGTTCCCATCAATGGCCTTAGCCAAATTACGATAATGCTGAGCCTGTTCGGCCTCTGGAGCAAATTCAATAACAGTCTGACGGTGGATCTCTGCCTTCTGTACCATATTGTCACGAGGCACAAAATAGATCATTTGGGTGCCAAGCTCATTGGCAAAATTCTCGATCAAATCCTTCTCCCGATCTACAGCTCGTGAGTTGCAAATAAGACCGCCAAGACGGATACCGCCAGATTCGGCAAACTTAACAATACCCTTGGAGATATTATTTGCCGCATACATGGCCATCATCTCTCCTGAAACCACGATATATATTTCCTGGGCCTTACCTTCACGCATCGGCATAGCAAAACCGCCGCAGACAACATCTCCCAAGACATCATAAAAGGCGTAATCCAGGTCATGCTCTTCCTCGTAGGCCCCCAAGGATTCAAGGAGATTAATGGCAGTAATAATCCCTCGGCCTGCACAACCAACCCCAGGCTCCGGGCCACCGGACTCTACGCACATAACCCCGCCGTAACCTGGTTTTAGGACATCATCAAGTTCTACGTCCTCGCCTTCCTCACGCATGGTATCAAGCACCGATTTCTGAGCCAATCCGCCCAGCAGCAGGCGGGTGGAGTCAGCCTTGGGGTCGCAACCCACCACCATAATTTTTTTACCAAGCTCGACCAGACCTGCTACCGTATTCTGGGTAGTAGTGGATTTACCGATGCCGCCCTTACCGTAAATTGCAATCTTTCTCATCTCTTTCGCCATGATTTACCTCCATTTTAAATTAGTGACACAGGGAAGGTTCACCCCGAACTCCCCGTAAATTATCCACATTAGAAGACCGTGAATTAAATAAAATTCAACAACCTTGGATTACCTGGGTTAAGGCAAGGGCCGTGCCAAACACGCTTAAATAAAATATTTCGTTGTTATTCAGACTAGTTAAGTCGATATTATTTAGTAAGGTGATTGAAATAAAATATTTACAGGAGGTCGATCATTGTCATAATCTTTACAAAAATGAAGAGCTTGGAATAATTATGTAAGGGGAGTGGCATGACTGCCGTGCGATACGAAATTTGGGAGAGGAGAACCTGGGAAATAGAGTTTTTTATCGGTTAGAGAGACGAACGTGGGCAAATCTGAAGTTTTGGTGAGCCAATCAGATCAGCAAGCATAAAATCGAATGAATAGTTTTTACGAACATAGAAAACAAAATTGCAACGCAGCTAGAGCTTCTGCTCCTTTGGCAATGGCATCATCTAGCTGCCAGCGTGCCAAGTTCCTGTCTTCCACCATATTACTCACACATCGCAGTTCCAGGCATGGCAGGGAAAAATCAAGGCAAATTCTCGTCACAGCGGCACCTTCCATGTTTTCGCAGATGCCCCCGACACGATCCCGCAGAAAATTACCCCTGCCCGCAGTGCCACTAACGCTATTTACTGTGGCAAATGTACCTGTAAAATAAGGGATGCCTGCCTTCACTAATGCTGATTCAGCCTGACGTAAAAGGCCTTCATCCAAAGGTAATTCAGCCTGGGCGGCAAGATCAGACAGGGGTAGGATTTCATCACCAATACAGACGCCAAGGTCAGCCAAAGTCTCACGCTCAGCAAGACATATATCAAGGAGACCAACACCGGTGTCCAGAAAGGCTCCAGCCACCCCGAAATTAATCACCATCGTAATTGCCGCACCTTGGGGAGTACGCAAATAATCACCAAGGACAGCCGCCGTTTCCAGGCATCCAACGCCAGTAACCAAAGGCTGCCAGTCTTTATTATCGGCAAATATGCGACGTACCGGAGACATTTCACGCTCGGTTGCGGTAACGACTAGAAGCATGGGAAATTTTATTTATCCCCAATTGGGGGTTGGTACCTTATAGATTGTTTTCTCGGAGTCTGCGCTTACCTGTTTTTTAGAAAAAAATTTATAAGGTACTAGGTAAGCGTAGACTCCGATACCCCCTCGTGGGGTGTTAGATTTTTTTAATGGAGTTATCGGGATTAAGCAGCACAATATGTGGTTTGTAGTCCTGCAGTTCGTCTTCCCCGTACAGGCCGTAACTAACGATGATAATCAAATCACCCACCAGCCCCTTGCGGGCAGCGGCACCATTAAGACAAATGACCTTGGAATCAGGAATCCCGCTCATTACATAGGTTTCAAAGCGTTCACCATTATTTATATTGTAAACGTAAATCTTTTCATAGGGCAACAACCCCACCTTGTCCATAATGACTCTATCAACGGTCAGGCTACCTTCGTACTCCAAATTAGCCTCTGTAATACTTGCTCTATGAATCTTGCATTTCAGCATTTGATGCTGCATTTCTATTCCTTTTATTTAACGCCTTATAGCTATTTTATAGATTTAGCACCTTACAGATTGTTTTCTCGGAGTCTGCGCTTACCTGTTTTTTAGAAGAAAATTTATAAGGTACTAGGTAAGCGTAGACTCCGATACCCCCTCATGGGGTGTTAGATTATTTAAAAAGATACCAGTAATCCGGGGCGGCAGAATATATGCGCCTACATCCATTTTTTTATTGATTTGCTGGTAGCAGATGGCCATTATCAATCAAACGAGTCTGACCTATTATCACTGCCATAGCCAAGATGGAAGACTCATCCACCGTCTCGTGCTCAACTAGGGTGATATCGTCAACAATCTTCGCATAATCCACCATAATCAGGGGATCAATAGCCAAAGATTCATGGACATATCTCAAAATATTCCGGCAGTCTCTTTCCCCATCCTGAATCTGACGACGGGCATTTTGCAAAGCGTGAGAAAGACGAAGAGCTGATTTTCGTTCCGCCCCGTTTAGATAGCGATTTCTTGAGCTCATTGCCAGACCATCGCCCTCACGAACAACAGGATGTCCAACAACTTCCAGATCAAAATTCAGATCTCGAACCATAGCTCGAATAACTGCAAGTTGCTGAAAATCTTTCTCTCCGAATATGGCAGTATGCGGTGCCACGATATTGAACAGCTTAGCAACCACCGTCGCCACTCCGTCAAAATGCCCCGGTCGTGCGGCACCGCAAAGCCCCTTGCTCACCCGGCTAACACGAACCGTGCTTTGAGATTCCACTGAATACATCTTGTCGGCTTCAGGGGCAAACAACACTGCCGCCCCAATATTCTCCACAGCCTGTCTATCTTCATTAAACGTACGGGGATAACGGTCATAATCTTCATCAGGACCAAATTGGGTGGGGTTTACAAAAATACTCACAACAACCAGATCAGCCCGGCGTCCAGCCTCACGCACCAACCTGAGATGACCAGCATGTAAACACCCCATGGTTGGAACCAGGGCAATGGTCTGGCCGACAGACCTCCTCCCCCTTGACCAAGCAGTCATTGCGGCCAAATCAGAAATCACATCCACTTAAACAATCCCATTCTTAAGACTCTGTTTAGTCCCGCCGTAGAGCAGAACTCGGGCCAGTGTACCTTTGAAGAGCATAAATGTCATACATGACAGAGACGACCCATATTCAAAAAGTTTTGGCTATTTTTGACACAAAACAAGCCATAAAGACTAATCCTGGCTATTTTTTAAGCTGATCTATTTTCGCAAGAACCCAGTCCTTAGTGGGGCCAGGCTGAGTTTCCGGCAACTCGGCATATTCCTTATAGTAGGTCAGCGCCTGTTCTGGATCACCGTGTTTTTCATAAATTCTTGCCAGCCCCAAATCTCCCTTGCCTGCAAAACCGGCAATTTGGGCTAACTTCAAGAAGGCCCCTTTGGCTTTTTCAACATTATCAAGATTTTCGTAGGCCTGGGCCAAGCTGTATTGCACCAGGGGATAAGCTGTATTGTCATCAGACATATTCCCCAAAACCGCCTCAAACACTCCGGCGGCCTTGGCAAAATCCCCTTTTTTGAAAGCCAAATGTCCCAATTCAATATTGGCCCAAATTCCACTGCCGGTACGGTCATACTTATCCGTTAACTGCTTTAAGAGATTAACCTTTTGGGTATCATCTGCGGTCTGTAGGGCTGTATAGAGCAGAGTTGAGGATTTCTCCGTCTGCACCGAGGTATATTTTTTATAACCCTCGATAGCAACGACTACTACCAGGAAGATAATAATCCCCACCTTGAGGTTTTTCTCATTTTTGCGAATAAACTCGATAACTGCTGGTGGCAGACTCAACTCTTCCAGAATTGCCCTTTCGTCCTTTGCCACAACATCAGCGTGCTTTTTATTAAATACATCTTGCTCTGCCATGAATTTTTCTCCGGTGGTTTCGTTGTTGGGCGATAGCCTGCATTCCCTTCAAGATTTATCACTAACCTGAGCGGGAATAATTCTCATCATTATCACATTATCCATTTTTTTGCTTGTATGTTTGCCTATGGCATTTTAAAATACAAGTATCAAAGCCGCATACGATACTACCTACCAGCCCATTCGCTCAACAAAAAAATGTATTTATGCTCATAAATTTAAAAAATAACGTGCAAACGGTTACCGAAATAACCTGTTCAATAAAGGCTGTTTTGGAAAACGGTTTCTCGTTTATAGCAGTAAGCGGCGAGGTTTCGAACTTACGCAAACCTTATTCTGGTCATCTATATTTCACCCTGAAGGACAGTAAATCACAACTAAAGGCTGTACTATTCAAAACCCAGGCCCGATATATTTCCAAGCCGATTAAAGAGGGGGATCAAATCATCTGCCGAGGCCGCATCTCAGTGTATGAGGCCAGAGGAGATTACCAAATAATCGTCGACTCGGTAGATTTTACCGGTTCTGGTGCTTTGCAAATGGCCTATGAGCAACTCAAAAAAAAGCTGAATGCCCAAGGGCTGTTTGCCGCATCTAATAAAAAAGCACCGCCCTTTCTGCCTGAAAAAATAGCTGTAATCACCTCTCCACAGGGTGCGGCAGTCCATGATTTTCTCAAAATCGCTTTAAAACGCTTTCCTGCAGTACCTATAGAAATATATCCGGTGCCAATGCAGGGAGAACAGGCGGCTGGCGCAATCATCACCGCCCTGCAATTAATCCAGCAGCGACAGACATGTGATGTTATCGTTATCTGCCGAGGTGGCGGTTCAATTGAAGACCTCTGGGCTTTTAACGATGAGCATCTGGCCCTGGAGGTTTATAATGCCGAAATACCAATTATTTCTGCCATCGGCCATGAAATAGACTTCACAATCCTGGATTTTGTGGCCGATTACCGAGCCCCAACTCCAACAGCCGCCGCTGAAGCAGCCTTACCGGACAGACAGGTTCTACGACAGGAAATCAGCCGGACAAAACACAGTTTATTACAATTAATAAGTCATAAAATAAATGGTTTACGGCATCGTCTACAGACACAAAACAGATTACTGACCACGCCATCAGGTGCCGTACAGGGCATCCGCCTTCGAGTTAGACAGGCCGAGCATAATCTGCGGCGCAATATGATTAGCCAACTCACCAGCAGACGTCTCCATGCCGATACGGTCATAACAGATTTCTACCGTCACAGCCCCCAGACCCTGTTCAATACCCGCCGGCAAAAGATCAGCAGCCTGCAAGAACAATTGTTTGCACAAACAGACCTCACTATAGAACGTAAGGTGGCTGCCCTTCAGAGAGCCGCCGCTCTGTTAGAGGCGGTAAGCCCGCTAGCTGTGTTGGCTAGAGGTTATGCCATCGCCCGAATACTACCAGATAAAATTCCACTACGCAGTGCCAAACAGATAAGCCTGGGCGACCGGCTTGATCTTCAGGTCAAAAATGGTAGTCTGGAGTGTAAGGTAACTAAGATTGGCCTTATACGAAAATGAACGTCCTCAACTTAAAAACCTCGTAACTTCAGCCTATCGCCTGCTACAAGCAGTCTAACACCCCACAAGGGGGTATCGGAGTCTACGCTTACCTAGTTCCTTATGAATTCTTTTCAAAAAGCACGAAAACAATCCGTTAAGGTACTAAACACCCTTACAATATGGACATGAGTAGTTACAAAATATGAACCCCAAAATCAAACTGACAGCGTGTGCTTTACTAACCATATCGTTGTACGCCTGTGGGGTGGTAGGCACCACTTATAACATTACCAAGGGCACAGTCAAGGCGGCTTACAAGACCACCAAATTTGTGGTTAAAGTCGGGGCCGGTACCCTGCGCCTGACCTACAAACTTGGTAAAATAACCTTTCATGTGGTTTCAGCCCCTTTAAATTGGCCCATGACCACCAGCATTGATTCTGTGGCAGGGCTATCGCCCAAAGAGGCCATCCGGCAGGGCAAGGTAAAAAACTCTCCATATGTTGTGCGAGGCCATCATTATCGGCCGATGAGTGTATCACAGGCATCCTCCTATCATGAAGTGGGTATTGCCTCTTGGTACGGCGAAGAAACCAGGAGGCAGAAGGGCGGCACCATGACCGCCAATGGCGAAGTATTTAACCCATCATTGCCCACCGCAGCCCATAAATATCTTCCCCTGCCAACCCATGTCAGAGTCACAAATCTTGATAATGGCAAGTCAATAATTGTGCGAGTCAATGACCGAGGCCCATTTGTGCAGGGGCGGATAATTGATCTAAGTGCCGGAGCCGCCCAACAGCTTGGTTATTTGCAAAAAGGTACAGCCATGGTAAGAGTGGAAACAGTGAATATATAGACGAAATATTAGTACGTTACAAATTATTTTCTCGGAGTCTGCGCTTACCTGTTTTTTAGAAAAGAATTTATTCCCCCGGTGATTAAATATCTAAAAGATACAGCCTGTATGGCAGCAAAAAAACAGCCTTCCTGGAT
>CAYTNB010000106.1:0-9506 GCA_964439085.1 uncultured Desulfobulbia bacterium | reverse complement strand
AACCACCTGTTAATACATCTACTTTACCTTTATAGGGGTCAAAATCTATCTGACTTGGATAGGACAATTGAGCCTCCCCTTCCCCTTTGGATAAAAATTCATAAAGAAATTCACCCTGGGCGGCGTACACCTTTATTTTTCCCAAATGCCTCTCTGCCACAAATATTTTTCCAACGGAACTAATGGCAAAGGCGGCGGCAAATTCTGGAGGGGGAGTAAGTTTTATTTTATTTAATAATTGGCCATTATCGGCGAACTTCCAGACCTCACCCTCCTGCCGGGCCATACCAAATACATCGCCATTTTCAGCGACCTGCATATCGGCAAATCCCAATTCACAGTCCTTACATTTAAATCTGTGGATAATCTTAAAATCATTATTCAGAGCCAAAATAGTGCCACTGACCTTGTCCAGCACATAAATCTTATTGCCTAAAAGGCTTAAGCGTTGCGGAAAAATCCCTCGTCCAGCCAAATTATGAGACTTTATTTGTTTATTCTTTAAATCAATAACGGTGAGACTATCCCGCCCCTTCTCCAAAACAATGAGACGTCCGTGACGATCACGGCTCATAGCTATTGGCCTTTTAAGTGATTTGTTAGCATCAAAGGAATGCAGGGACTTGCCGGATTTATCAAATGATAGTAAACGGTTATGGCCGCTATCAACAATATAATAACGTTCACTATTATTATCCACATACAGACCGCCGGGATAAAGAGCGCTTTTGCCGTTAATATCCGCCGACATTGAAAACTTCAATTGCCAGTCAGCAGCCAGAGCAGGCAGAGCTGTAAAGAAAAGTAAGAAACAAACAAATATATAAATAATAAGTGTTCTCATTATACCCCGTATGATCATTCAAACGTTATGATGGATGGAGGGCCGCAACCTCCACAATTCAATGTACATTGTTCGATGTTCAAAAAAACGCTTCAGACAAATTTGTTTTTCCGACACATCAAGACGGTAATTATTTTTAGGGCCCCCAATGGCGCGTCGACAATAAGCGAACAATATATCCGTTAATATTTGTGACATTGGCGGCAGAGATCCTCTTTGCCATCCAGGCGCAGATTATACCTAAAGTCCGTCCCCTTTGGATCATGGCAAGTTATACATGTCATCATCTGGCCATTTCTGACATCAATCACATTTTCACCCACCGGATGACTGAATGTCCCCTGACTCTCGTGACAGCCCGTACAAACGGTGTTACCGTTCCCCTTTAACATTGCTGGGCCATCCGCTCCATGCGGATCATGACAAGTTATACAATCACCCATCTTCTTATGCCTGAATTTTGCCCCTGCATGGCGATCGGCGGTGTCCTTATGACATTTTTCACAAACTGATTTCAGGGGGGCTCGCAATAGCATTTTATCATCTCCGGCATGCGGACTATGACAGGACGTACAACCATTGCCGTCCTTGTTCATCATGTGATTATGGGTACGGAAATAATAACGTCCTAGCGTCTTATGACATTTAAGACATATTCCGGTTCCAACAGTCGATTTGCCCGGCTTATGACATGCCTCACAACCATTTTTAGCAGTGTGATTTTGGCCATACGCAAAGGGGGGATGAATTACCTTGCGCAACAAAGCTTTTCCATTACCACCATGAGGATTATGGCAACTTAAACAGGATGTAATTTTTATATTAAATTTATGAATATTTTTAACCTCAGAGTCTGAATGGCACCCCTGACAAATACGGCTGGGTGTTTTTTTTAGTAATTGCTCATTATCAGAATCATGGGCTTCATGACAGGCGTTACATTGCCCCTTGGCAAAGGGTTTATGGAGGATTTTATATTCCTTGGCCAAATTCTTATGGCAGGAAAAACATACCTGTGAGAGGTCGGTTGGCAACAGGTTAGCCGCATCGGAGGTGTGCGCAGCATGACAGCTAAGACATTTACCCTCGACCACCGGCTGATGAATATTTTGTTTGTTTTTCACCTTCCCATTGTCATGACAATTCAAACAAAGCTCGGCGATGGGCCGTCGTACCAAGCCAGCATACTTGGCAGTATGCATATTATGACAAATACTACAGGGCTGCTTAGCCACAGGAGCATGTATCACTTTTTTTTGAAATAAGGCTGAGTTATGGCATTTAAAGCAGACGGATTTTGCTGTAAGCCCGGTAATTGGCCGGATCTTCTTTTTTCCTTGGTGACAGGTCTGGCATTTCCCATTTTTAAAGGGGGGATGGACAGTCTCGTAAAGAAAATTTGCGTTGCCGTTACCATGCGGGTCATGGCAATGCTGACAATTATCAAGACCAGGGGTAATCCCGTGGTGTTTAGCGGTCAACTCACGGGCTGTCATTTTGTGACAACTCAAACAAACCCCCATAATATTATCAACCAACATGGCAGGACGATCAGAGCCATGGGGATTATGGCAAATACCACAATCCTTCACTGCAGGTTTATGCGGTTTGCCATTGGCCCAGGCTGCGGCAATACTCTTATGACAGCCAAGGCAAAGCATTTGTTTGGGTTTTAATAAATCACCCGGAATAGCAGAACCATGCCCATCATGGCAAGCAGTACAATCACCATCTGCAAAGGGTTTATGGTTATACCTGTTTCCGTTAATTTCTTTCCTCTGCTTATCATGACACTGAACACATAGGGAAGTAGCCTTCTTTTTGAGCAGAGCCTTGATATTTGAGCTGTGAGCGGCATGACAAAGAAGACATTTCTCCTGCTTAAAGGGGGCATGATTATGCCCTTTACCTTTGACAAAAACTTTAGTGTGACATTGACGGCAAAGATCCGCATTAATGCTGCTCTTTCTTAACAACTTCGCCCCGCCGCCATGTGCGTCGTGACAGCTCCGACACTCGCCTTGGGAAAATGGCCGATGAACAAATATCTTATTAACTTCACGAGCTGTCCTGGCGTGGCACTTACCACATAAAGCTCCCTCCGGCTGTCGTAATAATTTGTCCTGTTCGGCCTTATGAGGACGATGACAGACCAGACATTTATCTTCTTCCACGGGTGAATGCTTTTGAATACCTCGGCTAGAATGCTTGTGGCAGTTAAGACAAATTGCGGAAGAGTTCTTCTTTAAGAGAGCAGGAAACTTAGAGACATGGCCGAGGTGACAATCCAGGCATTTTCCTTTCTGATAAGGTTTATGTATGCTGACATTTCCCTTCTCAGTTTTGTGGCATCTCAAACAAACGACACTGGGCTGCTTTTTTAACATAGCAGGGAATTCACTGGCATGGGCCGCATGGCAACCAAGACATTTGCCGTCTTTATACGGTTTATGACTTGAAGTCGCATGATTACTCTTTGTTTTGTGGCAGAAAAGACAATTAGCATTCTGCTGCACTTTGTCATTCCCGATGATCCGACTATGACAGGCAGTGCAATCTCCACTCACAACCGGCTGATGCGTGTATCTCTTTAAAAGATGAGGTGAATCTGAGCTATGTGGACTATGACACGAACTACATTTACCCGTAACTGACCGTCCTTGATGCCCCTTCTTAAAGCCTCTGGAATTTAATTCATGACACTCAGCGCAAAGGTCTGCTTCATCCTCTTTAAGCAAATGCCCTGCCTTAGAAGCATGGGCTTTATGGCAAACAAAACAACCATTACGGAGCGGAGCGTGAATAGTTTTTCGTTTAAAGAGGCTGTCATCGTGACATGTAAAGCAAAGTTTAGAGCCAATCTTCTTGAGCAGAAATGAATTCGGGCCATTATGGACGTAATGACATGTGCCGCATTTGCCAGCAGCAAAGGGTTTATGGAGTATCGGTAATTTAGAGGCCTCATTAAATAAACTCTTATGACAACGCCGACAAAGACCGGGTGCCTGCTGACGAAGCTGAATGCCACCAATAAGGCCATGCGGGAGATGGCAGGCACCGCAATCTTGATCTGCCACAGGTCGATGAATGACGCCTTTGGCAAATTTGGCCATCATTTCATGATGGCAGTCAAAACATGTTTTTTGCGGTGTTTTTCTAGAAGCGGGAGGTGATACTGTACATGCCGAAAAAAATATCAGCAATACTAAGAGAATTTTTTTTTCCATATTTTTCTTCTTGCGATATTAGAGACTCGGGGAAAAACAATTATCCCATCTTACTTGTCTTTTTGATCATCTTCTTCGTTGCGGAAACAGTTACATAGCGCTGCTATGCGCCTATTTCCGTGCCTCGAATATTACCAAAAATCCGGTGTAATCCTGGGATATTTTTCCCCAAGTCCCTTATTTTTCCAAAACTTCTTTGGAATGTCCCCTTCTAATTACTTGCCAAAAGGAATCATTAACTTTGATAGAAGAGTGATTTCGGAGTTTCACTAAATAAGCACGACGCAAATTATTTGATTTTTCTTTACCAAGCTTAGTAATTATCAGTCCCTTAACCTTCTTAAAAGGGGCGAGACTACCCGGTTGTCGATCGAAAAGCTGCACCAGAGCCACCTGCTTACCATCCGGAAAAGGGGAACTTATATCATTTTTGGTTAATTGCTCAATAACCGACCGCACCGTCTTTGGTAAATGTTCAACGGGCACAGAACTTGCGGCTATATCAATTTTAACACCAGAGCGAGTAACCGCCACGGGCAATACCCCGCTGGCCATAGCACTCCCCCATAAGCGATTAATTTCACCTTCAGAGCCATGGATCAGAGAGACTTTCACAATATCAGCCGAACGGAATTCACTTTTATTATCATCATAATAGGCTTTTGCCTCATTTGCAGAGATAAGCCCGCCGTCTCCAATGATGCGTTTCTGTAGTAGCTTGACTAATTGGCCCTGACGATAAAATTGATATTCCCATTTCAGAGGCTCCTTTTGTTCATAATGACGGTCCGCCGCCGCCCAGTCCACCAAAGAGTTTGAAACCATGGCGCTCATAGCTCGGTTCTTAAGGGTCGCCTGTCTTTGTTTATGGCGGGCAGATGGCTTTTGATTACCAATTTTCTGTTCCTTGCGGCATTGTTCAATAAAATAGCCAACTGTTACCTGACTTAAGGTGGAAGTAACCAGGATTTTGTCCCAATTTTCTTTTTTAGGTACAGATAAATCAATCTCTGCTAATAAATCCGTATTTATCTTAAGATTATATATTTTTTTTAAGCTTTTAAGTAAATTTTCTGTAAGTCGCCTCTGTTTTTTACTGAAGATATCGGAACGGATAGCCGCCCTCTTATGAGCCAGGTCCTCCTTACTGCCAGGTTTTACATCCACCAAATAAAGCAGCATGAATTTGTCCCCGTTGACCAGAGGCCCCACAAAATCACCAGCAGAACCATCCATCAATTGCCTATGCCAGTTCCTGGGAATAGTTTTTGGCCTCAACCATTGGGGGTGCTGGAGCTTGAAGTTAGGATTTTCAATACTGGCCAAGGCCTTAATTTCATCCAGTCCAGGTCTTTCAGTGTTAAACTTTTTTCTGGCTGCAAACGCTTTTTCTTTATTTTCAAAGTCAAGAACTGCGACCAATCGGGATGGTGAATAATCACGTTCATACGAGGCGGAGATGTCAGCATCAGTAATATCAATTTTGCTATCGATCTCATCATATTTTAACCTCATCAGACCTCTGGCTTTCAAAAATACATCTAACTTGTGCTTGACCACCGGCATGGTATCAAGCTCCATACGTTCCGCCTCCTGAACCTGAAGCTGCCAGTTAATAAATTTATCTGGGCGTTCCGGGAAGATACTTTTCTCGTCCCGCCAATATTGCCACCAATGATCAAAGTCCTGTTGATTATATTGCTTACCATTAATAACCACTAAAGAATCACCCTGCCCAGCCCAAGCCATCTGGTTAGGCAGAATGAAAATAACAAGCAAGAATAATCGTATTACGGACATGCAGCCCCTCCCTCTTTAAACCATTTCTGTGAAATCTCATCGGATAACAAAGAGGCTAATTCAGTAATGGTATTTACCAGACCAAAATGCATAATTTTCCGGAAATCCTCCCCAATCCTACTCGTGTAGGTAGTCCTTATTATCTTACCGGTGACCGCATTTACCAACCTCAAGTTTACCACCATGACCGGCTGCGCATCCATACTGCCTTTCTTTTCAGACATCTTAACAATTTTCCCCATAATAAAGGCTTGAACACCCAAACGGTCTCCTAAAATTATCAGCTGATCCAGCTCGGGAGTTTGCTTGGAGCCAAGACGCATCTGGCGATATATTTTCCGGACATCACCTTCCTGGCTTATAGAAAGACCCTTGACCTTATGCAGTTCGGCTGTAAAAATACGATAAAATATCACATCACCCTGGTTGTATTCAGTCTCGTTAACAAAGGGCAATACAGCCACGTTACATATTGGTAATTCATTGAGCGTTTGTTGGGAGGACGATTCGGGTAATAATTGCGAAGATGCGCATCCATCCGGATAAGATGTAACAGCAAATAAAAAAATCAGAATTGCAAGTGAGCACCTAGAGAGGGAAATGTGGTACCCTTCGGACATATTTATTTCACCGCAGTTTATTTGGACAAGGGGCGCCGTGCGTAAATTAAAAATCAGCATGCCAAACAGAATCAGAGACAGCCTTTTTCCCTGCCTTTCCGTACGTTACAGTGGAAATATTAGCCAAAAAATCGTTAATTCGATGAATGGATTTACTCCCCAGAGAATCTCGTACGGTAAGGACGCAATCAATTTTTGATTTATCAACTAAAGAAGCAAAAATTGGCAGTCTTATTTTAACAGGCAAAGAACCTCCACTAAAGGTATTTAACAACTTATCATCCTGCGACCATAACTCCATCCGCCAGGCAGTGACAGGAACTTTATCCTTGGAACGCATAATTGCGATAATATCTTTGCCCTTCGCATGTACAGAAACATTTACCTCCGGCTTAGTCGGTAATAGCAATACTTTCTGACCTGCCTGGCTACTATTTCCCGCCCTATCCCATAGTTTAAGGCATACGTAATAAATGCCGCTATCTGCCCTTAAATTACCACTAGTCTGACCATGCCAGGAAAATTGATCCGGCACCATCCCGCTGCCGCAATCCCTTAAAACTACTTTGGAATCCTTATCAACAATTGCCATCATCCACTTGCTAATGGGCTCCCGCCTCTGAAAATGTACAGAAAATGGTAAATTGCCGCGAAACACTGGCGTACCGCTTATTTTTTTGCTCACAGTTTTTAAGGTAAATTCAGGTGGTCGAGAATCAACAACATAAGACCCTAAATATGATTCTTCATGCTTCCCGGACGGCCAGTCCAAAATCAGGCTCACCGGATAACTGGCATTCTGTAAATCGCCATTCCAAACCTCATTAAACACCTTGGAGGAGGGCTTATTCATAGCCACCTGAACGTTTTTACCTTGTTTACGATCTAAGCCAGCCCAGGTAGCATTAAAATAAACCCCATCATCAGAAGAAGCCAAATGCACCTGTCCACCCACCTTAACAAAAACCTTCACCTGGCGATTTTTGACATTATCGTTTTTAAAACGCACCGTACACTTAACATCCTGACCTGGACGAACAAATTTAGAATTGAAGGATACTGAATCAACTTGTACATAAGAACTTTCACTAACTTTAGCAATTTGTAGACCAGCCATTTTACTACCAATTGAGAAATCAAGGTCAACAGGCCAGTTGGCAAAAATATTACTAGCCAAAATTGGCAGTAGATCAGCCACCGTTTGCGGAGCATTTATTCCCATAAAACGCTGTTCATCAGCGAGGCTAAGTCCTGAATTATTACTCCAGATAGTTACGCCATCACTTGTGCGAATCAGAGAAATACTAACCCCAAATGATGCCGGTTTAACCTGCCGCTGACATACTGAGGCCAAAATTATTAAATCGGCTTTAATTGCGCCTCTGGCTTGCATTATGACAGGAGACGGTAAATAGCCAAGCTTCCTGACCCCTAGTTCTGCCATAAAATTTAGAATATCGCCTTGCGGGACTACCGTAAGACCCCTTTTAGAAACCTCAGCGCTTATAAACTTAGTAATGTCATTATCGAGGCTATTATGTTTTTTACTCAGGTCATCGACAGGGAAAACCGCCACGCTGACAGACCATGCCGGCGCTGCCCAAAATATGCCTAGCAGAACAACAAGAACCAGGCTATATGCGGCTATCTTTTTCATAAAATACATTCCAAAGAGGTTTATTAAAGCTTATGCACCTATACTAACTATAGTTGCAATTTCCATACCTCCTTGGAAACACTAGCCATTTCCAAGTTCTTTTTTATTTAAAAAACAACCAGTTATCAATAAATAAAATAACTAGTGCCTAGCAATAAGATAAAAGATCCAAGATTATGTGTAAGCCGGGTTACACATAACTTCAGGGCCTATTCCGGAGGGATCATATCCGGTTTCACATTTTCGTCATTCAAGTCAATTCCGTCACTATTATCACTACTGCCAATAATAGAGTCAGCGGAATCAGAGGAGTCATTATTTTCACCGGAGAAGTCCGGCATGATCATATCTTCCTGGCCGTTGCCATCTTCTGTATTGCTGGTGCCAATATCCGCTGGAGAGGACAAATCAGCATTTTCATCATCCGGCTGACTAATGACTTCATTGCCGCCAGAATCATTTCCATCAATAGTATCAAGTTTCTGCTCGTCTGAGACATTATTTGTCCCACCATCAATACCCTCATCAGTTAGAATGTTGTCTACCGAGTCAGCCGCCGCTGGTGAGTCATCTATCTGCAACACTTCACCACTATCATTCCCACTAGTTGACTCAACCGAGACCTCATCCATTTTACTCCCCTCATCTTTTCCCTTAACTACAGAATTGTCAGGTATAGTTGACAATAAATGTCGTAATAATTTCATAGAAACCCTAAACGAATCATCTGAACCAAGACCAAAGAGGCGTTTGCCAAGAGAATCTCCCGAACGATGCCCAGAGGCCTGCCAAAAAATAGAGCCTGTGCTGGTATCTACCAGGCGCAGAGTAATCGACAAATCAGGAAAAGACACTGCCCCTCGCTGCACCTGCTCCGCATTATCAATGGTACCCATCATAAAGGCCTGGGCGTTTAAGCGTTGCCCAAGTCTCTTCATAACGGTGTTATCCATGGGCGCCTTAGCGAGGTTAACGGCTTCATCACGCAAGGCGCTATCAACCAACCCCTTATCGACCACATCAAAGATCCCCCTGGACAAGATTTGAGTAATAACCATATCTCTAACCCGTTCTGACACGAAGGTGTCTTTACTATTATTTTGCATCGGCATTACCGCCACCCGCTCAACATAACTAAGATCCACATCCTGACGCAAAAATGATTCCATGTTTGTGCCAGCGGCACAGCCGAAAAGGCAGGTAGCCACAATAAATGCCAATAAGAATCTGGATGTTTTACACATGTTTTTTACCTCTCTCTCTGCATTCATAATTCAAACAAAATTGTTTCAGTACCTTACAAATTGTTTTCTCGGAGTCTGCGCTTACCTGTTTTTTAGAAAAGAATTTATAAGGTA
>CAYTNB010000105.1:0-9570 GCA_964439085.1 uncultured Desulfobulbia bacterium | reverse complement strand
ACTCTCTGCTATTGCAAGATATAGTCAAAGCGGTTGGCCCTGGTGAAATAAACTTGTCTGAAATTTTGTTGCGTTTCTTCTACACCGCTGAAAGGGTCTTTGTCGATGGCGAGTCGATCAGTAAGCAGTTTATTCCTGAAGTTGCTATTGGCCAGCGTGCAACTGCCGAAATATTACACCCTGAAACTGGAGAAGTTTTAGCTAAAAAGAATCGTAAAATTGGTAAAAGACTTGCCCAAAAAATTGTTGATGCCGACATTGATCGTGTAGAAACCGAGGCTGAAAATATTATTGGTAGTTTCACTGCCCATGATGTAATTGATCCGACAACGGGTGAGGTCATTCTGCTTTGTAATACTGAAGTTACGGAAGGCGCCCTTGAGACAATTGTTGCGGCAGGAATTCCTTATTTTGATATCTTGTATATCGATGGAATTAAGGTTAGTGATTCCTTCCGTAAAACCCTTGCCTTGGATAAAGTAAATACTCAGGAAGAGGCTTTGCTTGATATTTATCGGCGATTGCGTCCAAGTAGCCCTCCAACTGTAGCTGAGGCCAGTAAATTTTTTGATAATATGTTTTTTAACCCGGATACATACGATTTGTCGGTGGTTGGACGTTTTAAATTGAATGCCAAGCTAGGTTTGAATACCGATGTGGAGCAACGTATCCTGGACAAGGAAGATATCTTATTGTCGGTTCGGGGATTAATTCGCTTAAATGATGCCCAGGGACCTGTTGATGATATTGATCATCTTGGTAACCGACGTGTTCGTACAGTTGGCGAATTGGTTGAGAATCAATACCGTGTTGGTTTGGTCCGGATGGAAAGAGCAATTAAAGAGCGCATGAGTCTGCAAGAGGTTGAAACTCTTATGCCTCATGATCTAATTAATCCTAAGCCGATTACATCGGCTATTAAAGAATTTTTCTGTACCAGTCAGTTATCACAGTTTATGGATCAAACAAATCCGTTGTCTGAGGTGACCCATAAACGGCGCTTAAGTGCCCTGGGACCTGGCGGTTTATCACGTGAAAGAGCTGGTTTCGAGGTACGTGATGTTCATCCAACTCATTATGGCCGTATCTGCCCTGTTGAAACCCCTGAAGGTCCTAATATTGGTCTGATCGTTTCGTTGGCGACCTTTGCTAAGATTAATAAATACGGTTTTATTGAAACTGCTTATCGTAAGGTAGTTGAAAGGACAGTGACGGACGAGGTCGGTTATATGTCCGCCCTCGATGAGAAGGGATTGTTGATTGCTCCTGCTCGGGGAGATATCGATGAAAAAGGTAGAATTAACAAAGACATGATTTTGGCCCGCCAAGATGGCGAGGTTTATAATAGCAGAGCTGAAGATATAACCCATATGGATGTTTCCCCTAACCAATTGGTTAGTGTGGGTGCCTCTCTTATTCCTTTTTTGGAAAATGATGATGCTAATCGGGCCCTAATGGGGTCTAATATGCAGCGCCAGGGAGTGCCTTTGCTGCGAACTGCTGCGCCTCTTGTCGGTACAGGAATTGAAAGAATTATTGCTCATGATTCTGGTGGTTGTTTGTTGGCCGCTGGTGATGGGGTTATTGAAGAGGTGGACTCTAGTCGGATTGTGATTCGTTATGATGAGCCTGGTACTGATGGTTTTAGTGCGGGGGTTGGTATTTATCGTCTAGATAAATATCGTAAATCAAATCAAAATACTTGCTTTACGCAAAGGCCGTTAGTTCTTCCCGGTCAGCGGGTCAAAATGGATGATGTTATGGCCGATGGCCCCGCAACAGAGATGGGTGAGTTGGCGCTTGGGAAGAATCCTACCATCGCTTTCATGCCTTGGCGGGGATATAATTTTGAAGATTCAATTTTAATAAATGAACGCTTAATAAAGGATGATACGTATACTTCCCTGCATATTGAAGTATTTGAGACGGTAGCGCGTGATACTAAGCTTGGTAAGGAAGAAATCACGCGAGACATCCCTAATGTCGGGGAGGAAGCTTTACGAAATCTTGATGATTCTGGAATCGTCAGGATTGGGGCAGTCATTAAGTCTGGTGATACCTTGGTGGGTAAAGTTACGCCTAAGGGCGAAACGCAGTTGTCGCCAGAAGAAAAATTATTACGAGCTATATTTGGTGAAAAGGCTGGTGATGTTAAAGACACATCGTTACGTGTACCGCCTGGCATAGAAGGTGTTGTTATTAATGCCCATGTTTTTTCTCGTAAGGGTGTAGAGAAGGACGAGCGTATTCTTGCAATTGAAGAAATGGAAGTTGCCAAGTTGGAACAGGATATGACTGATGAAGTTCGTTATATCAAGAAGGGTGTTAGAAAAAGTTTGGCTGAAATTCTTGTTAATCTAAAAGCTGAGGCCGATATTTTGGCGTCGGAATCAGAAGTTGTACTCCAGAAAGGTAAAAAAATTACTGAAGACGTTCTTGATTCACTTCGCTTGAATGCAATTAAAGCAATTGATTTTACAGGGAAGGATAAACTTAAAGGTGAAATTGATCTTATCTACGAACGTTATGAAAGTCAGGTCAAAAACCTGAAAAAGAGCTATGAAACCAGAACCGATAGGCTGCGCAAGGGTGATGACCTTCCTCCTGGTGTTATTAAAATGGTAAAGGTTTATGTCGCTAAAAAACGTAAACTTTCTGTTGGTGATAAAATGGCTGGACGGCATGGTAATAAGGGTGTTGTTTCCCGCATCCTGCCTGAAGAGGATATGCCATATTTTGCCGATGGAACTACCGTTGATATTGTTTTAAATCCACTTGGAGTTCCATCACGTATGAATGTTGGGCAGGTTTTGGAAGTGCATCTTGGCCTGGCTGCCAGGCAACTTGGCGAACAATTATGTGAATTGGCAGAGCGTGATGATATGAAGGAATTGCGTGAGAAAATGCGCAGGATTTACTCCAGGGGTGAGTATGAACAATTAACTGACGGCATGGATGACTCTGACTTATCTGGTATGGCCAAGAAAATGAAGAGTGGTATACATGTTTCTACTCCAGTTTTTGACGGTGCTAAAGAATCGGAAATTCGTGAACTTCTGAAAGAAGCCGGGATGAGTGATGTCGGTCAGTGCGAATTATATGATGGCCTGACTGGTGAAAAGTTTGAAAATCCCATCACCGTTGGTACGATGTATTATCTTAAACTCCATCATCTTGTAGACGACAAAATCCATACTCGCTCTACTGGTCCTTACTCCCTTGTAACCCAACAGCCTCTTGGTGGTAAGGCACAATTTGGCGGTCAGCGACTGGGTGAAATGGAAGTGTGGGCAATGGAAGCCTATGGCGCCGCCCATACATTGCAAGAGTTCTTGACCGTTAAGTCTGATGACGTGGCGGGCCGTACCAAGATGTATGAGAAGATTGTTAAGGGGAATAATTTTCTTGAAGCTGGCTTGCCGGAGTCTTTTCATGTTTTGGTTAAGGAGTTACAGGGATTATGTCTTGATATGGAATTAATTGATGTAAAATAGCCAGTTGTCATAGTTACTAGTAACTGCTTCGGTCATTAGGTTGTAGGAAATATTCAGTGGTCGTAGATTCAAGGCCGCTGTAGATATAAGTCCTTTTTTTGTATCTACTACGATAAAAAGATTTTTAAATAGCAAAAGTAGGAGAAAAACCGTGGATGAGCTTTTCAGTTTTTTTTCAAAATCCAAGGCACCAGTAAAATTCGATTCTGTACGAATTTCTTTAGCCTCTCCAGAAAAAATTTTAGATTGGTCTAATGGCGAAGTTAAGAAACCGGAGACCATTAATTATCGGACGTTTAAACCAGAGCGTGACGGACTCTTTTGCGCTAAGATTTTTGGTCCGGTAAAAGATTACGAGTGTAATTGCGGTAAATACAAACGCATGAAGCACCGTGGTGTGGTTTGTGAAAAATGTGGCGTTGAGGTCATATTGTCCAGTGTCCGCCGTGAGCGCCTTGGTCATATTAAACTTGCTGCGCCTGTTGCCCATATCTGGTTTTTGAAGAGTCTGCCATCTAAAATAGGCAATATGCTGGATCTTACTCTGAAACAACTGGAGAGGATTCTCTACTTTGATTCTTATGTTGTAATTGACTCTACAGAACCTGCACCGACTGTGGGTACATTGCTTAGTGAGAACGAGTATCGTACTGCTCGCGAAGACCATGGCGACCTCTTTAAAGTTGGTATTGGGGCTGAGGCGATCAAATATATGCTTAAGAAGGTTGATTTGCCCAGTTTAGCTGCCACCTTGCGTGAGGAAATGCGCACTACTGGTTCTGAGGCTAAACGTAAAAAATATGCCAAACGTCTTACTGTTGTTGAGGCCTTTAAGGAGTCAACCAATAAACCGGAATGGATGATTCTTGATATAATTCCGGTATTGCCACCGGATTTGCGTCCACTTGTGCCCTTGGAAGGTGGTCGTTTTGCAACTTCTGACCTTAATGATTTGTATCGGCGTGTTATCAATCGCAATAATCGTTTGAAGCGACTATTGGATCTTGATGCTCCGGAAATTATTATTCGTAACGAGAAACGGATGCTCCAGGAGGCGGTTGATGTCCTCTTTGATAATGGTCGTCGTGGTAAGGTTATTACGGGTTCCAATAAAAGGCCTCTTAAGTCTCTTAGTGATATGCTTAAAGGAAAGCAAGGGCGCTTTCGGCAGAACTTACTTGGTAAACGCGTGGATTACTCTGGTCGTACAGTTATTGTCGTCGGCCCATACTTACGTCTCCACCAAGTTGGGCTCCCCAAGAAAATGGCCCTTGAGTTATTTAAGCCGTATATCTATAATAAACTCGAATTGAAGGGATACGTAACCACCATTAAAAGCGCCAGAAAGATGGTTGAAAAGGGTGTGAAAGAGGTGTGGGACGTTCTCGATGAGGTTGTTAAGGAGTTTCCTGTTATTCTTAACCGGGCTCCAACCCTGCATCGTCTCGGTATGCAAGCCTTTGAACCTGTACTAATTGAAGGTAAAGCTCTCCAGCTTCATCCGCTTGTATGTTCAGCCTTTAATGCAGACTTCGATGGTGATCAAATGGCGGTGCATTTACCGCTTACTGTTGAGGCTCAGGTAGAGGCTAGGGTCTTGATGATGTCAACCAATAATATTCTCTCTCCTGCTAATGGTGAGCCAATCATTATTCCGTCGCAGGATATTGTTCTAGGTCTTTATAATATGAGTCGCTTGCGACCAATGGCCAAGGGGGAGGGGATGATTATGGCATCCCCTGCTGAAGCGATTATTGCGTATGATCAGGGTGTTGTTCACATACAGGCAATGATTAAAGTTCGCATTGATGGTGAGATTGTCGATACTTCTGTGGGTCGCATTATGTTGTCTGAATTGCTGCCGAAAGTCGTGCCATTCGAACATGCGAATAGAGTCTTCACCAAGAAGGCGTTAGCAAAACTTATTGACTATACTTATAGGCATGCCGGTACCAAAGAAACTGTAATTCTGGCTGATCGTCTTAAAGATATGGGTTATGAAATGGCAACTACCCATGCCATTTCAATCTGTATTGACAATATGACAATTCCTGACGATAAGAATGAGCTTATTCATAAAGCAGAAGTTGAGGCCCTGGATGTTGAAGATCAATATGCCGGAGGTCTTATTACTGCTGGTGAAAAATATAATAAGGTAGTTGATATTTGGTCGAGAACCACGGATGAGGTGGCGGAGACCATGATGAATAATTTAAGTACCGACCTGATGGTCGGTGCGGATGGTAAAGAAGTGGAAACTCCGAGTTTCAATCCCATCTTTGTTATGGCCGATTCTGGAGCTCGTGGTTCTAAAGATCAGATCCGTCAGCTTGCGGGTATGCGTGGTTTGATGGCTAAACCTTCTGGGGCAATTATTGAGTCTCCCATTAAGGCGAATTTCCGTGAGGGCCTGAACGTTCTTGAATATTTCATTTCTACGCATGGCGCTCGGAAGGGACTTGCCGATACGGCTCTGAAAACTGCAAACTCCGGGTATTTGACCAGGAGGTTGGTTGATGTTGCGCAGGATTCTACCATCATCGAGGTGGATTGCGGGACATTGGATGGGATTATTGCTGAACCACTTCTTGAAGGTGGTGAAATTATCCAGCCAGTTGGTGAACGTATCCTTGGTAGAGTTGCTCTTGATGACATTAATGATCCGATAAGTGGGGATTTGTTGGTGTCGGCCAATGGGGAAATTACCGAATTCATGGTCAAGCAGATTGACGATGCTGGTGTTGATCGGATTGCCATTCGTTCTGTTTTAACTTGCCAGGCAAAGCGAGGAGTCTGTGCCAAGTGTTATGGCCGTGATCTTGGTCGAGGTCACATGGTAAACCAGGGGGAGGCTGTTGGTATTATCGCAGCTCAATCTATTGGTGAGCCGGGTACTCAGCTTACTATGCGGACATTTCATATTGGTGGAACAGCCAGTCGAAGTGCTGAGGTCGCTGAGATTAGAACAAAACACGGTGGTTCTCTGAAATATCATGGAATTCATACTGTTGATGGAGCTGATGGCGGTATTGTTGTGATGAACCGTAATGGTGAAATAAGTGTTCTGAATGAACAAGGACGTGAGCTTGAGCGATATCCATTGAATTATGGCGCTCAGCTTCACTTTAGAGATGGCGAAACAGTTGATCCCGATGCCATGCTTGCCGATTGGGATCCTTATACCATACCTATCGTATGTGAGGTTGGCGGAGTTGTAAAGTTTGGCAATATTGTAGAGGGAAATACCATGCAAGATCGGGTTGATCCTATTACCGGTAAATCAAGTTCGGTAATTATTCAGTCTCGTCAGAGCGATATGAACCCCAGAATTTCACTGAAGGATGAAAATGGCCGTGGTGTTAAGTTGCCCAAGACGGGGATTATGGCTAGGTACTCTCTGCCTGTTGGAACTATTATCAACGTAGAAGAGGGTGATACCCTGGTTCCTGGTACGGTTTTGGGGAAAATTCCCCGCGAAACAACCAAGACTAAGGATATTACTGGTGGTTTGCCACGGGTAGCAGAGTTGTTTGAGGTTAGAAAGCCCAAAGAACATGCAGTTATTACTGAAATTGACGGCCAGATTAGTTACGGCAAGGATACCAAGGGTAAGAAAAGGGTCATCGTTACGCCTCCTCTTGGTGAACCAAAGGAGTATTCTATTCCTAAGGGTAAACATATCAGTGTTCATGAAGGCGATTATGTGAAAGCTGGAGAACCTCTTATGGATGGTTCTCCAGATCCGAATGATATTCTACGGGTTAAGGGTGTTAAGGAATTGGCCAAGTTTCTGGTTAATGAAATTCAAGAAGTCTATCGTCTGCAAGGCGTAAAAATTAATGATAAGCATATTGAGGTTATTGTACGCCAGATGTTGCGCAGGGTAACTATTACCGGCGCTGGTGATTCCATTTTCATGATTGGAGAGCATGTTGAATGGTGGCGTTTCCGTGAGGAGAATGATAAAATTATACAAGATGGTGGCCAGCCTGCCCAGGCCGAGCCTTTGTTACTTGGCGTAACCAAGGCATCTTTGAGTACGGATAGTTTCATCTCCGCTGCATCATTTCAGGAAACTACTAAGGTTCTAACTAATGCGGCTATGGCTGGTCGGGTGGATAATCTAGTGGGCTTAAAGGAAAATGTTATTATGGGGCGTCTGGTGCCAGCCGGTACCGGGGTTCATGAATATAACAAGTATCAGTAAGTTAAGGGCCGTGATGCAATTTAACATTATGAGAATATATATCTTGACAATGCATGGCTCTTCGAGTAAAAATCCCTTTTCTCCGAGGTACCTTGTTTGTTCATAGGTTGTGCGTCGGTTGAGATTTTTGTTCAGGTTTGATATGTGACATCGTTAAACAAGTTGTACGACTCGGAGTCACATAGACTCGTTTTCGTGATTTTTGTTACGGAATTAGCTATATAAAAAGGAGTATGATAAATGCCCACCATCAACCAATTGGTACGGCAAGGTCGTAAAAAGATGATAACCCGGACTAATACTCCGGCATTGAAAGGCGCCCCTCAAAAACGAGGCGTTTGCGTCAGAGTTTATACCACGACCCCCAAAAAACCGAACTCTGCTCTGCGTAAAGTTGCCAGAGTAAGACTTACTAACGGAATGGAAGTCACATCTTATATTCCAGGCGTTGGACATAATCTACAGGAACATTCCGTTGTTTTAATTCGTGGCGGTAGAGTTAAGGATTTACCTGGTGTTAGGTATCATATAATTCGAGGTACCCTTGATACTTTAGGAGTTTCTGATCGTAGACAGGGACGTTCAAAATATGGCGCCAAACGGCCTAAGTGAGACAGGTAATTTAAGGAGTAGTAGAGATGCCAAGAAGAAAGTCAGTTGCGAAACGTCCCATTAGCCCCGATGAACGATTTAAGAGTGTGCTTGTTACCAAGTTTATAAATTCACTAATGTCAGACGGTAAAAAAAGTGTATCTCGTAGTATTTTTTATGGTGCAATGGACATCCTCGCAGAACGGAATAAAGACGAAGATCCGCTTGAGGTATTTGATAAGGCTATGGAGGCTGTTCGGCCTAGAGTTGAAGTTAAGTCACGTCGTGTCGGTGGGGCAACCTATCAGGTGCCTATTGAAGTACGACCGGAAAGACGAAACGCTTTGGCGATGCGTTGGTTATGTACATTTGCAAAAAAACGATCCGGAAATTCAATGGCTGAAAAGTTAGCTGCTGAATTGAATGACGCTTTTAATAAGCGAGGTTCTTCGGTTAAAAAACGAGAAGATACTCATAAGATGGCTGAGGCAAATAAGGCTTTTGCTCACTATCGCTGGTAGTGATAGATTCAGCATTGACAAAATGATCTCCCTGATGTATTAAACTTTCGCGTTCAAGTAAGTCGTTCGCTCTTTTGTCAACAAAATGTCTGTTTTATTATGCAGACATGAAAGATAAGACTAGGCGGGTGGTCGTGAAAGCAAGGAACTCTTTAGCAAATATACGTAATATTGGTATTATGGCCCACATTGATGCGGGCAAGACAACTACAACGGAAAGGGTTCTTTATTATACGGGTGAATCTTATAAACTCGGAGAGGTTCATGATGGTAACGCCGTTATGGACTGGATGGAACAGGAGCAGGAAAGAGGCATCACTATTACCTCAGCTGCCATAACCTGTTACTGGCATGATTGCCAGATAAATATAATCGACACACCTGGGCACGTTGATTTTACCATTGAGGTAGAACGCTGCTTGCGTGTTTTAGACGGAGCAGTAGCAGTTTTTTGTGCGGTAGGAGGTGTTGAACCTCAATCAGAAACGGTGTGGCATCAGGCCGATCGATATAAAATACCGCGTATTGCTTTTGTTAATAAGATGGATCGGGTTGGCGCTAATTTTGAGCGCTGCTTGAAGATGATGGAAGATAGGCTTGGAGCAGTTCCCCTTGCCGTTACTCTACCCATCGGTAAAGAAGATTCCTTCATTGGCATTATTGATCTCATTCGAGGCAAGATGCTCTTTTTTGATGAAGAATCTCAGGGATCTAAAGTAACTGAACAAGAGATCTCGGAAGAATACTCTGAAATATT
>CAYTNB010000104.1:0-9611 GCA_964439085.1 uncultured Desulfobulbia bacterium | reverse complement strand
CTGGAATTCTCCCGCCATCTGGGAATTAGCTGGTCGGGAATTCATTACGCCCCATTTGGTGGGCACACAAAAACGTGAGTTTTCCTGCAGGGTTGGTTGTGCCCACCATTTTCTCAATTGGTGGGCACAACCAACCCTGCTAAATCGACAGGAGATCATTATGGAATTTATTAACGCCCTGGGACAAGCTGGTTTCGTGGCCGCCCTCTGCTTTGCCGCCATGGGATCGGCCATTGGCACCGCTATCGCAGGCATGGGAGCTTTAGGAGCCTGGAAGAGATGTTATCTGAATAACGAAACCGCCCCTTTCATCCTAATTGCCTTTGTGGGTGCCCCTCTATCCCAAACCATTTACGGAATGATCCTCATGAATACCCTAAAAACAGCAAGCGGAGCCCCCTTAGCCATCTTTTTGGCCGGCACCATGGGCGGAAGTGCTATTGGTCTGTCCGCCTACCTGCAGGGCAAGGCCGGCGCCCTGGCTGCCAACGCCCTAACCGAAACCAATAAAGGTTTGGGGAATTATATTATGGTGTTAGGAATTATCGAAACGGTAGCCCTCTTTGTGATGGTTTTTCTAATGACAGCACTGAAATAACATTATTTCAGGACAGCACCGCATAATTGTTTTTAAACCAGTCTCCATTCGCAACCTCTGTTTTTACTTGACAATCCACTCTGGGTTTGACATCCTCAGCCTAGTGTATTGAGGCTAATTAAGATGGTCTCGTAATAAATCTGATTTTGGCAATTTTGCCATAGTTAACCGATTGAAATCATTAGGTGCTAATTTTGAAACCTTGACTTTTTACGAGTCCATCAATTAATTTTTACATATAAATATATAACTGTATGATCGGGGTCTCGTTAGCTCGTTGGCCCGCTTACCCGTTCATATGCGGAGGAAATAACATGGCAGAAGAAGCAAACAAGATTATCTATTCCATGATGCGGGTCAGTAAGCTATATGACCAGAAACCGATTTTGAAGAACATCTCACTATCTTATTTTTATGGTGCCAAGATTGGGGTGCTGGGGCTGAACGGTTCCGGCAAAAGTACCCTTTTGAGGATTCTGGCTGGAGAGGATAAAGAGTTCAACGGTGACATAAGCCTAGCAGCCGGTTTCAGCATTGGCTATTTGTCCCAGGAGCCAGATATTGACCCGGATAGTACGGTACGCCAAGCAGTGGAGCTGGGAGTACAGGAAACCGTTGATCTGTTGGCCGAGTTTAACCGCATTAATGATAAATTTGCCGAGCCCATGAGTGACAATGAGATGAATGACCTCATCGATCTGCAGGGCAAGGTACAGGAAAAGCTTGACCATCTAGATGCCTGGGATCTTGATTCCCGCCTGGAAATGGCAATGGACGCTTTGCGCTGCCCGCCATCCGACAGTATTATCGGAGTGTTATCTGGTGGTGAAAAGCGGCGGGTAGCCCTATGCCAGCTACTGCTGCGGAAACCAGATATTTTACTCCTAGATGAACCCACCAACCATCTGGATGCTGAGACCGTAGCCTGGCTGGAGCATCATCTGCAGCAATACGAGGGCACAGTAATCGCAGTTACCCATGACCGTTATTTTCTGGATAATGTTGCCGGCTGGATTTTAGAATTAGACAGGGCGCAGGGAATCCCCTGGAAGGGTAATTACTCCTCTTGGCTGGAGCAGAAGCAAAAGCGCTTGCAGCAGGAAGAAAAACATGAATCGAGCCGCCAAAAGACCCTGGCCCGCGAGTTGGAATGGATCAAGATGAGTCCCAAGGGGCGACACGCCAAGGCCAAGGCTCGAATAAATTCATACGAAGATTTGCGGAACCAAGGCAAAGACAAGAGTCTGGAAGATGCGGAAATTTTCATTCCACCCGGCCCCCGTCTGGGCAAGTTAGTTATAGACGCAGAGCACGTTAACAAGGCCTACGGCGATAAGTTATTGATGGACGACCTGAATTTTTCTCTACCCGCCGGCGGCATAGTTGGAGTCATTGGTCCCAATGGGGCAGGTAAGAGTACCCTGTTCAAGATGATTTGCAATCAAGAAGAGCCGGATTCCGGCCAGATAAAACTTGGCGAAACGGTAAAGCTATCCTATGTGGATCAAAACCGGGATACTTTGGATCCGGAAAAAACCATATGGGAGACCATCTCTGATGGTCAAGATACTATTATGCTGGGGGATCGAGAAGTTAATTCAAGGGCCTATGTGGGAAGATTTAATTTTTCCGGCGGGGCACAGCAAAAAAAGGTTGGACTGATATCCGGTGGTCAACGCAACAGGGTACATCTAGCCAGGATGTTAAAAGAAGGGGGTAATGTCCTGCTCCTTGATGAGCCCACCAACGATCTGGATGTAAATACCCTGCAAGCCCTGGAAGAGGCTCTGGTGGACTTTGGCGGTTGCGCGGTGGTTATCAGCCATGACCGCTGGTTTTTAGATCGAATCGCCACCCACATTATGGCCTTTGAAGGTGACAGCCAGATTGTCTGGTACGACGGCAATTATTCCGAATACGAGGCAGACTATAAGAGACGTTATGGGGTGGAGGCCAGCCAACCGCATCGTATCAAATATCGTCGCCTTACCAGATAGCACTGCCGTCCAGTTCTCCCCAATCCCCTTGTTCAGCAGTAGATATTTCACATGAAAGGTCTTGTACCTATGACAGAAAAAATTAATACAAAACTTATAGAGGAACGTACTACCCATGAAGCTGAGTGGGCGGCAGCAATGGACTCGTCCGATGACAGTATATATATGCTTGATACAAAACGTCGTATAATACGAGCCAATAAAGCTTTTTATCGTATGACCAGGAGCTCACCGAAAAAAGCCATCGGAAGACATATAACTGAAATTGTACACCCGCAGGGAGAATTAACCCCATGCCCTGTTTGCCTTGCACAAGAAGAAAAAGAAGATGCTGTAATTATTATGGAGGCTGACAATCCTGACAATCCTGCGGGTGTGCCTTTAGAGATTGTAATCAGGGTAATAAAAGGAGGCGATGGGGAGCCTAAGAGTATTTTCATGAGCCTTCATGATCTGACAGAGGGTCGTAAATTAATCGAAGAAAAAAGGATACTTGAAGAGCAACTTGCGCAGGCTCAAAAAATGGAGTCTATCGGTAGGCTTGCAGGAGGAATTGCTCACGATTTCAACAATATTCTCACAACTATCCTCGGCTACAGTGAATTGCTAATGCTCAATATGTCCGTGGACAACCCTTATAGAGAGCAAATTGCATTAATTCGTAGTGCCGGAGAAAAAGCAAGTGCTTTGACCCGCCAGATCCTTGCTTTCAGTCGTAAACAAGTACTTGAAATAAAGCCTGTATCTATTAACGAAACGGTCAGCTCTCTCGTGAAAATTCTTGGCAAGATGTTGGGAGAAGATATTGAAATTGTCACATATTTTAAGGCAAGCAGAGATATAGTCGCAGCAGATCAAGGTCAAATAGAACAAGTGCTTATGAATCTTGCAGTCAATGCCAGAGATGCCATGCCATGTGGTGGACGCCTCGTAATCGAAACACAAGATATTATTTTGGATAAAGAATACACAAAACTGCATCCAGAAGTAACGCCGGGATCTTATGTTATGCTCGCTGTTACTGATTTTGGCGAAGGGATGGAAAAGGATGTGTTGGAACAGTTGTTTGACCCGTTTTTTACAACAAAAGAGAGAGGTAAAGGCACTGGACTCGGACTTGCCACCGTACATGGAATTATCAAGCAGCATAGCGGCCAGGTATTTGTCTATAGCGAGCTTGGCAAGGGTACAACTTTTAAAATATATTTTCCGTCTTGTGATAAATCCGTAGTCCCGGAAGAAAAACAAAACATTGTGTTGTCACATGGCGAAGAAACCATTTTGGTGGTTGATGATGAACAATCCATTCGTAAACTTATTATAGATACACTTGAACCATTTGGCTATAAATGTCTCGAAGCTTCGTGCGGAACGGATGCGATAAACATTGTCCATACCACCCCGGAAGATATTCATTTATTACTGACCGACGTTATTATGCCCGGGATGAACGGCAAGGAACTAGCAGAAATAATTCATGCAGATCGCCCCTCAATGAAAATCATGTTTATATCTGGCTATACAGAAAATGCAATTGCATCACATGGCATTCTTGATGCGGAAGTTAATTATCTACCAAAACCGCTGACACCAACTTTATTGATAGAGAAAATTCGTAGGGTTCTTGATTGTAACTGATGAACATAACGCCCTGCAGGCGAACTGATTTTTTTTAGCCACAGAAACATTCTGTTCAAACCCCATTGAGGAGTACACAGAAGCACACGGAAAGTTAAATGCAGGCGGGCAAGTGAGTTCGAAGCGTTATCTCGTCGTATTGGCTCAGCGAGATAAGGAATGCGGATAAAAACAGGATAAAAGTATCCGCTGCTCAGGAGCATTGTAGTGTAGCGTTATGACCTAGCATTGTAGACTTAATATATATTTCATCCAAATCGCCAATATTTTGAAATATCCCGTCCTTCATTATATTTTGCAAGGCTACAACAACAAAACATTTACGAATCCGAAAAATTTTCCCTCGAAAGACTATATTTTCATCATCCTGCCCCAAGAGTACCTTTAGAAACACTTTGCTGTCAACTGTGAGTCTGCGGATGGTTCTCTCATTGTCCTTTGAGAACTCAAACCGGATAAATCTTTCGGAAAAGTCCTGAATCATACTTTTCTGATCACCAAATTCTTTCCCAAGCGAAAAAAGGCATGGAATATTTGTATTTAATCGATTGAAACGCCGGAAATCAACACATTCAAAACTATCAAGTAAAGGAGTAAGCATAACGAGAGGTCGATGAGCATAAATATCATCTTTTAAAAGAATTCTCTTTTCTACAGTAGTATCAAGGTGCGGAATACCTTTTACTTTTTTATCTCGGACAAACAAGGTAATAGAATTACCAGGAATAAAATCTTTAGCATTTCTTTCATGGACTTCAACCGCGCCACCAGACGAATGGACATTTTTCCTGTAATCAATTTCTTTTCTTTCTATGTACGGTAAAAATATTTGAAAGCTTCTGATACGATCAATAGCAAGCGGTTGGTTCTGGATAATCAGATGAAGTTGTGGCTGACCTCCATTCTCAACAACCTTTAGGTATTTGTTCGAATAAATCAGATGGTCGTTAATCGCATATGCTACGATAATTGTATCAATTTTTTGATCTTTTATGTATTCGGGAAAATACTGCAGGCGTGAGCTTATCTTAAAAGTCTGCAGTATATTGCAGACACTTTTTAGGCATAAACTGTTTTGCACCACAGGATCATTCATTTTATCTGGGCCTGAATCTTTTAAATTTAGAATTTTTCTCATAATCGTCTAGTCTATACATATTGTTTTCTTAAAATAAATTAGATGAGTGACCAAATTCACGTTGTCTATTTTTATACTACAGGAAAAAAAGGTATCAGACAAATTTTATAGCATCGTAAAAAGTCCGATCTACTGCGTTGTAGCAAATTTTTAGGCACGACCTCCAGATGTATGGCCTCGCACCTTAAAAAATCACTACGCCATCAAACTTTTTGAAGCCTACGCTTACTTAGGGCCTGTGCTAAAATAACTTCACAGAACCGCTATCTGCATCAGATTGTCTTAGCGGTTCTGTGAAGTTATTTTTGGTCGGCCCCTTAATATATTCGATAAAGCGGGAAGGATGTTCAAACAGACCTAATCCCTGTTTTATCGAATGTGTTTTTATCTGCTTGTTTTAAAAATTGGCATAATTTCAAATAATGACTCGGCAAGGTTCTATTCTTGCGGTGCACCAAATAAAAATATCTTTCCATTTTCTCGTTTTGCAGTGATATTTCGCACAGCGTCCCCGTCCTTATCTCGTCAAGTACCGCAAGGTATGAAATAACCGCCACACCTAAACCACATTTTGCGGCTTCCCTAATAGAGGCCGTGGAACTAAATTCAGCGGTGACCTGTTCTCGTCGAAGCTTAAACCCCACCCTCTCAAAATTATCCTCCATCGACTTTCTTGTGCCAGAACCATCCTCCCGGAGGACAAAGGAGAGATCACGCAAATCTTTGGGCTTAAAGACCTTTTTTTTGACAAGTTCCGGGGCAGCCACCATGCACAGTCTATCCTTGAAAAATGGTTCATACAACAAGGTGTCTACGTCCATTTTGGCACCAACAATTCCACAGAGCAGTTCATTGTCCAGAACCATTCTATTTATTTGGGAGGAGTCACCAATTCTTACCTGAAAAAATATATCAGGGAACATTTTTTGAAAGCGTTTAATTATTGGCGAAATAATATAGGTGCCTGGAATTGTACTCGCCCCCAAAACTATTTCACCTTTAACCGTATTTTCTCCACCAAAGAAATCATCTTTGACACTAGCCACCTCCTCGAGTATTCGGAGTGCCCTTGGAAACAGTTTTTGGGCCGATAAAGTTGGCTCAATCCCCTTCGCTATTCTGTCAAAAAGCCTACAGTCCAACTCGTTTTCAAGATTTTTTATGTGCTCACTAACTGTGGGCTGCGAGATATTAATCTTGCGGGCTGCTTTGGTAAAACTTTTATGGCGGTACACGGCCGCAAATATGTGTAAATGGTGAATATCCATAATGAATCCTATGATTTTTACTATTAAGTTAAATTAGACGAGGTGATTATGACATAATAAGCTATTATTCCCCACAGAAAAAGCCTGGCAGATAGTTGACAACCGCCGCCGATCTTGGTAGGAAGTTAAGCAGAGATAGGCGATTGCCCCTTAGGTGGAACAATTTTAGCGTTAGTTATTATTGAAACAAATAAGGATTTTATTTTTATACAATTTTTTTAGAGAGGAGATGTAGATGAATAAGGCTGAATTGGTAAAATCAATTGCGACTTCTGCGGGTATATCACAATTTGCCGCAGATAAGGCACTATCTGGCTTCATGAATGCGATAAAGGGGAGTTTAGCCAAGGACGATTCCGTCACCTTGGTTGGTTTCGGAACTTTTTCTGTTTCCAGACGGGCCGCAAGAACGGGCCGCAACCCGCAGACAGGAAAACCTATCAAGATAGCCGCCAAAAATGTAGCAAAATTTAAAGCTGGCAGCCGCTTGGCCGAAGCTGTAAACTAATTACTTCTGCTGATTTAGTTTATAAAACACCTCAGAATCCCGCTAACATCCTGGAGTTCTGAGGTGTTTTCGTTACTTCACATCTAGTACTTCACGAATTTTACGAGTCATTTCTTCCCGGATGATAGGCTTGGACAGATAGACAATGTCGGCTGTAATTATGCCTCGGGCAGCGATAACATTTTCGGTATAACCAGACATATAAATAACCGACAATGCGGGGTTCACAGCGCACAGCCGTTCGGCAAGCTGTCGGCCATTCACTTTAGGCATAATTACATCGGTAAGTAATAGGTCAATATTTCGGAGCTGCTCTTCAGAAATTCTAATTGCCTCTTCCCAAGTATTCGCCTTCAGAATGTTATATCCCAAGGGCTGTAAGCTTCTTTCAATTAAATCGCAGATGGACTGTTCATCATCAACAATCAAGATTGTCTCTGTACCACCAACCACCGCAACACTGCAATTTTCAACAGGACGGAGGTCGTCCGTTGTCTCCGGAAAATAAATTTTAAATGATGTCCCCTGCCCCATCTCACTATAGACAACAACGTGCCCCTGGTGCTGCCTGATAATGCCGTAGACAGTTGACAGACCCAGACCTGTCCCTCTACCAACTTCTTTGGTCGTAAAGAAGGGATCAAACATCTTTTTCTGTATTTCAGGGCCCATCCCACAACCCGTGTCACTTACAATCAGCTGGACATAAGAACCAGGTTCAAAGCCTTCATACTGCCGAACAAATTCATCATCAAGTTCAACCCGGCTAGTCTCAATAGTCAAGATTCCGCCGTCAGGCATGGCGTCCCTGGCATTTACAGCCAAATTCATGATAATTTGCGTCAGTTGAGTTTCGTCAGCGCATATATTGGCAGTTTCCGTCGCCTTATTTATTTTTAATTCAACGTCTTCACCAATCATCCTGGCCAAAATTTTAGCCATATCAGCCAAAATTATATTCAGGTTCATAGGCTTCATCTGAAGTTGCTGATTGCGGCTAAAGGCCAAAAGCTGACTGGTGAGCTGAGAGGCTTTGTAACCAGCATCATTAATGGCCTTAAGTGGATCATAGAGCGGGTTATCTTCAGATACCCCAGCCATGACTATTTCGCTGTAACCCATAATCACGGTCAGTAAATTATTGAAATCATGAGCGACTCCACCGGTGAGGCGACCAATAGCTTCCATTTTTTGAGACTGCAATAATTGCCGCTCAAGTTTTTTTCGAACCGTTATATCACGTAATGTCTCAAGAGCGGCAACAACGTTGCCTTGATTATCACGAACTGGGCTCGAAGATATCTCGTGATATGATGTCCCTGCCTCATTTCTAATAACGTGTTCCCGGTGGTGTACCTGACCATCGGCAAAGGTCTTTTGCAATAGACATCCTGGACAAATATCAGTGCGCCCCTGATAGACCTCATAACAATACCTTCCCTTTTGATCCCCCTGCCTCTCCTGATGCACAACGTTCTGATACAAAACCCGAAATTTTGTATCCTGCATGGTTATTCCATCGCCCAAGGCAGCCAGAATTGCCTCCAGTTTTTGCCGATCATCTATGAACAGGCCGTTCTTTTCCCGAGTATTCTCATCCTTATCACATCTAGTCATTGCTGGATAAACCCGCATTTTATTTTAAGCACAAAATATCCTTTTTTTTAAGGCTGAGAGTTTTTACGAACGTATGAATAGTCACGCAGAGCCGTGGATTATACACTTTATGGCTAAACATGTCCAGATAGAATTGGCTGCTACTCTGTCTGACTTTGTAGGAGACACAGAAACGGCAGTTCTATTAAAACGCTACCGTTTATCAATAATGCGTTTAGCCTTACCTTCCGAACGTTCGAGGCTTTTTTCCTCAACTAATTTCACATCTACTCCTATCCCCAATTCCGTAGCCAAACGGTGTTTTATAAAATCAATGAGCTGACGTTGTTTCTTCATCTGATCAAAGAAGATGGATTCAATAACCTCCACCATAACAGTAATCTTATCGAGACGGGCCTGACGTTCCACGACAATTTGATAATGAGGCTTTGTGCCTTCTACCTCTAGCAGGATCGCCTCAATCTGCGACGGATAAACATTAACTCCCTTGATAATCAACATATCATCACTGCGTCCCAATATCCGTTCCATGCGGGTAAAGGTTCGGCCACAGGAACACGGTTCCGAAATCAAGCGGGTTAAATCTCGGGTGCGATAACGAATAACCGGAAAGGCCTCCTTAGTCAGAGTAGTGACAACAATCTCACCAATTTCGCCCGGAAGGGCGGGTTCAAGGGTCTCTGGATTGATTATCTCAACAAGAAAGTGATCTTCATTTATATGCAGGCCGTGCCGTTCCAGACACTCACCGGCAACTCCAGGCCCCATTACTTCACTAAGGCCATAATTGTCAGTGGCAGAAATAGCCAATTTATCCTGGATCTCGTTACGCATTGCCTCCGACCAT
>CAYTNB010000103.1:0-9654 GCA_964439085.1 uncultured Desulfobulbia bacterium | reverse complement strand
CTGCTGGTGAAATAATTGATACATCTGGCAATGGAACTAATGCTACTGCTAAATATGGTGCGGCCATTACTACTCAGGGACGTATTGGCACCGGCGGCAGTTTTGATGGCGTCGATGATCGGCTGGACTGGTTTTACCCCAATGGTCTGCCTGCCAATAATTTTACCATGGCCGCTTGGGTTAAGGCTGTCGATACCCACGAGATTGATCCACAGTCCACTATCACCACCACGGGCACATCTGGTCAACACTGGCTGTTTGGCCCAGATATGTCGGCTTCAACTAATGATTCAGGCGCTGGGGTCTCGGTGGGCACAAACGGTATTTCGGTTTATGAACATAGCGGCGGGTACATGCCGCCACTGGCAGTTTATCAAGGAGATATAGGTACCGGCTGGAATTATATTGTTGTTACCTATACCAATAAACAGCCCCGTATTTATTTGAATGGCAACCGCGTTTTGACTGGTCTGATCTCACCTAAGACCAATGTCTATGCCCCTCAGAAGGCAGGCGGTGGCCCTTATGGTAATTTCCATGGTACGATTGACGAGGTAAGGGTTTTTAATCGGGCCTTGTCCGATACTGAGGTTGCGGCTTTGACTACCATCGGAATATATAAGGATTTGGACGCAAATGTCTTACCAGGGCATACCTATAATTATCAGGTGACTGCTAATAAGACTGCTTCCTGTAATTGGGAGGGTCCAACTGCTTCTGGCACGGCCTCGCCTATACTCTTAACTCCCTGTCCGTTGAATGCTGTTATTACTGACAGTAATACCGTTGATCTGGATTGGGTGGATAATTTTGGCACCGAGGATGGCTATCATCTTGATCGTTGTGTGGGAGTTGGTTGTGTAAGCAGTTGTGATCCTGATGTCGCCAATTGTCGGCTTGGCACTACAGCATCCGATATTAAAAATGTTACTGATAATACTGCTGTTCCTGGGACATCTTATACCTACCAAATTGAGGCCTTTAAAGGGGTACCTGCTAATTGGACTTGGCTCAGTCCATGTACTGTTGATGTGACTTTGCCTGTACCGCCAGCACCTGATACCCTCCTGGCGGCCCGTTATTCCGAGCAGGAAAATATTTTGACCTGGAATGATTCAAATAACGATGAAACTGGTTTTGATGTTGAACGCTGTGAGGGGGCTGGTTGTTCCAATTTTATTTTGGTTGCCAGCGTACCGCCTGCGGTGGGTCAGGGGAGCTATATTGACAACGGCCTTGGGGGAGGACTCTTACCCGATCATCTCTATCGTTACAGGATAAGGGCTGTTAAGGCAGGTGCTAGTGGCTGGCCTACGATATATAGCAACGAAGCCGAAGCTACTCCGACCATCGTTGCCCCTGACAATCTGGCGGCTAAAACAATAAATTCCAGCCGCATTGACTTGACCTGGGCAAATCATACGACATGGGAGACTGGATTCTCAATTGGTCGTTGCGAAGTGGGAGTTGATTGTCCTGCATTCACAGAAATTGCTACCACGGGGCCGGGGGTAAATAAATTTCATGACATGTCGGCCTGTGAAAATGCCACTTTTCAGTATCAGATAACGGCTGTTAACTCTGTCTGGCCAGCTAATCCGCTTACGGCTGTGCCTGCCGAGGCTTCTACTCCGGCAGTTGTGGTGCCATATAGTTTTATTGCTTCACCAATAAGTGAGTCGGAGGTAGGTATGTCCTGGCTTGACAGCAATGCGGCCAAGGATGGTTTTACCGTTGAACGATGCAATGATACTCTCGCTAACTGTACGGCTGGGACAAGTGCTTTTAATCCGGTTGGCAGTGTGGCTAGTAGTTATCCGACAGCTCCTCCTGCTGATTATACTTTGCATTATAAAATGGATGAAATCGCCTGGACTTATCCAGCAGGGACTGATGTGGTTGCAGATAGCGCCGGCGCTAACCCTGGTTCTGTCTATTATATGGGCACCTCAAATCTTTTTAGTGATGTCAAGGGCAGGGCCGGAAATTTCGCCAACTTAAACTCTAATTACATAAAGCTAAAAAATCCTATAGTTCTAAGCCGTAACCATTCTACCTTGTCCTGGTGGATGAGGCCCGCAACTACAAATAGTAGTGGTCTGTTTTCTCTGGGGGCCAGCGGAGGTACGGTGTCAATCATTGAATCTCGAAGTTCGTCTTTGTATGCTGAAACCGATAATAATTGTAATTATTTCAGCTTTAATGGAGTGGCCAAAAATCGTGACTGGACTATGTATTCTATTGTCTTTGATAATGCCCATGCCTTTCTCTATGTTAATGGTAAGTATTTTGGTGAGACAGCTGATTATGGCTATAATAATTGTAATACCTCGGCACCGGTCACTGAGCTGGTTGCCGATACGACTCTACAATATATAGGGGCTCGTACAGGGTACACCACCAGCAGTTACACTGGTCAGATGGATGAGGTGGGAGTCTTTAATCGAGCCTTAAGCGCTACAGAAATCAAGGCGCTGCATGATAGCATGGCTACCAAGTTTACCCTTAATATGGAGGATACAAGTTGGAACGGCACCGTTGGCGAGGTAGCGGATTCCTCTTTCGCCGGTCATTCCGGTACAGCCTATGGTAATACTACGCCGGCCAGTATGGGTGAACACCATGAAGCCGCCTATTTTGATGGTAATGATGACTATATAACCCTGGGTGATATTGATGAGCTGGATGCGCCTTCCTCCTTGAGCGTATCTCTCTGGTTTAACAGGACAGCTGATCAAACTTCGGCTTCCGGGCATGGCGTGAATAACGTCCTGATTGCCCAATCATCAGACACAAATAATGATAACCTGGAGATAGGCTCACAGGGAACTGCCCTTGAAGTATATGTTGACTCTTATTCCGGTGCAGACAGCGTTAAATCCATTGAGGCAAATATTCAAAATAATACATGGTATCATTTGGTTCTGACCTATGAATGGAATGACCCCAATCCTTTAAAAATATATTTGGATGGTGCTCTGCTGGGGCAGTGGTCTGATTATAGTGGCTATCTGGCCTCAAGTGCTGCTTCGCAACTTACGTTGGGAATTGCCTTGCCGGAAAGTAGCCTTTTGGGTGACTTTAAAGGCTATATCGACGATGTTTCAGTTTCTATCCACGCTCTGGACGACGCTGAGGTGAAAAAATTATACCATGGTACTTATGTGGACAGTGGGCTGGCTCCCTTAACAACTTATACATATCGGGTTACAACTGATAGAAATGCCGGTTGTCAGTTCCATGTGGCTAGCGCCCCGCTGGAGGTCACCATGCCGTCGCCGCCGGGGCCAACTAATGTGACTGCCACTGGAGTTGATACCACAACCATAAATATTACCTGGTCTAATAAAGCGGGATCTGCGACGGCCAACAGAGTTTTACGATGTAAGGGGGCAGGTTGTACAAATTATGTCCAGATTGGACTGGATTTGCCGGCCAGTACAGTTTCTTATTCAGATACTGACATTTGTGAACCCGATACCTACCGTTATAGAATAGCTGCTGTAGTTGGGGGTGTTGAGGTTATGGATCAGGACGGTCCGGCGGGGGCTTCGCCTGTTCTGCCGATTGTCCCCGGAAATCTTACGGGTAGTAGTCCCTCTGAGACAGAAACACTTCTTGGCTGGGATGATAATATGAGCGAGGAGAGTGGTTATAAGATAGAACGTTGCATCGGTTCTGCATGTGTATCGACCCAGGCTGATATTATTGGTGAGATGGATTTTGATTTTGTAGATAACTTCTATAATGGTATTGATGCGACTACCTGGAGCCAGGAGGGTCATTTGCAAACTGTTAGCTCAACTACTCCGCCCATCAATCTGTCTGATACCTCAGGGGCATCGGTAATCACTGCCGTAAATGGGGCTGTTGATATGGTTACGACATCCACTGGTGGTGGTGTTGATACACAATATAACTATAGCAGGCTTAGGGGCAAAAGCAGTATGCTTGCTGCTTTGGGCAATGGAAACTTCGATGTTCGAGTTGAATATAATATGCCGGATGGTAATATTTCTAATACCTTGACCCAAAACTTTATTCCTCTGCGTATGCAAATTAATTTGGGCGCCGATCTTATCTACGTGGAGAGGGGCTTTAATACCGGTAATAATTATTATAGCGCCTATAGCAAGATAGGTAGTGTTGCCGGTAGTAATAGTGTACCTACCACCGATACTGGTGGTAAATTGAGGTTAACCAGGGTTGGTAACACCTTGTCCTGCTATATTTGGACTATTAACGGCTGGTTCTCGTTGTATAGCGTGCAGGCAGCAACAAGCGGAGTTGTGCCAACATGGGTTGGTTTTACCTCGCATGCTGAAAGTAATGAAGCCGAGACGTTGCATACCATTATTGATAATTTTAGCTATACCAGTGATGTTGTAAATAATTACAATTACCTCGATAGAGATGCCGGGATAAATCCCCCTGGTACCACTTACACCTATAAAGTTTATCCATTTAAAGGAATCTGCTTGTGGGATCACAATTATGCATCCCTGGTTGAAGTTACAACCCAGATTATTCCGCCCGCAAATCTACGAGCAGGGCTAATTAACAGCACGGAGGCCGATGTTCTCTGGGATGACACGACTACTTCAGAAAGCGGTTTTGAGATTGAACGGTGCGCTGGAAGTTGTGTTGGCACAGATCCCTTCGTTAAAATATATGAAACTGCTGCAGGGATAAATTCTTATCCTGACCTGACTCTGTTACCAGCTTCCACATATAGCTACAGAGTGCGGGCCGTTAATAACGGGGGTGGCTGGTCATCTGGATATAGTAATATTCTCGTTGTTACCACTTCTGCTGCGGCGGCCCCCTCAAGTCTGGTTAGTAACCCCGGCTCTGAGGTGCGGATCGAATTGGCCTGGAACAGAAACTCCAGTGATGAGAGTAATGTTGTTATGCAACGGGGCGATGGAAATTGTGCCAATTTTGTCAGTTTGCCGAGCCTACCGGCCGGAACCACTTCTTATACCGATACCTCTGTCTCTGCGGCCATGACATATTGCTATCAGGTTCAGGCCTGCAAGGTCGATATTGATCCGGGTGTGGCAGATAATAGCTGGTGTAGTCCTTTTAGTAATCAGGTACTGGCAACTAGTAGCATTGCGTCCCCTGATCCTCTCAGTGTTGATTTTATCAATACCACAGAGGCCGATCTAAAATGGGTCAATAGTACGGAGTCTGAAACCGGTTTCGTTATTGAACGATGTGAAGGCAATGGTTGCACCGGGTTTACCGAGGTGCTCGGTTCACCGGTTGGCCCGGACGTGACCAGCTTTACGGATACCAGTCTCTGTAGCGGCACTACCTATCGTTACAGGGTTAAGGCGGTAAATGGTAGCCAATGGTCATCTGGTTATACGGCACTGGTTGAGGTTACCAGTACTACGCCAGTGCCCGTTAATGATTTAGATGCCAAAGAGTTAGTCGGTACCTCCGATATCAGGCAGATTAATGTCAGTTGGACGGATGCTAATCTGGACGAGGATGGTTTTAGTCTAGAGCGTTGTGAAGGCGCAGTATGCTCCAATTTCCAGGCCCTGAGTACTGTGCAGTCCCTGGAGGATTTGAGCCTTGGTATTGATCCGACTTTTTGGACATATTCAGCTTGGCTGGAAACAGTGTCTTCTACTACGCCGCCCGTTGATATTAGTGATGCCAGTGGTAGTGCTTCGATATCAGAAATGAATGGTGCAGTTGATTTCAGGGTTTCTTCAACGGGAGGAGGCAGCGGTTATAATGCTGCAAAACTTTATAAAGTGGATCCAGGCACTTTTCTGGGAAGTAACGATTTTGATCTTCGGGTTGATTATACCTTGCCGGAGGGTAGAATAGGTAGCGTTACGTCTGATCATATATATATGCGTTTACGGGTATCTTTTCCCGACCCTGACGGTGCCGGGCCGTTATTGTATGATTATATATATGTTCAGCATATGGCTACTTCGACTGGCGATAAATACCAGATGACTATGCGAGTTAACAATGTTACCACCACTGACTGGTTATTAACCAGTGACACCTCCGGGACGTTAAGGATTACCAGAAGTGGTAATGTTTTGACTGGTTCTGCCTGGACGGCTGGTGCTTGGACTAAAGGCCAATCCTCAGTGCCCATATTATCTGACTCTATGCCTGATTCAGTGAATTTTGGCCCCAATACCAACCGGGCAGAGGCGGCTACTATTCATGTGTTGGTCAGTGATTTCAGATTTACCAATATTTACTCAGATACCAATGTTATGCCATCTACCGATTATTGTTATCGGGTGACACCTACCAAGTCTTTGGGTTGCGCCTGGGATCCGGTGGCGGCAAATCTCTACTCGGTAGTGTGTAGCAAAACTGCCCCAGCTGCTCCCTCAAATTTATTGGCGACTGTTGATGGAATGGCAATCATTCTTGACTGGAGTGACAATAGTGCCGATGAGACCGGCTTTGAAATCGAGAAGATGCTGGAGAACGGACGCTTTGTCTTGCTTGATACGGTGGGGCCAGGGGTGAAAACCTATACTAATACTACGTGGATTCAACCAAATACAACTTACTCTTATAGAGTACGGGCAATAAGGGTAAATGATAAATCGGCCTTTAGCAATGTGATAACTGGTGCAACTCTTGATTGGCAAGAGCCTATATGTGTGCAGCACTAGATTAAGAGATCAGGACTCGTAGACTGGCAATCTCTAACTGCTCAGGTGGGGCTGCAACCAGCGCTTAACTCTATCATGTAACTGGATAGTTAGGGCCACCTCGAGTTTAATATATTGAAAAGAGAGGGTATAATGACTAGACGATTATCCGTTCTTCTAATTGCTTTTCTGCTTTGTCTGTGTGCGGTGCCGCTTTTGGCAGCGTCGCAAAAGACTGGCAGGGTAGAAGGCCGTTTCTTTTCTGCCGATGGGAGGCCGTTGCAACATGCTGTGGCGCTATTTTTTAGTACTGATTTAGGCCCCGTACCAATTCCGCAGGGCTATGATTGGTTCTCAGATGTTGCTACGCCAATCATTGATGATGGGCGGTTCTCGGCGACTATTCCACCTGGCAAATACTGGTATGGAGTCATTAAGATGCCCGATGACCTGGAACATACCAGGGCGCATAGTGACGAATGGCTCTATGTTAGCAGTAAAAAAGATGGTACTGTCCAGAGAGTTGAGGTGAAAATCGGTAAGATCAGCAATATGGGTGAGATAAAGATTCCGGCAGATATGTTCGCAGGTCGGTCGGCATCGCCGGTATCAGTGGTGAGTGGTCGTCTTCTTGATCAGTTTAAAAAACCTGTTGTAGGATTCGCCGTTGAGGCCTATTCTAAAAATGAAAAGGGCTCCTTGCCTGTGTTTGCTTCAGCTTTTACCGATGAAAACGGCGTGTATTCAATTCGTCTGATGGCCGGTGTTTTCTTCCTTAAGATTAGGCCTACAGACAAATTTACGATGAAAGGGCAGATTAACAAGAATTATAATAAATATGTCTTGCCGTTGGCGCATCGAATTTCTGTGGGCTCCAGCCAGGATATTCCCGGTGTTAATATTATGATGCCGATTAAGTGATGATGGCGTCACAAAAAGTACCAAAAGGGCATAGCAATCCGATCTACTGCGTTGTGGCAATTTTTTAGGCACGAGGCATACCATATGTATGGCCTCGCACCTAAAAAATTGCTACGCCTCGGAGTCTCACTCCGTTTGCTTATCTGTATATCAAACTTTTCACAGTCTACGCTTAGCTACTTAGCCATCCCGAGACTTTTTACGAGTGCATCAAGTGATGGCACTTGTACTAGAATGATCAAGAAACTGGTCTCAATTTTCCAACTTTTCGCTACGGCTTACATACTCGGGCAGTATCCTGGCATTTGATTATCGTTCTGGATTCTGAGTTTTTTGCTCTGTGTCTGTAAAGAGATAACTTGGCTGATATTACGCTCTTATTTGGGCCAGGTTATTTCTTTACTGGCCCAGAGACGAGCCGGGATGTGTAGTTTTTCCCTAATTTAAATGTGTTCGAGAGGTTTCTTTGGTGCCTGAATATTTTGATTTAGACGAGGTTAAATATTTTCGTATATGGGCTCAACAATTATTTAGAGAATTTAAAACTATTTGCTGGGATTATCGTATTAATTTATGTACTCCTTCTTTTGAAATTATTCGTAGCAAAAAGTTAATGGGAGCCTGGTTGTCAGATTCTCGCACAATCCAAATAAGTTCGTCTCTCATTTATGGCTATACCTGGCAGTCGGCTTTGAATGTCTTGAAGCATGAGATGGCGCATCAAATATGTTCTGATCTTTTTCATTTGCCAATGGCTGGGCACGGTGCTGGTTTTCAGAGGGCTTGTTCCATGATTGGTGTGCCACCTGAATATTGCGGCGCATCGGGAGATTTACATGGAAATATTGGTATCTCGGAGGCGGGTAGTGTTCTTACTTCCCAGGGGCGGAAGTTTATTGATAAAGTTGAAAAACTTTTGGCTTTAGCCAAATCGGATAATGAAAATGAAGCGGTTTTGGCCATGCAAAAAGCCAATGAGTTGATTGTAAAATACAATTTAGGACAGTTAACCGACTCGGAACGCAGTCCATATACTTACATTATTATAAATCCCGGTAAGAAGAAATTACAAAAATTTCAGCGTCGTATTTGTGAAATTCTGCGGGATTTTTTCTATGTTAAAATAGTTTATTCCTATCTGTATGACCCTTGGCAAGATTGCTATAATAAGACAATTGAATTGTTGGGTACTGTAGAAAATGTGACCATTGCTGAGTATTGTTATCATTTCCTTGACCATAAATTAGCGGCCCTATGGCGGCAGAATAAAGGGAGATATTCGGGTAACGGTCTGCGGGCCAGGAATAGCTACTATTTGGGCGCTTTGCAAGGATTCTATAGCAAACTGCGCGGTCAAAAACTGGGAGATGTTATTTCTGACTCCATTGCTTTAGATACTAAGGCCTTGAGGGTTCAAAACACGCTTGAGATCGAGAAGCTTAAATTGAGAAATTATGTCGCTCAGCGCTTTCCTCGTCTGGGAGGCTATAAAACCACTGCGTCAACTGTTTATGCCGACAGTTTTAACGACGGAATTCAGGCGGGCAAAGAGATTAGTCTTCATAAGGGAGTTGCTGACCATGATGGTAATATGGGCAGGGTATTGACGATGTGAAAAAAGAAAAGGGGGGTGGAATTGAAAGAGGCACTTTTTTATGAAAAGAAGGCAAATGATGTGGCCTTATGCCGTCTTTGCCATCACCATTGTCGCATAGGAGATGGTAAAGGCGGCTTGTGTGGTGTACGGGAAAATCGGGCTGGAATTCTTTCAAGTATGGTCTATGGCCGAACGGTGACTGAGCATATTGATCCGATAGAGAAAAAGCCGCTCTTTCACTTCCTGCCCTCATCTACATCCTATTCTATCTCTACTGTGGGGTGCAATTTCCGTTGCCGCCATTGTCAAAATTATGAAATTTCGCAATATCCGCACGTGGCAGATGTGGAGATCGTCGGGCGGCAGCGCAGTCCGGAATCTATTGTTGATGCTGCCGTGGCAGGCGGTTGCCGTAGTATCAGTTATACCTATGTTGAACCAACTATATTCTACGAATTCGCTTATGATTGTGCCATATTGGCACATCAACGA
>CAYTNB010000102.1:0-9670 GCA_964439085.1 uncultured Desulfobulbia bacterium | reverse complement strand
CATGTTGGAGACACCTGCGACGGGAGATTTTTCAAAAAATGCCTTAGTGGCATCACCTTCGGATCAGAAATTAAGAGATACACTTTCCGGAGCAAATGACATTATTGAATCCCCACAACAAAAGAATAATAAACAAGACTCTCCAGAGAGAATTGCGATAAGCTTCAATGATGAAATCGGCGAACTTAGCAAAGGCATTAATTTCATGTTGGACAGCCTGGACAGTACCAAAGTTTCCAAAAATTTGCTTGTTAAGGAAAATGAAGAGAGAAAACGGATCGAGAAGGAGCTTCGTTTAAACCAGCAGCGGCTTAAAACTATATTCGATTCCGTACAGGCAGGCGTCATAATTATCGATGCCAAAACGCATGTCATCGTCGATGCCAACCCCGCAGCCCAGACAATGATAGGAGCGCACCGGCGGCAGTTAATTGGGGAACATTGCTACGAGTCCGTTTGTCCGCAAAGACTGCAAGAGTGCCGTATGTGCCAGTCCGATGAGTCAATCGACAACATGGAGCATCTGTTATTTACTGCCAAGGGCCAGGAGTTACCAGTAATCAAGACCGAAACAGCAATCATGCTCGATGGCAGAAGACATTTTATCTGTAGTTTTGTGGATATTAGCGTTCTGCAACGTGCAAGGCTTGATCTCGAAGAGGCCAAGCAAAATGCCGAGCAGGCCAACAAAATCAAGAGCCAATTTTTAGCCAATATGAGCCACGAAATTAGAACACCACTGAACGGCGTTCTCGGCATGGCGAGCATAGCTTTAGAGACGGAACTGACCGAGGAGCAGAATCATATCATTCGCACCATTAATAATGAAGCCGACTCACTGCTCCGGATTATCAATGACATTCTGGATTTTTCTAAAATCGAAGCAGGAAAGATTGAGATAGAGGCGATTGCCTTTGATCTGTATTCGCTTTGTGAAGAGGTCGTCCAGACGACTATTTTTGCGGGTGAACAAAAGGGACTTGAGATCATCTTTTTTATTTCACCAGACCTCCCGGATCAAGTAATTGGTGACCCCGGCAGAATTCGACAGGTGTTAACGAACCTCTGCGGCAACGCCCTGAAGTTTACCCACACAGGAGAAATATACATCAAGGTAGAATTAGATAAAAAATACCCATCTACAAACCGCATCCGCTTCTCAATAAAGGACTCAGGCATAGGTATCCCGAAGAAAAAGCTTGCCGACGTATTCGAAAGTTTCAGCCAGGCAGATGGCTCAACGACCAGACTATACGGTGGGACAGGCTTGGGGACAACCATTTCCAAGCAACTGGTGGAGCTTATGGGTGGCGAGATCGGAGTCTCAAGCGAAGAGGGGGCTGGTAGTACTTTCTGGTTCGTCCTGCCCATTGCTGAAGCCAGCGACCGCAAAGATATAGTGCCGGTAAATGACCGTATCCTCTCCGGTAAACGTGTTCTTATCGTAGACGACAGCCCCACTATTCTTTTTATTTTGGAGGAATACCTGAATTCATGGGGGTGTATTCCGATAAAGGCCACAAATGGTCAGGAGGGCCTGGGCATTGTCCATAAGATGGCAAACTCCGTTGCGGCAATTGATCTAATTCTTACCGATTTCGATATGCCGGTAATGAACGGCTTTGATTTCGTCTCCCGCCTAAGAGGTAGAGAGACTGCGGAGAGCCACACACCGGTCATCGTTCTCCGCTCCTCCAGTTCTAAAAAAGACGACACAAACTGGGATCACCTTGCTATTCAAGGCTATATGAACAAGCCTATTCTGCGCCAGGAGTTGAAGATGACTGTCTGCTCAACCTTGGGGGCTTCAGGCGTCGTTAAGACAGGTAAATCTTTGAACAAAAAGATGAAGCCAACAGCTTCTACAAATAATGATGCGGCAAAGCTGGGCAAAATTCTACTGGTAGAAGATTACCCCACGAATCGTAAAGTTGCTTCCCACTATCTGTCATCGGCAGGATATGCCATTGATGAAGCTGAAGACGGGGAACTGGCAGTGATGCTTATCAAGAACCAAAAATATGATTTGGTATTTATGGATATCCAGATGCCGGTAATGGATGGTTACAAGGCAACAGCTAAAATAAGAGAATGGGAGCAGGAAACCAGCAAAGAAACAAGGATACCAATTATTGCCATGACAGCCCACGCCCTGGCAGGTTACCGCAAGCAATGTATCAAAATCGGGATGGATGATTACATTACCAAGCCGCTGAAGAGAAATGATTTTATCGACATGGCCCGAAAATGGTTCCCCTCTACCTTGACAGATAACATTGGCGCATCGAAAAGTACGCCGTTGACTTCCGAGCAGAGTGCCACCCCAGTTGACATATCCAATCTGCTGACTGAAATGCAGGATGACACTGAGATCGTCGTCGAACTGTTCGAGAGTTTCAGCAAAAGCCTGGAACAACAGAAAGTAACTACCCGGCAAGCTTTTGACACCCAAAACAATCTGCAGTTAGAGAAAGAAGTACACGCCATCAAGGGAGCGGCATTAAATGTATTTGCTGGTGATTTAGCCAGAGTAGCCAAAGAACTTGAAGAAGCAAGCAAGGCAGAAGATACGCAGATCAGCCAAAACCTGTTTCTTCGCTTTGAAAAAAGTATTGATGAAGCTCAGGCCTATATGCAGAATTTTGTCAGGACTCAGGCCTAGCAATGTAACTTCTCCAAAACTGTTGGTGAAACTCCTGAATTCCCGCATGTTTTTAGCCGGAATCCAGAAAAGTTCAACAATACCACTTACCACCACTTTTGGAGAAGTTACCTAGCAATAATTTATCACATTAATCTTGTTAACAAAAAAAGGGGCAAAAAAATGGAAGCGAACAACAAACTCAGAACAATGGTAGAAGGGAATGGGGCAGTTAAAAAAATTCTTATCGCCGATGATGACCATACAACTCACATCAAGTTTACAAAATTTTTGAACAATAATGGCTTCGAGGTACTAAACGCCTATGATGGGGCTGAAGCTTATTCGCTGGCCCAGGAGAATCTGCCGGACATCCTGCTTTTGGACATTTCCATGCCAAAAATGGACGGTCGGGATGTATGCAAAAAATTAAAATCTAATCCGGATACGAGTCAAATATGGATAATAATGATAACCAGCAAAGATCAGCACAATGACAGAATGTTGGGTTTTTCAGTAGGTGCCGATGAATATATTGAAAAACCTTGCTCGATATATTATTTGGAGCGGGCCATCAAAACCCTTTTACATAAATATTCTATAAATTATGCACCTAATTCTGTGGCACAGCCACTCTCAAGTGAGCCATCCAGCATCTCCAAGGCCTAAGATCTTCCGTACACTCATAGGGGCATCCCCCAAAATCGTTCTCCCGCATTGGGCATAAGCCGCATTTAAGATTGCAAATCATTTTTGCGGCTTTTTCAAGTGCCCGGCCATCACGGTTACCAGCGTTGTTCTGATCATCATTAATCATTTCCATCATAATTATTCCTGCTAATCAAAAATTAAGTTCGAAGACCCTGGATCAGCTGACATCCAACAATATCATAAAAAGACTGCCATATCCGGGTTTACTTTCAACCGTTATCTCTCCCCCCATTGAGTCTAGAAGCCTCTTCACAGAATAAAGGCCCAAGCCAGTGCCTTGTGAATTATTCATTGCCTCTTCTCCCCGATAGTACTGCTCAAAGATTCTAGTTTTTTCATGTTCCGTTATTCCTTGTCCCTGATCCTGCACCGTCAGGATCAGTTCCACGCCGTCAATAATGGAGCATCCAACACTTACCTCTGAGTTGTGTGGGCTATATTTAATTGCGTTTTCAAGAAGATTTGAAATGATAACTTTAATACCGCTGGCATGAGTTCGTATTTTTTGTGTATGCGCAGATGGCTCATATGAAATAGTGATATTTTTTGTTTCGGCCATTTGGCGGCTTAGAATGACCACATCACTTACCGCCTTTTCCAGATCGACCTGCTTCTTCTTCAAATTAAAATAATCAGCTCCCACCTCTTTACTAAAAAGAAGTTCATCCGAGATGGAGGTCATATGCAGGGCACTTTGTTGTATGGAGGCCAGCTGCCTTTTGTTGTCCTCTGTGGCCCCCTCTGCAAGGTTTTTTTTGAGTAGCCCGGAAAAGGCCGTGATGCCCAGAAGTTTGTTGCGTAGCTCATGACAGAGAAGACTTTGCATATCTGCATAGTCTTCATTCCTGCAACTGAGTCGATCAACCTCCAGGTTCAGGGTAGATCTGGATTTATGCTCGTTGGTGAGCATTTTGGTACTCAACAACACTTCCTTGACAGAATATGGTTTGGGGATATAGACATTAGCGCCGAGTTCAAGACCCTTAATTTTTTCCCGCTGAGCGCTGAGCGCAGTAAGCATTATGATTGGTGTGGAAGCCAAACTATCATCCGGATTCTGTCGTATACGCCGACAAACCTCCCAGCCATTCATCTCCGGCAGCATAATATCCAGGAGTATACAGTCAGGCCTTAATTCCTCTGCCAGTGCGCATGCAAGTTTGCCATCTTTAGCGGTAAATGTAACATAACCTTCCCGGCGCAGGCGGTAGTCAAGGAGGCGTGCCATATCTTCTTCGTCTTCAACGATGAGAACTATCCCCGAAGAAAGATCTGTCTGGGCAGAACCATCTTGCGAGTGCTGTCCTGTCATGCTGTCATTTTGAACATATGATAGATTTTGTTGCATTGTACGTTCCTTTTGGGGAGGTGAGTAAAAATGCCTGTGCCTGTTATGAGCATAAGATAGACACCCAACCTTTACCCACGGTTAGGAAAAAATTAAAAAACGGTTAACTATTTTTCATATGGCAGATTGAAAGCGAAGGTACCGCCATGGTAAGTGGTGTTTTCAACGGAGACATCGCCCAGTGGAAAGCATTTTCCCGGATACTTCGCTGGTTAATTCATCAATTGCTTTTGCAAACTGTTAGGATTCCTTAAAGGGGGGAAGTATTATCTAGCAGATGGAGAGCTGTATGAAAAAGTCGGCCCGTGAATATAAAGATGCTATCCTGCCGTTATCTCGTTGACTTATCCAAACTAACGGGGGAAAAAGTGCTTAAGAGGCAAGATGACATAACAGCCAGTGGTAGTAGCGGTCAAGATGAGCATGCAAGCCATCTTCGATCCCTCTACGTTTAGCATAATAGCTTAAGTTTCTACTTAATACTCTACCTGCATTGTATTAAGAAATAGTTTCGATTCAATTAAGATTTGATAAATTTCAAGGTCATAACAATGGCAAACATGGGAAAAGTTCGGGAAGGATTGTGACGCATTTTGAGCAACGTCAACAAATGCTGTTAGCATCAAGGTACAATCATTCAATCAATATGGGTAATAATTATTGGGTAAATAGATGTCAAGGTAGGTGTTTTCTAAAACGGGAGGGATTGTGGAGGAAAGTACCCTCCACACAAAATTGTACATTATGCCGTGAGGATAGAGTTTCCCGACATAATGCACAATTTTAAAAGATCATCAAGAGGTGTAGCCAATCTCACTATGCTGGCTAATATCTAGGCCCTGCATCTCATTCTCTTCACTTACACGTATGCCGCCCACTAACAAGTCGACAATTTTCAAGATAATCCAGGTGCAGGTTGCAGAATACGCAATTACGGCTACAACACCAACTAACTGAACAACAAATTGGTGCGCATTTCCAAAAAACAGACCATTGGCACCATCTGCGTTAACGGCAACCGAGGCAAATAAACCTGTCGCCAAGGCACCCCAAACACCACCAACGCCATGCACACCCACTACGTCCAGGGCATCATCATAACCAAGTTTTGATTTAGCCAACACTGCAAAATAGCAAAGTGCTCCAGCCACCAAACCAATAATTACAGCAGACAGCGGTCCCACAAAACCTGCAGCTGGAGTTATCGCTACCAAACCGGCCAATGCACCAGAAACAGCTCCAAGGGTTGTCGGTTTACCCTGAACCAACCATTCCGCAATCAGCCATGATAAAACTGCGGCGCCTGTTGCCACCTGAGTAGTAAAAAATGCCAATGTAGCCACCTTACCAGCCGAAAGTGCTGAGCCAGCATTAAATCCAAACCAGCCGAACCAGAGGAGACCAGCCCCAAGAATAGTCATAGGCAAATTATGAGGATGGAATGATTCTTTGCCCCAGCCCCGGCGGCGGCCAAGCATAATTGCCGCTACCAGTGCCGCTACACCAGAATTTATGTGAATAACTGTGCCTCCCGCAAAATCAAGAGCACCCATCTTACCCAACCAACCACCACCCCATACCCAATGGCAAACCGGAAAATATACAATACTGCACCAAAGTATAATGAACAGCAAATAGGCACTAAACTTCATTCTCTCAGCAATAGCACCAGAGATAAGAGCTGGGGTTATAATGGCAAACATAAGTTGAAATGCACAAAACAAAAGATCTGGAATATTGTCAGCATACGGCCCAGGTGTAAGCCCGACACCGTGTAGGCCAACAAATTGCAAGCTGCCAATAAAGCCGCCAATATCGGGGGCAAAAGCCAAGGAATAACCATAAAATACCCAAATAACAGAAACAACTCCCAAACAAATAATGCTGTGCATGATGGTGGCTAGAACATTCTTTGACCGTACCAAGCCACCATAGAAGAGGGCAAGCCCCGGAGTCATCAACATAACCATAGCTGTCGCAATCAACATAAAAGCTATATCGCCATTATTCATTCTTTATTTACCTCATTAATTTATAATTAATATTTTTGCCCCAAGTAGACATTCCGTAAGATAATACACATAACATGCCATAATCAGCAAAAACCGTTCAAGCCCTGTTATACAAGCTTAATTTCCTGATAACGTAAAAACATTCTCCCGGAAACCTTACAACATTAATGTGTTATAATTATTATTAAGCCACAAAGATGTATAATAACCAAGACATTTACCGTTAATCAATAAAAGTAACGAGGACTTCGTTAATTAATGAACGATCATATTTACAAGATATAAACATTGATACACTCGCAAAAAGCCCGACCTACTGCGTTGTAGCATTTTTTTAGGCACGAGGCATACCCCACCTCGCACCTAAAAAATCACTACGACGCGGTATGACTTGACCATATGCGATCAAGTCAGATATTTAAAGCCGTGTTAGATTCCAGCCCCATTGTCAACTGGCGTGACACATAAGTAATAGCTTGACATGATCTATTGAACACGGTAAAAAATTCTTAATAATGTCCAGATGTTCCGCATCTTGCAGAGGGGAAACGACTTGCCTTTTCGTGCCATTAAAACATCTTGTCATTTTTTTTACTTCATATCCATCCTTGCTGCGCTCTCAACAACCGTCCAGGCAAGCAACCAGCCTCCTATCTTCAACACGAAGGCAGAGATCCAGCATGATATGTCCTATCTTCCCCAGTGGCTGAGTGCCATTGAACGCCATATAACCAAAGATGTCCTTCAAGGTGATTGCACCGACAGTTTTTCTAACCATTGCCACCTGAACCGCTGGCTGGCATTTCTCAAGAGTATTAAGAATGCCCCCCGCTCCGAGCAACTTTTGGCAGTTAATCGTTACGCCAATCAGAAAGATTATGTTCTTGATATTGATAACTACGGCAAGGATGATTATTGGGCAATTGCCAAGGAATTCCTCGGTAACGGCGGCGACTGCGAGGACTATGCCATTACCAAATTTTTTTCCCTGCGCTGGTTGGGATACAGCAATGACGAGATACGCTTATTAATCCTGCAAGACACAAACCTGCGGGTTCAACATGCAGTGTTACTGTTTTTTGACCACGGCGATGTATTGGTTTTAGATAACCAAACAAATGAGATATTGTCACAGCGCCAAATATTACACTATGTCCCGCTTTACTCGGTCAATGAAAGACAGTGGTGGCTGCATATTCCTGCCATTAATTAGCACGTTCACGCTGTAGATATTCAGTAAATTATGAATTATTTTCGTGTCAGAAATGGGAAAAATCTCGTAAACACTATCAAACCAAATGATTTACCACTTAGTTTAAGTTACTTACCCAAGACCTCGTTTTTTCAACGTCTGTGTTTATCTCCAGCGTCATCGTGGTTAGGCGAAGACTGCTTGCAAATGCATATTTACTAGGAACCTGAAAGAAAATAATCAGACGGAGCGGAATAACCCAATCCACCCAAATTTAGATAACAAGAAAGATCGTAAATGGATAATTTCTTAGAGACAGGTAATCAACGGGCAACAAAAATTATTACCGGAGCCATTGCTCTTCTGACTATTTTTGTGATGGGGGGAATATGGGGAATTACGTCTCTGGTTGGTTATGAACACCAGCGGGACATTGACACCTGGCAGGTACACCTAAATATTCTGGCAGACAGTCAATCTGCCAGAATACAACATTGGGCAGCTTCGCAGTTCAGCAGCCTTAATGAATTGGCTGAGAACAGCTCATTACAGCTCTATACCCTGGAACTATCAAAACAGAAAAGCCAAGATGGCACTGAATCGGCCCAACTATCCTATCTCCGAAACCTAATCCGCACCTCTGCCAGCCGCTACGGCTTTCACGATAAAGCAGGCGCACCGCCAATACCCGCCAACGTCTCCCGCAAGGCCAATTCTGGTTTGGCTCTGGTCACTCCAAACGGGGAGGTCATCACCTCTACAGTGGGAATGCCATCCCTCAGCAAGGATCTGCGCCATGCAATTTCAGCCGTTGCCAAAGACGGTGCGCCCCGGATTCAGGATGTATTCATAGCCAATGGGGAGACCCCTATTATCTCCTTTCTGCAACCAGTTTTCGCCTTGCAAATGCCAGGTTCAGAGAAAGGAGCTGTTGCCGTTTTGCTGGCGACCAAAAATGCCGCCACCTCACTTTTTCCGCTGCTTGATTCAAATGCTGCCATCACCAAAACCGACGAGACATTACTGGTACGCCGTCATGGCAATCTAGTAACCTATGTATCACCTCTTTCTGACGGCACACCACCACTTGAACGAGAACTTGCAGCCAGCAACAAAAACCTGGCCGCAGCCTACGCCCTTAATCATCCCGGTTCATTCAAGCAGTTACAGGATTATAGCGGTCGAGAGGTGTTGGCCACCAGTCGAGCAATGCCCGGCCTCCCTTGGCTTCTGGTACAAAAAATCACTACCGCCGAGGCATTAAGTGAGCCAAGCCGACATCAGCGTTTCCTGTACATTATTCTGTTTCTCACCTTGATTCTGGCCGCCGCCCTGCTACTGGCCGCCTGGTTCTACGGAAGTAACGTCCGCGAGCAAAAAATAACGGCGAAGCTGTTGACCAAGTCCCGACAACTAGCCAGCCAAACTCATTTGCTGAATACCATTAGTGATAATATTCACGACTTTATATTTCTCATCAGCCTTGAGGGCCGCCTGATCTTCGCAAACCGTGTCTTAGCCAGAGCTCTTGGTATCCCCACATCCAACATTAAGGATAAAACTCTGGCCAGTTTATTTGGCCCCACACCTGCCAACCAGATTCAACCTCTTCTCCAGGAGGCCGGAGAAAATAATACTACAGTTTTTCAGGAACTGCTGTTGGAGATAAACGGTACTCTCTCATGCTTTCACGCCTCTTGCCTTTCTATTTCCTACCAGGACGAGAGGGATAAAGATGCCATTCTAGTTAGTCTACATGATGTTAC